>JAJCXW010000001.1 GCA_029263235.1 Acidimicrobiales bacterium
CTGGGCAATGTGGTCGAACGCGTATGGGGTGGCTTGAGCCCCGAGAGTGTCGGACTGTCCAGCCATTTCCGAGGCAGCATCGGATCGGTCGTCGAGCGTGTCGTTGACCGGCGGCTCTCCTGCCTGGTCGGTCACCTCGAAGCCAGCGTCATCGCGACGGAAGTCGATCGAGCCTCTCGCTGACGCGGCACGGTAGCCATCTTCGGTCTTGTGCACGACAGCGTCGACGAGGGATTCGAGGGCACTATCGGTGAGAACGGATTGGGCACGATCCAGCGGCATGAGGCGCATCGTAGATCAGCGCGGCCGATGTCTGGTCATTGACATCGACCGTGAATCCATTACCCTGACCCCTGTGAAGAACCCGACCACAACCCTGCTTCTTCTCTCATAGGCGAGCGCCACATACCGGTGCTCGCCGAATCCCTCCTGCCCTCGGGCCGGGGGGTTTCGTGCTTTTCAGACCAAGTTTCACACCCCATGTCACGAAGGAACCACTGCGATGACCATGATGCATCACGAGAAGTACGGCCCCTACCCGGCCGTGGAGCTTCCCGACCGCACTTGGCCGGATCGCCGTATCGATACGGCGCCGGTTTGGTGTTCGGTCGATCTTCGCGACGGCAACCAGGCTCTCGTCGATCCGATGGATTCGATACGCAAGAGGCGTCTCTGGGACCTGTTGGTGTCCATGGGGTTCAAGGAGATCGAGGTTGGTTTCCCGGCTGCCTCCCAGACGGATTTCGACTTCGTTCGAGACCTGATCGACGGTGGACACATCCCCGACGATGTCACCATTCAGGTGCTCACCCAGGCACGCGACGAACTCATCGCCCGCACCTTCGAGGCCATTGAAGGGGCTCCGAAATCGATCGTTCACCTCTACAACTCGGTGTCGGCCACCCAACGGCGGGTGGTCTTCCGTATGAACAAGGCGGAAATCATCGGAGTGGCGGTTGCCGGCGCCGAAGCGTGCATGCGTGGGCTCGCTGAATCATCTGATCCCGAGAGCATCCGCTGGGAGTACTCGCCGGAGAGCTTCACCGGCACCGAACTCGACTATTCGATCGAGGTGTGTGAGGCAGTGATGGACGTGTTCGGTCCGACTGCCGCCAATCCGATCATCCTCAATCTGCCGGCCACGGTCGAGATGTCGACCCCCAACCTGTACGCCGACATGATCGAACGCTTCCACCGCGACATCCGTGGCCGCGACTCGGTGATCATTTCGCTCCATCCCCACAACGACCGGGGCACGGCAGTGGCTGCGGCCGAGCAGGGGCTCATGGCAGGTGCCGACAGGGTGGAGGGAACCTTGTTCGGCAACGGTGAACGCACCGGAAACGTCGATGTCGTCACCCTCGCGATCAATCTTCTGACTCAGGGAGTCGATCCCGGCCTCGATATGTCGGATATCGACGAGATGCGTCGCGTGTTCGAGTTCTCCAACCGGATGCCGATCGGCTCACGGCATCCCTACGCGGGTGATCTCGTCTACACGGCCTTCTCCGGGAGTCATCAGGATGCCATCAAGAAGGGCATGGCTGATATCTACGACGTGGCGCCCGGTGAGGTCATGAGCGGTGACTACGACCAGTGGGATGTTCCCTATCTGCCGATCGATCCCCGGCATCTGGGGCGTAGCTACGAGGCGGTGATCCGGGTCAACAGCCAGTCGGGCAAGGGCGGGGTGGCCTACGTGCTCCTCCACGAATACGGACTCGATCTGCCTCGCTCGCTGCAGGTCGATTTCTCGAAGAGAGTTCAGACCGTCACCGAGGAGACCGGCACCGAGATCACCTCATATGAGATCCATCGTCGATTCGTTTCGGAGTATGTCGAACCCGAAGATCGAGTTGTGGAGATCGTCGGACACCGTGCCACCACCGACACCATCGACGCCGGCCAGACCAAGCTCGAGGCCAAGCTGATCGTGAATGGTCGTGAGGTGACAGTGGCTGGAGAGGGCAACGGCCCGATCGATGCTTTCATTGCTGGACTGCGTGATGCTGATCTGTTCAACGGCAAGATCGTCGACTACACCGAGCACGCTGTCGGCGCCGGATCTGATGCCACGGCCGCGGCCTATGTCGAGGTCGATACCGGAGATCGCGACACCATTTGGGGTGTCGGGCTACACGAGTCGATCGTGTCAGCGTCGCTGAGAGCAATCGTGGCAGCCGTCAACAAGCTGGTGTCGGAAGGCCGGCTGGTCAGCCCGCGGTAGGCGCCCCGATCGGGGTGGCGTCGGCCGCTGGGCTCAGTCGGGTACGAACCGTCACACTCTCGGTCTCGTAGACCAACTCGACTGCCTCGCCGTCAGCCCTCAGGCTGACGTCGATCGAGGCATCCGGGAGTCCGAGGATGGACCCTGGATAGGTAGCGGTGATCTGTTCTCCGCTGTCTGTGAGGGCTCCGGGCCTCAGCAGCGGCCCGAGCGGATCGGAGCTCAGGTCCTCGGTTCCTTGTTCGGTCCAGGTGGCTCCGCTGTCGAGACTGGTCCAGATCGTGCCGGAGACCGAAACGATCTGGAGGGTGGCTCCGGAACCGGTTGTGGTCGTGAACTCTGAGTTGCCTTCGACATTTCGGCCGGCCACCTGGGTGACCGGACTGCCGCTCGCTTCGATTCTCGTATCGAATTCGTAGGCGCCCCGCATCAACTGCAGGTTGGAGGAGACTGCGTCGCTGGCGTCGCGGCTCGTTTCTGTGCTGGCCGTGGTCGTGGTCGTTGCTGTGGACACATCCGAGTCGTCTCCGGAGCAGGCGCCGGTGAGCAGGACAACGGCTGCGACGGCCGCGATCAATCGGCCCGGAAGCTTGGTGGTGATCATTGGTGGGTCCTCTCGGTCCTTGTGATTAGCGCGTCGGTCGCGGGGGTCGGGCCTTGACCATATGAGCATGTATATGAAGAGAGCGGCCACATAGTGTGACCGCTCCTTCAGTTTCGTTCTCCTGTGCGAAGTCCCGTGCGGGAGACGCTAGGAGAATGTTGGTGGCGTCTGGCTGACTGAATCAGTCGTCGTCGTGATCGTCATCGTCGTCGTCATCGTCGTCGTGATCATCGTCATCGTCATCGTCATCGTCATCGTCGTCGTGATCGTCGTGATCAGGGGTGTCGAGTTCGACTTCGATCTCAACCTCGCCGTGCTCGAGTTCGACCTTGAAGACCAGCTCGATCGAGTCGGTGGCGTTCCAGATGAAGACAATCTGACGAATCTCGGTCTCGTCATCGTGGCTGTCGACAACCGGATCCTGGATCTCGGCCCAGGTATCGATCGGATCACCGGTAATGGAGATGGCCGGATCGATCGTGAGAGTAGGTACACCATCGACGAGCGCGACCGAGTAGTTGACAGTGACGGTGTTGCCGTTGCCGAGCGGATCGCCTGTCCAGACGCCGCTGCCAGTAGCGGCAGCAGGATCATCGACCTCGACCTCGGTCTCGGTGATGATGCCGTTGGAGACCTCGATCTCGATCTCGGCGCCGTCGGTGCTGTTCTTGAACTTGATCTCGAACTCACCGTCGTCGTCGATGTCGACGGTCTGGGTGAAGTTGGCCGCATCGGCAGCGACCGGATCGGCGGAGACGATGGTGGCGCTCACGAAGTCGCCGGCATCGTCCACAACGACCGTGATGGTCATCGATGTTCCGAAGACCGGAACTGTCGCGGTCAGCGGATCGGCGGCGGCTGCTGATGACGCGGTGGTCACCGAGAGGGCAGCCAGTGCCGTGACCAGGATTGCGGCCGAAAGTCTCTTGAGCTTCATGATCGTCCTTTGGGTGTTCGAGAACTACGGGGGTACATCTCTCGCCCAGCTAATAGACGACACAAACTACCGCTGAGGTTTGGGAAATCTTCAGGATTGGGTAGTTGGGACCACTCTGGTGGGCCGGAAGGCCCAGATTGACCGGTCTGAGAGGCCGACACGGGCTCCAAAACTGCGAGTGGCGGGGGGGGGGTGGGGGGTGGCCGCCCCCCCCAACGAAAACAACAAAA
>JAJCXW010000002.1 GCA_029263235.1 Acidimicrobiales bacterium
CCCCCCAAAAAATACCGAAATCTGGGGGGTTGCTCCACAATAATTGTGGCTCACGCCCCCTGATTTCGGAATTCGGAGCGGACGGGGGAGCGGATTCCGTCGAGAATCAGTCCGATCAGGTAGCTGAAGCTGGTGTCGTGGGATCCGCGGCCAAGGTTGTCGGCGGCCTCGAGGGTGACGAACCCGTGCAGAGCGGCTCGAAGGCTGCGGCCGGCTCGAACCGACCGGCTACCCGTCAGCCCGTATCCGGCCAGCAGCTTGTTCATCGTGTCGAGAGCCCCTTGGCCGGCGATCCGTCGGGCGTCGGAATCGTCTGCGGATCGCAAAGTCAGCTCATATCGGCCCGGGAACCGGGTGGCCCATGATCGATAGGTGTCGGCAAAGGCCACGATGGCGTCGTCGTCGCTCCGCTGATCCACCGAATCCCGCAGGGCATCTCCGAACTCGGCGGTGGCCTTGGTGGCAAGATCGTCGAGCAGGCCGTGGAGTCCGTCGACATGGCTGTAGAGCGACGGCGGCCTCACGCCCAGTGCGTCGGCCGCTGCGGTGATGCTCAGAGCATCGAGCCCGTCGGAATCGACGATGGCAAAGGCAGCGACGAGCACATCGTCGTGGGTTATGCCCAGGCGCCTTGCCATTGCTTGATCTCCAGCGGTCGTCTTGAACGACGATTGTCGCATGCCTATGATGCTTAGGCAAAGATCCCCGGGCGACATCCCCCGACTCCAGGAGCCGCACCAATGACCGATCGCTACACCATCATTTCCTCCGACAGCCACGCCGGCGGAAACATGAAGATGTACGAGGAATATCTCGACCCGGAATGGAAAGAGGAGTTCGCCGAATGGCGCGGCGCCTACCAAAACCCCTACCGCGACCTCCAGGACGACGGCCGGACCCGCAACTGGGACAACGAACGACGTGTGGGCGAACAGTACGCCGATGGTGTGGTGGCCGAGATCACCTTCCCCAACACCGTCCCGCCGTTCTATCCGACCGGCATGCTCATCGCCTATCCGCCGAAGGACCAGAGAGACTACGAACGCCGAGTCGTCGGCATCACCGCCCACAACCGGTGGCTACGAGACTGGTGCGCCGAATACCCCGACCAACGCTGCGGGCTGCCACAGGTCTTCCTCGACGACATCGACGATGCCATCGCCACCCTCGAATGGGCCGCGGCCGAGGGGTTCCAGAGCTTCATGCTTCCCCACATCGCTCCCGACGTCGACCTGCCGGGTTTGTGGTCGCCCCACTGGGACCGGCTGTGGGCTGCGGTCCAAGACCTCGACCTGGTGATGACCCAACACGGCGGAAACGGCACACCCAACTACGGCAAAGATCCGGCATCAGGTCTGATCTTTCTGCTGGAAGTCCCGTTCTTCGCTCACCGCAACCTCTCCCACCTGATCATGTCCGGTGTGTTCGAGCGATACCCCGCCCTCAAGTTCGTGATGACCGAACAGGGTGTGGCCTGGGCCGTTGAGGACCTCCGTCGGATGGATGCCTACCATCGGCAAATGGCCTCGGGTCGGGTGGGTGAACTCGGTTTCTCGGCCGATGTTGTGGTGCCGATGAAGCCCAGCGAGTACTTCGAGCGAAACGTCTGGATCGGGGCGAGCTTCCCGTCGCCGGGCGAGGCCGCGGCCATCAAGGATCTCGGCGTACACAAAGTCATGTGGGGAAGCGACTACCCGCACCACGAGGGCACCTACCCATACTCGGTCGAGTCGTTGCAGCGTTCGTTCCATGATTGGAACGAGACCGACCTGCGCAAGGTCCTGGCCGGCAATGCTGCCGACATCTATGGGTTCGACCTCGACAAGCTGGCACCCCTGGCGGCTGAGCACGGCCCGACCGTGGAACAGGTCGCCACGCCGCTGGATGCAATCCCGAGCAAGGCGACGAGCCCGGCATTCTTCAAGGGGTGAGCGGTCGGCGTCTAGCATCGCCGCAATGAGCGACACCCCCGAGGCCTACGACGGATTCGGCGGCAAGGTCGGGAGGGTCTTCTCGACCTCGGAGCCCGACTGGCCGCGTCCACCCACCGCGCCGGCAGGCGCCCCCAACGTGATCGTTGTTCTCGCCGACGACCTCGGGTTCTCCGACCTCGGATGTTACGGATCCGAGATCGACACCCCCGAACTCGACCGACTCGCCGCCGACGGCGTGCGCTACACGAACTTCCATGTCAATCCGATGTGCTCACCCACTCGGGCGTCGATGCTCACCGGACTCAACCACCACATGGCCGGCATGGGCCACGTCGCCCACAGCGATCCGGGGTTTCCGGGATACACCCATGAGATCCGCGACGACGCCGTCACCATGGCCGAACTCTTCCGAGACAACGGATGGGCGAGTCTCATGGTCGGCAAGTGGCATCTGTGCAAGGACTCCAACCTGTCTGAAACAGGGCCTCGCCACAGCTGGCCGCTGCAGAAGGGATTCGAGCGTTTCTACGGAATCCTCGATGGCTTCACCAACTTCCATCATCCCCACCGGCTCTACGCCGACAACCACCACGTCCACGTCGATCAATACCCCGACGACTACTACTTCACCGACGACATCACCGACCGGTCCATCGACATGATCCGCGAGGTCAGATCGTCACATCCCACCAAGCCCTTCTTCCTCTACTTCTCCCACGGCGCCGTTCACGCACCGCTGCAGGCGAAGGCCGCCGACATCGATAAGTACCGGGGGGCCTACGAGGCCGGCTGGGACGACGTGCGTCGGCGGCGGTTCGAGCGTCAACGACAGCTTGGAGTGATTCCAGCCGACGTCGAGTTGCCTCCGCGAAACAGCGAGCCCGGCCACGAGGTCGAGGCATGGGATCAACTCACCGACGACGCCAGGCAGGTGTTCGCTCGATACCAGGAGATCTTCGCTGCCATGGTCGACAGCATCGACCAGAGCATGGGTCGGCTGCGTGCCGAACTCGAGGCGATGGGGGAGTGGGACAACACGATCGTGTTGTTCACATCCGACAACGGCGGATCGCGTGAAGGACAACAGATCGGCACCTCGGCCTACTTCCGAACACTGGTTGGCCAGACCCGCGACACAGGCTGGGATTCCGTGGCGACCGACCTGGCCCGGGTCGACGAGATGGGCGGACCGACCACGCTGCCTCATTACCCGATGGGTTGGGCGATGGTGTCCAACACGCCGTTCCGGCTCTACAAGATCAACACCCATCAAGGCGGCCAACAAGTACCGCTGATCGCCCACTGGCCGGCCGGGCTGAAAGCCGAGGGTGAAATCCGCACGCAGTACCAGCACGTCACCGACCTCTTACCCACCCTCGCCGAGATGACCGGGGTCGAGATCCCGTCGATCAAGAACGGCCTTAGCGTCCCCGATCCGGCCGGGTCCAGCTTCGCCGACAGTCTCGACGACCCGTCGGCCGAGTCGACCCATCCCGAGCAGTACTACGAGATGATCGGCCACCGGGGCTTCTACCGCGACGGATGGTCGGCGGTCACGTGTCACCAACCCCAGACGCCGTTCGCCGGCGAGACCTGGGAACTGCACGACCTCACCAACGACCCGACCGAGTCACACGACCTCGCATCGGATCACCCCGACAAGGTTGCCGAGTTGCAGGAGGCCTGGGAGGCGGCGGCTTGGGCCAATCAGGTGTATCCCCTCGACGAGGGCAATGCAGTAAAGATGATCATGCGACCCGAATGGGACGCCGAGCTACAGGATGAGATCACGATCGTTCCCGGCACCCCGACACTCGAGCGCTACCGGGCACTGCAGCTGATCAACTTCAGATCCTTCGAAGTCGCAGTGGCAATGCGATGGCAACAAGGCGACCAAGGGATTCTGGTTGCTCACGGCGACCAGGGCGGGGGATACGCGATCTACATCGAGGGGAACCGACTGTTCTACGTACACAACGGCTACGGCGACATGGCCAAGCTCGACTGTGGGCCGATGCCCGACGGAGCGCGTGAGGTGAGGCTGTCGATGGAGGCGCCCGGAGATCTCATATGGAACGCCGCCATGAGTATCGACGGAACTCCGGTCGGCGGACTGAATGGTCTGCCGGTGTTGATGGCGATGGCGCCGTTCGAGGGAATCGACGTGGGCATCGACCGTCGGTCCCCGGTGAGCTGGGAGATATACCAACGCCACGGACCCTTCGCGTACTCCGGAGATCTGCAGTCGGTCACCTACACGCCCGGCGAATTCGCCCCCGACGCCGCGTCCAAATGGATCGAACTGCTCAAGGAATCTGGCACGCGCTACGAGTAGCCGACTAGAACACCTGAACCGGTCGCCGCGACTTCACAAACGGGGGTCTTCGTGTACATCGGCTACGACGAGAGCCAAGAGGCGCTGCGAGCCGAGGTTCGCGACTACTACGACGACCTGCTCAGTCCGGAGATCCGCG
>JAJCXW010000003.1 GCA_029263235.1 Acidimicrobiales bacterium
GAAGCAGTCGCCAAGGGCTATCGGCCCTGATCAGAGGAGAGAAAACAGATGACACCAACCGAGATCGTCGCTGAGTTCATCGCCGCGGTGGAACGCAAAGATGTAGCCGCGGCCGTGGCCATGGTGACCGACGATGTCTCATACGAAAACATGCCGTTCGGCCCGATCGCCGGGCCCGACGCCATGGCCCAGACCCTCGATGGGTTTCTGGCTCCGGCCGGCGAGATCGACTGGCAGATTCTTCGCCAATTCGAACACGGCAACGTCGTTATCAACGAGCGTCTCGACCGTTTCAAGATCGGTGAGGGCTGGCTCGAACTACCGATCGCCGGCTTCTTCGAGATCACCGACGGCAAGATCAGCCTGTGGCGCGACTACTTCGACATCGGTTCGTACATGACCCAGATGAACGAGCTCACCGGAAACTGACTCAGGGCAGCTCAGCTGCCAATCCTCGCCATGGCCTCGGTGAGAACGGTGCGCAGCGCCTGATTGATGAAGTCGAACTCGTCCTGTCCGGCGATGAGGGGCGGCGACAGTTGAATCACCGGTTCGCCGCGATCGTCGGCCCGACAGATCAAGCCGAGTTCGAGTAGCCGGATCGACAGGAAGCCCCGCAGCAACTCCTGGGCTTCGTCGTGATCGAACGATTCCTTGGTGGCCCGGTTCCTGACCAACTCGATGCCATAGAAGTACCCGGCACCCCGGATCTCCCCGACGATCGAAAGGTCGGACAGGTCCTCCAGCGACGACCGGAAGGCGTCTTCGTTGGCGAGCACATGGCCACAGAGGTCTTCCTCCTCGAACACATCGAGGTTGGCCAGAGCGACCGCACAGCTGACCGGGTGACCAGCGAAGGTGATCCCGTGAAGGAAATCCTGGCCGCCGGCTTCGGCGAACGGTTCGGCCAGGCGGTCGCTGGCGATCAGGGCCCCCATCGGGGCGTAACCCGATGTGAGGCCCTTGGCGCAAGTGATCATGTCGGGGACGTAGCCGAACCGGTCGCATCCGAACATGTGACCGATCCTTCCGAAGGCACAGATGACCTCGTCCGACACCAGCAGCACGTCGTACCGGTCGCAGACCTCCCGGACCTTCTGGAAGTATCCGTCCGGCGGGACGAAGCAGCCACCGGCGTTCTGTACCGGCTCGAGAAACACCGCCGCCACCGACTCGGGCCCCTCGCGCAGGATCATCTGCTCGATGTCGTCGGCGCACATCAGGTTGCAGGCATCGAGTTCGCCACACAGATGGCACCGGTAGTGGTTGGTGTTGGCGACCTTGCGGGCCCCTGGCACCAGCGGCTCGAACGGCGTGCGAATGCCAGCCAGACCTGTGACCGACAGCGCTCCGAAGCTGGTGCCGTGGTAGGCGAGATATCGGCTGATCACCTTGTGCTTGCCGGGCTTGCCGGTCGCCTTGAAGTACTGGCGGGCCAGCTTCCAAGCCGACTCGACGGCGTCGGACCCCCCGGTGGTGAAGAACACCCGGTTGAGGTCGCCGGGGGCATGGCCGGCGAGGCGGGTGGCGAGTTCGACCGCGGTGGGATGGGCATAGGTCCAGATCGGGAAGTAGGCCAGCTTCTCGGCCTGCTTCGCCGCCGCTTCAGCCAGGCTTCGCCGGCCGTGGCCGACCTGACTGACGAACAAACCGGCGAGGCCGTCGAGGTAGCGGTTTCCTTCGTCGTCCCACACGTAGCAACCATCGCCGTGGTCGATCACCCGCGTGTGCTCAGGCGACTCGCCGATATTGGTGAAATGCCCCCACAGGTGGCGGTGAGCGTTCTCGATCGTTTCCTGGTGCGTCATCACAACTCCATTCGTGGATCGGTCCGGTCGCGGTGCTGTTCGAATCGATCGGTGATCCAGTCCAGACTCAGATCGAACAGATGGTCGGGCTGCTCAGAGAGTAGATGGTCGGCACCGGCAATGATCTCGATGTCGCCGTGGCCGGCCATGGTGCGCACCATCTCGGAATTCACCGGCGGAAGTATCGAGTCGGATTCGCCATGAACGAGGAGCAGCGGCACGTCGCCCATGGCCGATGCTTCCTCGCAACCGGCTGATTGGGTCGCATAGGTGATCACGCCCGCGGTGGTAGACGGGAACACCCCGGCGGCTTGGATGGCGACCGCTCCACCGAAGGAGTGGCCGAGGATCACGTAGCGTTCGGCCCCGTTTCGCAGGGCCAGATCCGCCGCCGCGCAGACATCGAGAACACACTTCCGGGTGTCGCCCGGCCGCCGATAGTCGACGGCCATGGCAGCCCGGCCCTCCTCGGCCAGTTTCTGGCCGAGCTCCAGGTACAACGATCGCCCCGGCCCGAGCGATCCGCCGGCTGCTCCGCCGCACATGAGCACGACATCGGTTGCTCCCGGCTCGCCATGCCACCAGATTCCGAGCAGGCCTTCGAGAGTGATGATCTCGATGAGTTGGCTGGTCTCGGAGATCTGGCCGTCGCACTTGGCCAGTACCCCCAACATCTCGAGCGGGGCTCGGCGTTGCGGCGGGGGAGAATCGGAATCGGCGGGAGTGTCGTCCACCGCGACATGTTGGCATGACCTGAGGCGGCGGTACCATGCGGTTCTCCTGCGCCGGTGCCCGAGCGGCCCAAGGGAGCGGCCTGCAAAGCCGTACAGTCGCGGGTTCAAATCCCGCCCGGCGCTCGTCGGTTGGTGGCCGCCGGATCATCCGGCGGCCGCTGCTGTCTGGCGGTTGCGGGCCCGTTGTCAACAGAGGCACACGCCAGTGCCGCTGCTACAGTTCCGATCTCCGGGCCGTTAGCTCAGTTGGTTAGAGCGCCTGCTCGACACGCAGGAGGTCGAGGGTTCAACTCCCCCACGGCCCACTCCGGATACCTCCATCCGTCGCCCTCGGGGGCGGCGGTTCGGAGCTATGACTCGAGGTGAGGACGAATCGTGGCCGATGACCAGCTCGAGATATTTCGTTCGAGTATCGACAACATCGACGCCGCACTCATCTTGATGCTGGCCGAGAGATTCCGGATTACCAAAGAGGTCGGGGTCTACAAAGCCGAGGTCGGACTCGCTGCCGCTGATCCCGAACGTGAAGCCCAACAGCTCGCTCGTCTCCGCGGCTTGGCCTCCGAGGCCAACCTCGATCCAGAGTTCAGCGAGAAATTTCTCCGTTTCGTGATAGCCGAGGTGATTCATCACCACGAGCGCATCGCCGAGGCGACCTGAGGGACCTTGGGTGGACTTCGTGGCGTCATCACTCGACCGGACCAGCAGCCAGCCCCTCTGGGCACAGCTCGAAGATCAGCTTCGTCAGCGGCTGTGCGAAGGAGAGTTCGATGAGCGATTCCCCACCGACCTCGAGCTGACACGGCACTACAACGTGAGTCGCCACACGGTACGTGAGGCGGTGTCCGCCCTCGGACGCGACGGCTTGGTATCGAGAGTGAGAGGACGCGGCACCGTCGTCGACCACGCCCGCTTCGAACAACGAATGGGCACGCTCTACAGCCTGTTCGCCAGCATCGAGTCGACCGGCGCCGAGCAGGAGAGCCGGGTTCTGCACGTCGGCATCGAACACGATGAGGATGCCGTTACCCGTCTGGGTCTCGAACCCGGAAGCGAAGTGTTCCGACTCGATCGGCTCCGACTCGCTGGCAACGTTCCATTGGCTTTCGACCGCACCTGGCTACCCGCCGACCTGGGACGCCCTTTGCTCGATGTCGATTTCTCCCACACGGCCCTCTACGACGAACTGGAGCGCAGCTGCGGACGTCGCCCCACCAATGGCTGGGAGCGAATTGCTCCGGTGGTTCCCGACGAAGACCTCCGGTCGCTTCTGGGAATGGTCGAGGGCGGGGCGGCATTTCGAGTCGAACGGCTCGGCCGCGACGGCGAAACCGATCTCGAATGGCGAATCACCCTGATCAGAGGCGACCGATATCGCTTCTTCGCCGACTGGTCGACAGGAGCGTCCACCAACGGCGGTCTCCGTCTCGGACCGAGCGACTGAACGGAAGAGCCTTGGCCCCGGATCAGCTCAGCGGAGTCTCCTCCGACCCGCACATCGAACGCCACGCGACGGTTCTTCACGACTCATTCGTCGAGTTTCACGAGCGGTTCCTCGACGTCAGCCGCCGGGCCAGCGAGCGTTTTCTTCAACGCGACTGGGAAGCCCACCAAGTCGACGCCCAGCAACGTCTCGATCTCCACAAGCAGTTCGTCAACGTTGCGGTGGAGGAGTGCCGCTCGGCTCTCCCCGACGACGATCACGAAGCCCGACGCTGCTGGATCGCCACGAGACGTCGCTACGTCGAGCTGATCAAGCCGCGACTCGACTTCGAGCTAGCCGAGACGTTCTACAACTCGGTGACCCGCCGACTCTTCGACATCGTGGGCCTCGACCCCGAGCTCGAGTTTCTGTGGCTGGGCCCCACCGCCCTGCCCGTGGACGATGCCACCGACGGCGAATACACGATCTATCCGATCGAGGGGTCCACCGCCGACACCATGCGAGCCGTCATCGGCGAGAGCCCTCTGGCCGATCACTTCGAAGATGCCGATCGAGACGCCCAAAGGGTCGCCAACCGACTCGACGAGTATCTGGGTTCGAGGTGGGACGACATCGAGTCGATCGAGATGCTCCGGTCGGTGTTCTATCGAAACAAAGGCGCCTACCTGGTCGGACGGGTTCGCTGGCTCAACCGGGTGTCTCCCCTCGTGATCCCACTGCTCAGCGACGAGTCGGGGGTCCGGGTCGATGCCGTGATCCTCACCGAATGGGATGCGAGCCGACTGTTCGGCTACACCCGCTCCTACTTCCATGTGCTGTGTCAGCGCCCGGCTGCGGTGGCAGGTTTCATCAAATCGCTGCTACCCGTGAAGCCATTGGCCGAGCTCTACACCTCGATCGGATACAGCCAACACGGCAAGACCAACCTGTTTCGGGCGCTCTACCGCCACATGGACCACTCCAACACCAGATTCGAGAGGGCGCGCGGTGTGCGCGGCATGGTGATGGCGGTGTTCACGCTGCCGTCGTTCGATGTCGTGTTCAAACTCATCAAGGACCGCTTCCCGCCGAGCAAGCACACCACGCCCGACGAAGTGAAGCGGCGCTACAAGCTGGTGTTCGACCACGACCGCGTGGGCCGCCTGGTCGATGCCCAGGAATTCGAGAACTTGAGCTTCCAGCGCGACCGGTTCGACGACGACCTTCTCGACGAACTCCGCACCGACTGCGAACGGTCGGTCACCATCACCGACGAAGAAGTCATCCTTCACCACGTCTACACCGAGCGGCGGCTCTACCCGCTCGATCTGTATCTGCGTGAGATGTCGCGAGACCGCGCCCGGGCCGCGGCCATCGACTACGGCAACGCCGTGAAGGATCTGGCGGCCGGCAACATCTTCCCGGGTGATCTCTTCCCGAAGAACTTCGGCGTGACCCGCCACGGCAGCGTGGTGTTCTACGACTACGACGAACTGACGCTGCTCTCGGAAGTCAACTTCCGCGAGATACCGGTCAGCGACAACTACGAAGACGATCTCTACGACCAGCCCTGGTTCCCCGTGGCCCCCAACGACGTGTTCCCAGAAGAGTTCCGCACGTTCCTGCGGTCGCCGAAGATCATCGCCGAGGTGATCGATTCCCGACACGCCGACATCTGCACCGCGGCGTTCTGGAACGACATGAAGGACCAGCACGAGGCCGGCGAACTCCCCGACTATTTCCCCTATCCGGCCGAGATCAGATTCGATCGAGACTGATCGATCAGTATCCGACAGAGAGGAATCTCCCATGCTCGCAGTGGTACTCGAGGAACACGGAGGGCCTGACGTCCTCCAGATCAAGGAGATACCCGACCCCACAGTGGGGCCGGAGGAAGTGCTGGTCGACATCGCCTCCACTGCGGTCAACCGAGCCGATCTTCTACAACGCATGGGCATGTATCCGGGTCCACCGGCGGAGTTCGAAGTCGCCGGGCTGGAGTTCGCCGGACGGGTCGCGGCGGTAGGCGAACGGGTGACCGATCGAGCGGTGGGCGATGCCGTGATGGCCATAACCAACGGCGGTGCCTACGCCGAGAGGATCGCCATCCACGAGCGGATGACAATGCTCGTTCCCGATCAACTGCCACTCGAGGTGGCCGGGGCGTGGCCCGAGACGTTCATCACCGCATGGGATGCGCTGGTGGTGCAGGGTGGTCTCACCAGCGGTCGCTGGGCGCTTGTGCACGCCGGCGCTTCAGGAGTCGGCACGTCGGCCATCCAGATTGTGAAGGCCATGGGAGCGAGGATCATCGTCACCGCTTCGGCCGGAAAGCACTCCGTATGTGAGGCGCTCGGTGCCGACGTGGTGGTCGACTACGCGGCAGAGGACTACGTGGAGGCCGTCGCTGAAGCCACCGGCGGCGAGGGAGTCGATGTCGTGCTCGACGTGATCGGCGGGGACTACGTGGCGCGCAACGTGGCGAGTCTGCGAACCGGCGGCCGAGTGATCCAGGTCGGTCTCATGGCCGGGGGGAGCGTTCCGTTCGATGTCGGCTCGCTCCTGGCGAAACGCGGCTCGATCATCGGGACCACGCTGCGGGCCCGACCTCTGGAAGCCAAGATCGCGATCACCCGACGATTCGCGTCGGAGGTCCTGCCCCTGGTGGCGGCAGGTCTGATCGCTCCGGTTGTCGACAGCCGCTTCGAACTATCGGACGTGGCGTCGGCTCACCAACGGATGGAAGCCAACGCCAACGCCGGCAAGATCGTGCTGGGTGTCTGAGAAACCGAAGCGGCTTGGCTATCGAGCCGAGATCGGCACGTAGTCGCGCTCGGGTGAACCCGTGTAGAGCTGACGGGGTCGGGCGATGCGACTGTTCTGGGCGAGCATTTCGTCCCAGTGCGCGAGCCACCCCGGCGTGCGGCCGATGGTGAACAGCACGGTGAACATCTCGGTGGGGAATCCCAGCGACTGGTAGATCAACCCCGAATAGAAATCGACGTTGGGGTAGAGCTTGCGGCTGATGAAGTAGTCGTCGTTGAGGGCGACGTCTTCGAGCTTGAGAGCAATGTCGATCAGGGGATTCTTGCCGGTGACCGCAAACACATCGTGAGCGGCGTCCTTGATGATTCGGGCCCGGGGGTCGTAGTTCTTGTAGACCCGGTGACCGAAGCCCATCAGCCGGCCCTCGCCGGCCTTCACGTTCTCGATGAAATCGTCGACACGGTCGTAGGTGCCGATGTCGGCGAGCATCTTGAGAACAGCCTCGTTGGCTCCGCCGTGACGGGGGCCGTAGAGAGCAGCACATGCGGCGGCGACCGAGGAATAGGGGTCGGCATGCGATGAACCGACGACCCGGGCGGCGGTCGTGGAGCAGTTCTGTTCGTGATCAGCGTGGAGAATGAACAGGATCTGCATGGCCCGACGAACATTGGGGTCGATCTCGTAGGTGTCGCCCACCTGGAACATCATGTGGAGGAAATTGCTCGGGTAGTCGAGGTCGTTGTCGGGGTAGACGAACGGCAGGCCCTTCGAGAACCGGAATGCGGCGGCGGCGAGCGTGGGCATCTTGGCGATGAGCTTCACGATCTGTGTCTTGCGGCACTCGGGGTCTTCGATGTTTTTGGCCTCCGGGTAGAAGGTCGAGAGGCCGGCGACACCAGACGTGATCAGGCCCATCGGGTGAGCGTCGTAGTGGAACGCGTCGTTGACCCGCTTGCGGAAGTTTTCGTGGATGTAGGTGTGGTGGGTGATGTCGTCGACCCACGCGTCGTGCTGAGCGGTGTCGGGCAGCTCGCCGTGTATGAGCAGGTAGGCAACCTCGAGGAACGTGCTCTTCTCGGCCAGTTGCTCGATCGGGTACCCGCGGTAGCGCAGGATCCCGTTTTCGCCGTCGAGATAGGTGATCGCGCTCGACGTGGCGGCGGTGGTCGCGATGCCCGGATCGGAGAACCAGATGCCCGGCAGCAACTTTCGCCACTCCGATGATTCGACCCCGCCGTCGGTGATCGGAATCTCAATCGACTCGCCCGTGCGATTGTCGGTGATGGTGATGCTCTCGGCCACGCGCACAGCTCCTGGTAGTAGTGAACGCCCCTACGGGCGACGTAACCGGATCGTAGACGGAATCACCCCGTTGTCACACATGCGGGACGCTCTTACAGGGGGGAATTGTCGTGTCGCCTCCGGGGTATGCGCTCCCGTTTCGAAGAGAGCATCTCCAGAGCAGCATGGATCTCGCGGCGAGTGTCGGCGGGTTCGATCACCGCATCGATCGCTCCCCGCTCAGCTGCGATGTACGGATTGAGGAGGCGTTCCTCGTAGGCCTGCTCGAGTTCCTCCCGCCGCTCGGGGTCCTCACGGCGGTGAAGGATCTCGACCGCACCCTTGGCGCCCATTACAGCGATCTCCGCGGTCGGCCACGCCAGAGCGATGTCGTTGCCCATCTCCTTGGAGTCCATGACGATGTAGGCGCCGCCATATGACTTGCGGGTCGTGAGGTTGACACGCGGAATCGTGGCTCGGGCGTAGGCGAACGCCATCTGGGCGCCGTATCTGATCATGCCCCGCCACTCGAGGTCCTTGCCGGGGTAGAAGCCCGAGGTGTCGACCAGGGTGACCAGCGGCAGATTGAACGAATCGCACATCGACACGAACGCTGCGCCCTTGCGCGATGCCTCGATGTCGAGAGTGCCGGCAACCGTCTGGGGCTGGTTGGCGACGATGCCCACGGGCCGGCCGCCGATCCTGGAGATGGCTGTGACCAGATTGCCCGCCCATTCACCGTGAGGTTCGATGTAGCTGGCGTCGTCGACCAGCACTTCGATGAGGTCGCGCACGTCGTAGGAGCCGTTGGTGGACTCCGGGAGAATCTCGTAGGCCTCGGGGGTCGGTCGATCGGTGGGATCGGTGCATGGCGTGAGCGGGGCGCCGTCGTCGGCGTGATCGGGGAAGTAGCTGAGCACGTCGGCCGCGATGTCGTCGGCTTCTTCCTGGTCGGCAGCCACGAACGCCGCCACACCCGATGATCTCTCGTGAACTGTTGCGCCACCGAGCTCGGCATTGTCGATCGGCACCCCGGTGAACTCGGTGACCATCGTCGGCCCCGACACAAACGCGTAGGCATCGGCGGTCATGATCACCACGTCGGCGAGCCCCAGCATGAGGGCCGGGCCCGACACCGTTGCCCCAGACACGATCATCACGATCGGGATCAACCCAGAGCACTTCGTGAGCTGTCGAGCGGCGGTGCCCCAGCCGTCGAGAGCGGCGACTCCTTCGGTGATGTCGGCACCGCTGGAAGCGAGCCTGATAATCACGGGTATCCGCTGTTCGAGGGCCAGAGCAGCTCCGGCTGCGATGGTACGGCCGTCCTCGGGGGAAAGAGATCCGGAGCGAACCTCGCCCTTAGCGTCTATCTCGACGACCCGTCGACCGTTGAATTCGGTGGCGCTGGCTCGGACGAAGCGGCCGGCGAGGGCGCGTATGTGCAGTGTGCCGCCGTCAGTCATCGGCTTCGGCGGGCAGTATCGAAGGATCGGGCTTGATGTGCGCACCGATCTCATCGGGACGAGCGAGTATCTGCCGAATCACCTCGATGGTGGTTCGAGTCGGGGCCGAAGGCAGGGTTCGTCTGGGAAGGGCCAGACCGACCTGACGATCAGAGAGCCCATCTACCCTCACCCGCTTCCAGTCGCCTTCGAGCCATTGCGGGGTCGAGCCGGCCGGAACGATCGCCGGTCCGAAGCCCTGGAACGCCAGTGAGGTGAGGAGCCGCACCCCGTCGACCTCGGCCATCACCTTGAGCTCGACTCCGGCGCGTTCGGCGTCGATGTCGATCGCATCGCGGAATGCCGTGCCCGGTGGTGGCAGCAGGACTTCATGGTGGGCGACATCTCTCAGAGATACTCGATCGGTCTCGGCGAGGGGGTGGCCGGTCGGGGCGACGATGATCCGTTCCTCGCAGAACAAGGGTGTGGTGTCGATGTCGGGGTCGTGGACCGGAAGGTTGACGATCGCCACATCAAGCCTGTCGGTGAGAATCTCCGGAATCAGTGAGGTCGTGGTGGCCTCGATCACCTTCAGGTCGACTCTCGGGTGGTCATTCTTTAGCGCCACGAGAAGAGGGGTCATGAGCCAACGTCCGGTGGTCCCGATGATGCCGAGCCTGACGGTGCCGGCGACGTCGTGGCGGATCGACACCAGGTCGTCTTCGATCGACCTGATCTCGGCGAGAACTCTCCGAGCCCGATCGGCCACCACCTTTCCTTCCGCAGTCAACTCGCAACGAGGACGGTGGATGAGCAGCGCATCGACCTCCTTTTCGAGTCGGGCCACGTGAGTTGAGACGTTGGATTGAACTGTGTGGAGCGACCTGGCGGCGGCCGAGAACGACTGATGTTCGGCGACGGCCAGTAGCGCTTGGAGTTGTCTGAGGTCCATCGCTCCAAATGATGCCACATATCGTCCGAAACTGTTGGAAAGATGGAAGCCGACGCGGTTGAATAGCACTACAACAACGAGGCGGACCGCTCCCCCCAGTGAGTTCGCCTCGGATTCGAGTCCGTTTCCCCTTACAACGGCTCGAGGACAACGAAGAGGCGGTCGTCGCTCAACCAATCGAAGCGGCGGCCGCATCTTCGTGTTCGGCCGGGCTACGATCGCCGCGGCGCAGCCTGGAGCGGGCTACCCGGAGGTGGTGAGATGGCTGAAACGTCTGATGGGAACGATTCCGGCACGACCACCATTGGAGTGTCGATCGAGTCGTCCGGAATCACCGCAGTATTGGTCGATTCCGCGGGGACGCTCACACCGGTGCAACTCGGCGCCACCGATCTCCCTACCGCCAGCGCGGTGGCGCAGAGTCCCGACGGCGCAGTGCTCGTGGGCGATGCCGCGCTTCGATCCTCGGGCCCGATAGCCACCGATCCAATGGGCCGGGCCCGTGCCGGCCGAGTCGGAGCCCTCACCGCAGTGCTGGCCCATGTTGTGGGCCGCGCCGCGGCCATGGCGGGGTCGACCCCCGACCGCCTTGCGGTCGTCGTTCCCGACGACTGGACGCGTGAGGAGCGCGACCGAGTGGTCGACTCCGGCGCTGCGGCAGGAATCACCGATGTGGTTCTCGTCCCGGCCGCCGCGGCTCGTTCGAGCCAGACCGGAGCTCCGACGGCGGTGGCCATGGCGGCCGCCGCAGCAACAGCTGCCGCAACAAGCAACGACCAACCGCCACCGATCGTCACCCGCGAGCAACTGGGTGGAGGAATCACACCAGCCGGTGGCCGTCCGGCTCCTCGGCCCTCCGACTCGCCGAGCAGCCCCAAGTCGGTA
>JAJCXW010000004.1 GCA_029263235.1 Acidimicrobiales bacterium
TGCCCCGCGGTGTCGAAACTGAACGTGACGGTGATCGGGAGATCGGATACCCGTCTGGCTCCGAGCACAGCCGCCTCGGCTTCCTCGAGCGAGCTCATCGTTTCGATCCAGAGGACGTCGGCGCCACCAGCGTCGAGCCCCTCGGCCTGAGCGGCAAATCCGTCGGCGGCGTCGGCCGCATCAAGCGGGCCGAGCGGAGCTATGAGCTCTCCGGTTGGCCCCATCGAACCGGCCACGATCACCTTGCGATCGGACGCGTCCGCCGCAAGGCGGGCATTGCGGGCTGCGGCTTGGTTGATCTCGAACACCCGGTCGTCGAGTGCGTGTAGCGCGAGTCGGAATCGAGTGCCGCCGAACGTATTGGTGAGGATGATGTCGGATCCGGCATCGATGTAGGCCCTGTGGACCTCCTGCACACGTTCGGGTTCATCGATGTTCCAGCGCTCCGGAGCGTCGCCCCCGGGGGGACCGCGGGCGAAGAGCTCGGTGCCCATGGCACCGTCTGTCACGAGGAAACCTCGCTCCTGAATCATCTCATCGAGAATCGACATCAGCTCTCCACATTGTCTCCACGAGCGTTTCTCAGGCTAGCCGTTGCCCTGTTCGACGCGATCTGATTTGCCGCTGGATCGGTGGCAGGATTCTGATCAGCCCCGCAGCTCACGGCGGAGGATCTTGCCCGACGCACTCTTGGGTATTGCGTCGATCACCTCCAGTGATCGCACCTGCTTGTAGCTGGCCAGGTGCTGGCCGACGAGTTCTTGCACGCTTTCCAGGGTCGGCGTCTGACCGGGGGCGGCGACCACGAACGCCTTCGGGATTTCTCCGGCCTCCTCGTCGGGAATTCCAATGACAGCCACATCGGCCACCGCCGGATGAGTGTGTATGAGTGCCTCGAGTTCGGCCGGCGGGACCTGGAATCCCTTGAACTTGATGAGTTCCTTGATCCGATCGACGATCGATACATGTTGGTGCTCATCGACTATCGCCACGTCGCCAGTGAGTAGCCAGCCTTCGTCGTCGATCGTCTCGGCGGTCGCCTCGGGGTTGTTGAGGTAGCCCTTCATCACCTGCGGCCCCCGGACCCACAATTCCCCCCGTTCGCCGACGGGCAGATCGTCGCCGGTTTCGGGGTCGATGATCCTGACCTCGGTGTTGGAAACCGTGACCCCGCTGGTTCCGGCGCGGTAGTCGCCCGGTGGCGTGGCATGAGTGACCGGGCTCAGCTCGGTCATGCCGTATCCCTGCACGACCTCACACCCGATACGTGCCGCGGCCTCGGCGGCCAGATCCGCACCGAGCGGAGCCGCTCCGGAGAAGACCTGGACGAGCGTCGAGATGTCGTAGTCGTCGACGATCGGAGCGCGGGCCAAGCCGAGAATCATCGGCGGTACAGCGAAGAAGCGGGTGATCCCGAGTCGCTGTACGAGCGTGAGCGCCTCCACCATGTCGAAGCGGGGCATGGTGACGACGGTGACGCCGTTGGCCAGCAGCCCGTTCATCAGCACTTGCATGCCGTAGATGTGGAAGAACGGCAGGGCCGCCAATGCGACTTCGTGCTCTTCGTAGACGATGGCATGCTCGAGCTGAGCGATATTGGCCACGAGATTGTGGTGGGTGAGCATCACTCCCTTGGGGAGCCCGGTCGTGCCCGACGAGTACGGGAGCACCATCACATCGTCGTGCAGATCGACCGGCACCTGCTCGATTCGATCACCCAACAGGTCGTCGAGTGTGGTCTGGTCCGGCCCACCACCGATGACCACGATCTCACTGACCTTGGTACCTTCCGCCGCGGCTATCGCCGTTTCTTCGAACATCGGAACCGTGAAGATCATCGAGGCGTCGGCATCGGTGATCTGGAATCGGACCTCATCGGCACCATAGGTGGGGTTGACCGTGGTCGCCGATCCGCCGGCGACCGCTGCTCCATGGAACACCACCGCGTACTCGGGAATGTTCGGTGCGAGTATCGCGATGGTGGATCCCGGGCCGAATCCGCGAGCCTGCAGACCGCCGGCGAGGCGATGAATGGCTGAGTCGAGTTCGGCGAACGTGTAGGACGTCTCGTGACCATTGGTGAGGGCCACCTGATCCGCGAGTTGAGCGGCAAATCTGAGCACATAGCCGGTTATGGGCTGCTCAGGAATCTCGACGGGCGGCAATGGACTCTGATGGATGATGCTCACTGTGACCTCTGTTGCTCGGACGTTGGGCGACAATACATGGTCAAACCCAGAGTTTCGCCGACTGCGCGCTCCCGGACCCTTCGAGTCCTCCAACCTTCACATTTCTGCGGATTCGTCCGATATTGAGTCATGGATCGTGAACGATCCGGTTTGAACCGGCTTCTGAAGAGACACCCAATGGACGTCGACGTTCCAATTCAATGGGATGTCCGCACCGTTCACCGGATGATCGGCAAGGACTACGAGGAGTCCGTGGACGCTCGCATCATCGACATCTCGATGGAAGGTGCCCTCGTCGAAGTTCCGATGCCTACGGACAAAGTCGCCGGAGATCGTGTCGTGATCGAGTTCGACACCGACCAGAGAGGCGTGGTCGAGATCCGCCACTCCAGGGTTGCCTTATCGGGGGATCGAATGCTCTTCGGAGTGCGGTTCACGTTCTCGGGTTCCACCGTTCCGGCCGTCTGCGAGCTCGTCGACGGTGCCAGCGGTAGATCACCGGAACTGCTTCACGTCTGGAACTCAGCCCGCTAGATCGAAGCCCCCTGAAGTGCCGCGGCTGTGAAGGCGAACCTCCGCCGACATATCCTGCGGTGACAAGCTTCGACCCCGGCCGGAAGTGAGCACCACGGAAATGCCGTCAGCCGCGATATTCGACCTTGACCGAACCCTCATATCGGGGTCATCGGCCACGGTCTTCCAACATCATCTGGCTGAGGCCGGAGTTTCATCGGTCCGCGACATTCCGTTCGCCGATACCTTCATGAAGTTCTACGAGACCTTCGGTGAAAACTGGTTCATGATGCAGCCGGCCCGCCTGAGTGGCCGCGCCGCCCGAGGATGGAGTGTCGAGGCTGTCGACGCCGCCATGAGCGATGCCGCCACCGAACTAGCCGGCATGATTCAGCCGTTCGCTCCTGAAGTCATCGACGAGCACCGAGCCGCCGGACGGCTTCTTCTACTGGCCACCACTTCACCCGAGCCTTTCGTACGTCCGCTGGCGGAGCGGCTGGGATTCGATGGCGTGGTCGCAACCCACTGGCGAAGCGAAGGCGACGTCTACCTGGGTGAGCTCGACGGGCCATTTGTGTGGGGGCCCGCCAAGTTCGACGCGGTCAGCGAGTGGGCCAAGGCCAACAATGTCTCGCTCGACCAGAGCTACGCCTACTCCGACAGTTATTTCGACGCCCCGCTCCTCGACGGTGTGGGTCACCCCACAGCGGTCAATCCCGACCCGCAGCTCCGGGCTCTTGCCGCGGTGCAGGGCTGGCCGGTGCGTCATCTCGATGTGGCTGAGGGCGTCGCCAAGATCGCCGGCCGGGAGATTCAGGATTGGATACGCCCGGTCATGCGTCCGGAGATCGTCGCCCCGATGGCGTCATTCGAATTCAACGATGTCGAGAACATCCCGGCCAGCGGTGCTGCCATTCTCGTGTTCAATCACCGCAGCTACTTCGACCCGAGCGTGCTAGCCCTGCTGGTCGCCCGCGCCGGCCGCAGTGTGAGAGGCCTGGGGAAGAAGGAAGTGTTCGATGTCCCAGTAGTGGGAAGTCTGGCTCGATGGCTCGGTGGGATCCGTGTCGAACGAGCCAGCGGATCCGACGAACCTCTTCGAAACGCCGCCAAGGCGCTCCGTGGCGGCGATCTGCTCATGCTCGCACCCCAAGGCACCATCCCTCGTGGCCCAGCATTCTTCGACCCTGAATTGAAGGGACGATGGGGCGCGGCGCGGCTCGCCGAGATGACCCACGCTCCCGTCATTCCAGTCGGACTCTGGGGAACCGAGAAGGTGTGGCCCAGAAGTGCTCGGCTACCCAAGGTCAGCCTGTCGGACCGGCCACTCGTGTCGGTCACCGTCGGCCGCCCAGTGCCGCTCGGCTACCACGACACCGAGGCCGACACCAAGACGATCATGGCTGCGATTGCCGACCTGTTGCCGTCCGAGTCCCGTGAAGCCCACACACCTACAGCGGACGAACTAGCCATGACATTCCCTTCGGGCTACTCCGGTGATCCCACCGCCGAGTCCGACCGCCGACCCGGCACCGATTCATGAATCAGGAGCAATTGTGAGCTCGACGCGCCCGATGAATTTCGAAGACCGCATGTCGGACCATGAGGCCTTGATGTGGAATTTCGAGAAGGACCCGTGGCTCAACCCGAGCGGCGGGGCCCTCATCATTCTCGACCAACCCATCGATCTCGAACAGTTCCGTCGACGTATCAGCTACGCCGTGGCGGAGATGCCGCGACTTCGCGAGAAGGTCGCCCCCGGCCTGGGCCGATTCTCCCCTCCGTCGTGGGTTCCTGACCCCGAGTTTGATCTCGACTATCACGTCCGCGAGATGCGGGTCGCCGAGCCCGGCACCGAACGGCAACTTCTCGACCTGTCGGCTCGGCTCTACCAGGACCCCCTCGACC
>JAJCXW010000005.1 GCA_029263235.1 Acidimicrobiales bacterium
GGGTCGCACCTCGTTCCCGTGCAGAGCGGGTCACTTCCACGGGCTAGCCTGCGGCGGTGTCCGACCACTCGATGAAACACAAGCTCGAAGATCTGCGCGAGCGCAAGGAACAGGCCCTCCATGCCGGGTCGGAGCGGTCTGTCACACGGCAGCACTCCAAGGGAAAGCTGCTGGCTCGCGAACGAGTCGACTACTTCCTCGACGAGGGTTCTTTCCACGAACTCGACATGCTGGCGAGGCACCGGGCCCATGAAGCCGGCCTTGAGGAGAGGCCCTACACCGACGGTGTGATCACCGGATGGGGCACTGTCGACGGTCGCAAGGTGTTCGTGTTCTCGCAGGACTTCACGGTGATGGGAGGGGCCCTCGGCGAGGTGTTCGCCGAGAAGCTCCACAAGGTGATGGACCTGGCCCTCGCCACTGGCGCCCCGCTGATCGGTCTCAACGACGGAGCGGGGGCTCGTATCCAGGAGGGCGTGGTCTCGCTCGATGGTTACGGCGGCATCTTCCGGCGCAACGTTCAGGCATCCGGAGTGATCCCGCAGATCTCGGTGATCCTCGGCCCGTGTGCCGGTGGCGCCGTCTACAGCCCGGCCATGACCGACTTCATCTTCATGGTTCGGGAAACATCTCACATGTTCATCACCGGCCCCGACGTGGTGAAGACCGTCACCGGCGAGGAGGTGTCGCTCGAAGAGCTCGGCGGTGCTGGGAGCCACAGTTCCAAGTCGGGTGTTGCGACCTTCACCGCCAACACCGAGCACGAGGTTCTCGACGAGGTCAAGTATCTGCTCGGGTTCCTGCCATCAAACAACCTCGAGCGATCACCATTGCAGCCGAGCGACGATGATCCCGAACGGCTGTGTCCCGAACTCGACACGTTGCTCCCCGACAGCGCCAACGTGCCCTACGACATGACCGAGCTGATCCGGTCGGTTGTCGACGATGGTGCGTATCTGGAGTACCACTCGGCATGGGCGCGCAGCATCACCTGTGGGTTCGCCCACATCGACGGCCGGGCGGTGGGTGTGGTCGGAAACCAGCCGATGGTTCTGGCTGGTGTGCTCGACATCGAGTCGGCAGAGAAGGCAGCCCGGTTCGTTCGCACCTGCGATGCCTTCAACATCCCACTCGTGACCTTCGTCGACGTGCCCGGCTTCCTTCCGGGCGTCGATCAGGAGTACGGCGGAATCATTCGTCACGGAGCCAAGCTCCTCTATGCCTACTGCGAGGCATCGGTGCCCCGGATTTCGGTCATCACGCGGAAGGCTTATGGCGGCGCCTACGTGGTGATGGATTCCAAGGGCGTGGGTTCCGACATCACGTTCGCTTGGCCGTCGGCCGAGATAGCGGTGATGGGTCCCCAAGGCGCGGTCGAGATCATTCATCGGCGCGAACTCGCCGACGCTGCCGACCCCACCGGACGCCGTCGCGAGTTGGTCGACGACTACACCGACCGACTCGCCAACCCCTACATCGCAGCCGAACGCGGCTACGTCGACGACGTGATCGAGCCCAACGAGACCCGCCGGAAGATCGCGGCCGGCCTGCGGGTTCTCGCCACGAAACGCGAGGAACTTCCCGAACGCAAACACGGCAACGTTCCGCTGTGAGCGACTCACCGGACTCACCGGACTCGACGAATTCGGCTTCCTCAGCGACTCGGCCCGTTGGCCTCACGGTCAGCCCCAGCCCGAGCGAAGGCGAACTGGCCGCGATTCTCGCGGCCTATCAAGAGCTGTGGCCGGCCGACGCCGATGCCGTGGTCCCGGGTGCCCCACCGCGCTGGCGGTTCTCCGGGCGCTGGTGGGCACCACGCCCCCGCTACGGCGGCTGGACCTGATCAGCAAAGGCTGGTCGAGGGGTCAGATGATCTTCTCGCGGAGAGACTGGATCCACTGCTCGGCGTTGGTCACGGCCTGCCGATCGACGTCGCGCTGTTCGGTCGTGCCGTAGGCCGACGGATACGATCCCAGGAACTTCACGTTGCCCTGCTTCATGTGGACGTTGCGCAGCGCGTCGGCCACGACCTCGTCGGCGACGTGGCCCACGCAGTCGATCAGGAAGCAGTAGTTGCCGAGCCCCTTGCGGGTTGGTCGGCTCTCGAGCTTCACGAGATCGATCGAGCGGGCCGCGAACTCTTGGAGAATCCCAACCAACGATCCCGGAGCGTTCTCGCGCTGGTAGACGAGGAACGAGGTCTTGTCGTGGCCGGTCGGGGCGGTGATGCCGTCGCGTCCGACCATCACGAACCGAGTCTGGTTTTCGGGGTGGTCCTCGATGTCGGCGGCCAGAACCTCTAGGCCGTAGACCTCGGCCGACCGAAACGGAGCGATCGCTGCGGCGTCACGTGCCCCGGTGTCGGCGATCTCGCGGGCGGCGTCAGCGGTCGAGTTGGTGGCCTCGACAGCGGCCTCGGGTAGGTGATCGGCCAGGTAGCGGCGGCACTGCGCGTAGGCGACCGGGTAGGAGCGAACGTGACGGATATCGGCAATCTCGACACCGGGTTGGACCAGCAGGTTGAGGTTTACGTTGATGACGACTTCTCTCTGAATCAGGAGGTCGGCATCGAAGGCGAGCGTGTCGATCGTGGCATTGACTGAGCCCTCGATCATGTTTTCGATGGCCGCGAACCCGTAGTCGACCGAACCGGCTTCCACTGCTCTCAGGACCTCGACGATGCTGCCGAATCGTCGATGGTCTAGGTCGCCCAGATCGGGCTGGCTGAACAACGCCTGCTCGGTGAAGGTTCCGATGGGTCCCAGGTAGCCGATCGACCGGGATCCAGATGCAGCGGGGTTATCAGAGGCGGAAGGGTTCACGGAGGCAGCGGGGTTATCAGAGGCGGAAGGGTTCACAACGATGCAGGATACGTCGGTGCAGTCGATCATTCGGACCTATTACGTGCTGGCCGGGCTCTACACGTTCGCGGCTTCACTGATCTGGGCCGTCAATACCCTGTTCCTTCTCGACGCCGGATTGTCGATCGGGGAGGTCTTCTTGGCCAACGCGGTCTTCTCGGTGGGAATGGTCGTGTTCGAGATCCCGACGGGCGTGGTGGCCGACACTCTCGGTCGTAGAGCCTCCTATCTGCTGTCGATCGTCGTGCTAGCGGTGACGACCTTGCTCTATTTGGCAGCAGCATCGGCCGAGGCCGGAGTCGTGACGTTCTCGGTGATTTCTCTGCTCATGGGTCTCGGGTTCACGTTCTACTCGGGTTCGCTCGAGGCATGGTTGGTCGACGCCTTGCATTCGGTCGGATTCCTCGGAGAACTCGACGGCGTGTTCGCTCGCTCTCAGCAGGTCACCGGCGCGGCGATGCTTCTGGGAACGGTCGCCGGCGGTCTGCTGGCTCAGTTCGACCTTGCCGTTCCGTTCGTGGCTCGGGCCGTACTGCTGGCCGGCTTGCTGGCGATCGCGTGGCGCACCATGCACGACCTCGGCTTCGAGCCGCGCCCACTGAAGCTCTCGCGAATCGGTGCCGAGCTCGCACAACAAACTCGAGTGGGGGTATCTCACGGGTGGAACCAACCAGGCTTGCGCCTGCTGATGATGTCGGGAGTGGCCCGAGCGGCGTTCTTCGGATGGGCCTTCTACGCCTCACAGCCCTACTTCCTCGAGTTGCTCGACAGCGATGAGGTCTGGGTAGTGGGCGTCATCACGGCCCTCATCTCGCTGTCGACCATCGCCGGAAATCAGCTGGTCGAGACACTCACCCGGACTTGTGATCAAAGAAGCACCCTGATTCTTGGGGCGTCGATCGTGTCGTCGTTCGCGGCGATTGTCGTGGGCCTTGCCAACTCCTTCTGGGTGGCGGTCCCGGCGTTCCTTCTGGTCACGGGAGCCATGGGGGTGATCAGTCCGGTCAGGCAGGCCTACGTCCACAGCGTCACCGCGAGCGAACACCGAGCGACCGTCATCAGTTTCGACTCGATGATCAGCTCAGTCGGTGGGGCCGGCGGACAGGTGGGTCTCGGGCGAATCTCCGATGTCCACGGTTTCTCGACCGGATACGTGGTCGGAGGCGCGATCACGACGCTGGCGTGGCCGTTTCTGTGGGGGGTCCGGCGCCTCGGTGGCCCGGCCGATGCGATCGCTGGAACGAGCGGCACCGCTGGCACGTGTACGGTTCAAGGCCTGCCCTCCGAAACGCAGGTATCGGCTCCTCACACAGAGTCAGCCGTCAACTGATGGAGTCAAGATCGACTCCCTCGACCCGTTGTCTTCCGGTGTTGCCACCAACCGTTGGCGGGCTAGGTTTGGCCAAGAGGAGCGGGAGGAGATGGCGCAGGGCATGACCAACACCGAACATCCGACCATCAGCGCGACCCGGCCCGCTCCTGGTCGTCAGCCCGAGCTGATTTCGATAGTCATTCCCGCGCGCAACGGCGGTGAAATGCTTCGCCATCAACTGAGCGCCATCGCCGAGCAGGACTATTCAGGGCAGTGGGAGGTCGTGTTGGCGGACAACGCGTCAACCGACGACACCAGAGCCATAGCCGAGTCGTTCGCCGATCGGTTCAAACTCAGCGTGGTGTCCGCCGACGCCCGGGGAGGCGCCAGCTACGTCCGCAACGTCGCGATTCGCTCGGCGAGCGGAGACTTCATCGCCCACTGCGATGCCGACGATGTGGTCGAACCAGGATGGCTGACGGCGATGGCGGCGGCGGCCGTCGACTTCCATCTGGTGGGCGGCCGACTCGACGAGGAGTTCCTCAACGAGGGAGTCGCCTGGCGACCGAGAGTTCCGGTCGATCAACTCCACCGAACCGACTGGCTTCCCTACGCGGTCGGTGCCAACTTCGGGATCTGGCGCGAGACGATCGATGCGGCCGGCGGATGGAACGAGGAGTACCGAAACGTCGAGGACAAGGAACTCAGCTACCGGGTTCAGGTCGATGGGTGGATCATCGGATTCGCGGCGGATGCCATTGTGAAGTACCGGCATCGGGCCGGTCTGTGGAAGCTGTTTGTGCAGTTCCACCACTACGGGCGAAGCGATCCGGTCGTGTACCGCGACTACCGCGGCGACGGTCACCCACGTTCTCGTTCGGTTCGAGCTCTATCGCGGTGGCTGCGGTTGTTGGTGGGGGCGCCGTTGGCATTGTTCGACCGGAGGAAACGAGCTCTCTGGGTCTACACGCTGGGATACTCGCTCGGCCGCATCGAGGGCAGCGTCAGGTACCGGACCTTGTTTCTCTGAGTCTCACTCGGCTTGCTGTTCGGAGGCCCGTCCCGTGGCCAGGGAACGCCAGAGAGCCGTGTAGCTCGACCAGGTGAACTCGGGGATCACATAACCCGCCGACTCGAGTTCCTCCTGCAGTGTCGGAAGATTACGGAACGGCACACCGGGGTCGACATGGTGCGCCAGATGCCATCCGGTATTGAAGGGCGCGAACCAGAAGCGGGGGAGAAGGGTCTGGTTCACGTGATGAGTGGTCTCCCTTCGGTCGGTCGATTTGTGCAGCCCACCGTGCTCGGCGATCGAACGAAGTCGATTGAGCACCTTCCAGATAGTGAGCCACGGCAGTAGCCAGATCAGCAGGTAGAGCTCCGGTCGGCCGATAGCGGTGAAGACGGCGAGAACGATCAGTTGAGACACCAGGATTCTCGCCGCGACCGGCCGGCCCTGGCTGGAACCGAAGGCCTTGAAGAAGCTGATCAGATTGCGAGCTCCGGTGACACCGAGGATGTCGCGGGTGAACTTGCGCCGCATCGACGCCCACCCGACCGGAAACCCCGAGTAGAAGTTCATGTCGGGTTCGGTCGGGCCGAACTCCTCGCGATGGTGGGCCATGTGCAGGCGTCGGTAGATGTCGAACGCGGTGAAGTTCGGGTAGAACGCCAGCCAGCGGCCCACGAAGTCGTTGAGACGACGATTCGGAAGCAGAATCCGGTGGCTGGCCTCATGGCCGAGAATCGCCATGTTGGCGAAGTTGCGTCCCATAAGGACGAACACCGCGGCCCAGACGAACGGGTTGGACAGCCATATCGCCAGCCAGATCTCACCGATGATCTGCGTCCACACGCTGATGGTCGTGAGAGCGTTGCGGGTGGTGGGTATGCGTCGAAGCTGATCGCGCAGTTCGCGGACCGGTACACCGCTCACCGTGAGTCGTTCCGACGGCAACACATCGGGCAGTAGCTCCGGGGGAGGCACCATCCCCCCTGTCACCCAGTCAGGCACGCCGTCAGTATTGCATATGCCTCGCCGGGTCTGGGATGCCCCCGGCGGCGGGTTGCGGCCTAGGCAGGGCCGTAGCCGCTGTGTATCCGGTGTTCGGCACCGCTGCGGGCGGGCGTCACGGTTATCGTCCAGCGCTCGCCACTGGTGATGTACTCGGAGACGGCGTTCAGCGCCTCGTCTTCAGTCTCGAAGCAATGGTCTGATTCGGCAGTGACGTTGTGTAGACAGAATGGTCCGTCCGCGAGGGGATCGTCTCCGGTGTCGTTGGCAGCCATGATTTCTCCGACACACCAGCATGAGGGCGCCGGGCTGCCCCGAACAGGGTCTGAGGTCCCAACACCCAGCACCGCCAGCGGGCAGGTGGGCCAGCGGGACCAGCTTGGCGTATGTTGCGACAGAGCGAGCCATCGCCGGCACCCGTACCCACCTGGTGGTGGCCAATCCCGATTGTCTCTGAAGTCGGGAACCATCGACCGCTCATCTTGGGCGTCATCCGGCCGATTGTTGGGTGTATGCGACGACTCGCGGCCAAGTATGGCCGAAGTTCCGTGCCGTTCAGGCTCGCGCTGGCTGGTGTACTTGTCGCGTCCATGTCCCTGGTCGGGGTGCTTCTGAGCGTCCTCCAGGCCAACGACGACCGCAGCCATGAACGAGCCAGCTATGCGTTGAAGACGCTGGTTGCGGTTCGGTCGGTCGACAGCGTGCAGTTGCGAGTCGCGGCAGGGGAACCGGTCGACGAAGTATCGGCATGGTTCGAGGCCACCGTTGTGGAGCTCGAGAGTCGTCTGACCATGGCCGACGGTGGTGCCCCGAACCCCGGACTCGAGATCGAAGCCGACACCTACGTCCATGCCGTTCGCGACATGCTGGCCGCCATATCTGTCGACGACATCGAGCTGGCAGATGAGATCAACGAGACTCGTGTGGGTCCGGCATTCGAGCAGGTCATTCAGCTGGCAACGACCGTCTCTGAAGACGCAGAGGCGTCCGCGCAGGCGGGCGAGGAGACGCTCAGGGTGCTGACCTGGGCCAGCCTGCTCTCCCTGGCTGGTGGACTCGCGATCATGACAACGCTGGCGCTGAGGTCACGTGATCGCCAGCGCGAAGAACTCGACCGTTGGGAGTCCGGTCGAAGAATCCGTTCACTGGTCGAAGGCTCCAGGGACGTGATCACCCTCGTGGCCGGCCAAGACGCCATCTCGGTGCTGAGCCCGACCCTCGGATCCTTGGAACGCTTCAGCTCCGCGCCGGCCGGAGCATTCATGAGCGACCTGCTGCCGCCCGAGGCGTTCAGGCTGTGGCGGACGGCCGACGCCGAATTGCAATCCGACGGAGGACACCACGAGATCGAGGTGATTCTGAAGGCCACCGACGGGGCCACGGGCTACTTCGAGGGCCACGGGTCCCTGCTCGTGTCCGACCCGACTCAGCGGGTCTGGGTGTGGCGCGATGTCACCACCCGTAAGGAGCTCGAACTCGAGCTCAGCCACCAAGCGTTTCACGATTCTCTCACCGGCGCGGCCAATCGCTCTCTGCTCCACGACCGGGTCGAGCATGCACTCAGGCTCTCGGATCGGTCCAACAAGCCGGTCACGGTTCTGATCTGTGACCTCGATGACTTCAAGACCATCAACGATTCACTCGGGCACAGCTGCGGCGACGAATTGCTGAAGACGGTCACCAGACGAATATGTGACAGCGTGCGAGCAAGCGACACAGTTTCCCGGCTGGGAGGAGACGAGTTCGCGGTTCTGCTCGAGGATGCCGACACCAATACGGCCGTCGTCCTGGCCGAACGAATCATCGAGTTGGTATCCCACGAAGTCGATCTCGATGACCGAAAGATCTTTCCTTCGGTCAGCATCGGAGTAGCCACCGCACTGGCCGGGACCACAACGGAAGAGCTGCTGCGCAATGCCGATATGGCCATGTACGAAGCCAAGCGGTCGGGCAAGGGTCGCTCCGAGGTCTACCAGGACCAGATGCACGAGGTCACCAGCGGTGTCCTCCAGCTCGGAGCTGACCTCAAGACCGCTCTGGCCGAGCAACAGTTCAGCCTCTACTTCCAGCCCACCGTCAACCTCACCGACGGAACCGTTGAGGGGTTCGAGGCACTCATCCGTTGGGATCACCCCACCAAGGGAAGAATCCCACCGGATCAGTTCATTCACATCGCTGAAGCAACCGGAATGATCATCGGAATCGGCCGCTGGGTGCTTCAGGAAGCATGCCGGGCCGCAGTCGAGCTACAGGGGCAGCGGTCCAGCCCGTTGTACATGTCGGTCAACCTGTCGCCTCACCAACTTCGTGATCCAGCCACAATCGACACGGTCAGGCAGGCACTGGAGGAGAGCGGGCTTCAGCCCGAGCAACTCATTCTCGAGATTACCGAGGGCTCCCTGCTCGACAACACGACCGCGGTGGAACGTCTGCACGAGTTGAGCGACATGGGGATACCCATCGCCATCGATGACTTCGGCACTGGCTACACCTCCATCAACTACCTCCAGAGTCTCCCGGTCAGCATTCTCAAGATCGATCGCTCGTTCGTCAGCGGCGATGCCCTCGAGCCTGATGAGCGACAGGCGTTCCTCAACGCCATTGTGAGCCTGGCCAAGAGCCTCAACCTCAAGACCATGGCTGAAGGAATCGAAGAGCCACGTCAACTGGACGAACTCAAGAAGTTCGGCTGCGACACCGGCCAGGGCTACTTCTGGTCCCCGGCTACACCTCAAAGCGAGGCCTTGACGGCCGTCGATCGAATTGAAGCGCAAATCGTCAGCACCAACCACGCCAGCCTTCGACCCACCCCGACCATCGACGGATAGATCGGTCTCGCTCGTCTGCGCATGCATCTAGATTGATGGCATGTCAGATCGCTTCTACTTTCGTCAACTGCTGTCCGGGCGTGACTTCGCGGTTGATGATCAAATTGCCCGGCAGATGGTCAATTTCGTCTACGTGATCGGCGATCGCGAGACCGGTGAGGCCGTACTCGTCGATCCGGCCTACGCCGTCGACGATCTTCTCGACACGCTCGAGGCCGACGGCATGCGGCTCAGCGGCGTGTTGGCCACCCACTACCACCCCGACCACATTGGTGGTTCCATGATGGGATTCGACCTCGAGGGAGTGGCCAAACTCCTCGACCGGATCGACGTGCCGATACACGTTCAGGCCGCTGAAGCCGACTATGTCTGCAAGGTGACCGGCCTGACCGCAGACTCGCTCTCGGCTCACTCGAGTGGTGATGTGGTCAGAGTCGGCGCGGTCGACATTCAGCTCATCCACACGCCCGGCCATACGCCGGGGAGTCAGTGCTTTCTCGTCGATGGTCGTCTGGTGGCGGGCGACACCCTCTTCCTCGATGGTTGCGGGCGAATGGATCTTCCCGGGTCTGATCCGGAGGCGATGTACGAGAGCCTCACGCAGAAGCTGGCAAAGGTTCCCGACGACGCGGTTCTCTACCCCGGGCATCAGTACTCGGTCGAGTCGTCAGCCACGATGGGCACGACCCGCGACAACAACATCGTGTTCAAGCCCACCAGCCGTGAGCAGTGGCTGGCGGCATTTGCCGGCTGATATCGAGATCAGCCGATCACCGGCACCGTTTCCATGGCGGCTGTGATCTGCGCTTGGTCAAGATCGAGGTCGACCAGGTTGCCGCTGAGAAACTCTTCGTAGGAGGCGAGGTCGAGATGGCCATGACCGCACAACGCGGTGAGGATCGTCTTGGATTCCCCGGTCTCCTTGCACTCGAGGGCCTCACGAATGGTGGCAGCGATGGCGTGGGTTGGTTCGGGTGCCGGCACGATTCCCTCGGCTCGGGCGAACTGAAGAGCCGCGGTGAAGCACTCAGTCTGCGGAAGTGCGATCGCCTCGACCAAGCCGATCTCGCGTATGTGAGACACCAGCGGCGACATGCCGTGATAACGAAGCCCTCCGGCGTGGATCGGCTCGGGGACGAAGCTGTGACCCAGAGTGTGCATCTTGAGCAATGGGGTCATGTGGCCGGTGTCGCCGAAGTCGTAGCGGTACTCGCCTTGGGTGAGCGTCGGGCAGGCGGCCGGTTCCACGCAGCGAATGGTCGGGTTCATTCGACCGGCCAGCTTCTCCCGCAAGAATGGGAACGACAGCCCGCCGAAGTTGGATCCGCCACCGGTGCAGCCGACCAACACGTCGGGGGTCTCTCCGACCTTGGCGAGCTGCAGCAGAGCTTCCTCGCCGATGATCGTCTGGTGGAGCAGGACGTGGTTGAGCACGCTGCCCAGCGCGTAGCGAACCGTGGGGTCGGCAACAGCAGCCGACACTGCCTCACTGATCGCGATCCCGAGTGAGCCGGGATGGTCGGGATCCTGGGCCAGCAACTCGCGACCGAATTCGGTGACATCGGACGGGCTGGAGTGAACCGTGGCGCCCCACACCTCCATCATCGTCTTGCGGTATGGCTTCTGACGGTATGACGCACCGACCTGCCAGACCTCACACTCGATCCCGTACTGGGCGGTGGCGAAGGCCAGGGCGCTTCCCCATTGGCCGGCTCCGGTCTCGGTGGTGATCTTGGTGATGCCCTCTTGGTGGTTGTAGTAGGCCTGAGGCACGGCGGTGTTGGGTTTGTGAGAGCCAGCCGGGCTGACTCCCTCGTACTTGTAGAAGATCTTGGCCGGGGTATCGAGCAAACGTTCGAGCCGGCGGGCCCGGAACAACGGGCTGGGTCGCCAGAGCCGGAGTACGTCGAGAACTCCACCGGGGATGTCGATATAGGACTCGGTCGACACTTCCTGTTCGATGAGAGCCATCGGAAACAGCGGAGCGAGATCTTCGGGTCCGGCCGGCTCCAAGGTCCCGGGATGCAGCGGCGGCGGAGGCGGCTCCGGCAGGTCGGGGATGACGTTGTACCACTGGGTGGGCTGCTCAGATTCGTCGAGCAGAATCTTCGTATACGTGTCGGGGTCGTACGAGGTTGCCACCGGGAGTCCTTCGGGTCGGCCAGATACTGACCGAGGCAGCCTAATACGGCGTGGTTACTGCCGCCGTTGCCACCCGAAACGTCCGGGGATGTCGTCGTTGTAGAGGTCGTCGACCTCCACCTCTTCTCGGAAGCCTCCCAGCGTCTGGCTGAGCGCTGTGGCCGGACCGGTGCATGACGTGTCGCCGTCGGGGTCGCCGAATGCCCTGAGATCGATCACGCCATCGGGGCCGAGGACGCACGAGTCGACGACATGGCCGGACTCCAGCGCTCGTTCGATTGCTGCCTCACGTAGTTGATCAGATAGGGACATCTGGGGAACCTCCTGACTCCAAGAGTAGGTCCCTCCAGCGGTGGTTACATGAGGCATCCGGCTCACCTATCGAAGTAGATTCAGCAGTTCTGGAGCGGTCCAACTGGCCGCTACGACCCCCGGAACCCTCAGACGGTCGACAACTTGAGCAAGCGTCAGATCATGGGCCTGGAGGAGTCCTGAGGCGACGGTCCTTAGGTAGGTGAGCGCCGGGGGGGTCGATGTGGAGGACTCGGGCGCCGTGGACGATGTGAATGTGAACACTGGAACACCGGCAACCGGCCTCAGTGACACCAAGGCGTCGTACCAGCCCTCACCGACTACCCGTGTCTCTCCCGGGCTGATCGACTCGAATGGAAGTGGCATGGTCGGTCGGCGATTCTCCTGAGCGACCACGTCTTCGAATTGTTCCTGGGTCACCAGATATCGTCGGCCCAGCGCCCCGGGAGTCCCGGAATCGACTCTCTGGTGCTCGAGGAACGCCACACCGCCGCCCCACCGCTTCGAAAGACCGTTGAACGTGATCTGTGAGTCGAACTCCATGGGAGCCGAATCAAGTGGTGGCCCAGGGTTGCGGGCACCGCGGTGAGATCCGGGTGCTCCGTCTCCTTCGCCCCCCGCGAGATAGAGCGAGAATCGGGCCGCGTCGCAGTTGGATCCGTACGATGCGTACCAGACGGGCCTCGACGAACGATCGGTCATCAGCGGTGAGACTACGTCGGAGGCTAGGTTCGCGAACTCACACATCTCGATGGCTTGCTAAACACCCTGCTGCCGCGGCCGATGGTTCGATGACCTTGGACCCACAGCAGAAGCGTGAACCGATGATCGAACCCATGGGTGATGAGAGCGAGTACATCGCAGACACCGTCAGCCCGAGCACGGCATCTCACACAGCTCGTGAACGCTGGCTGGAGGTCGAGGTGGCACGCCTGAAGGCCGAGGTTGCCGACCTGCGCGGAGCAGAGTCGGTCGAAGCGACCTCGCGTTTCCTGGCAATGGCCGCCGACACCGTCGATGAGGTGATGAGCGAGGCCAAACGCAAGGTCGACGAAACGCGGGCCGAAGCGTCCGAGTTGACTGCTGCTGCTCTGGCCGAAGCTGTCGAAATGAGAGAGCAGGCCGAGGCTGAGGCGGTGACGCTCGTTGCTGCTGAACGATGCCGTGTGGCCGACGAGGTGGAGGCTCTCCAGAGCGTGCGCGAGGCCTTGGAGTCCGAACGCCACGATCTCGAGACCTATCACGGAGAGCTGCGGCTCCGGGTAAAGGATCTGGCTGAGTCGATGGTGTCGTTCATGACGACTGAGGAAGCCCTGGATCCGCTGGCAGAACTCGACAACGTGTTGGTTCCCGCCCCCGACCCAGTGGCCGAATTCGCGGGCGTGCCTGTTCTCCAATCCAGTGGCCAGCACTCTCCTCTGTCCGACGGGCCGGGGCTCTTCGACCCAGCTTCGGAACCGGAGTTGAGCGATGAGAAGTCTCCCGACGAGCACATCGAGGAAGTTGTCGAGGCCCAGCGATTCCAGGCATTCATCGGTGGCGACGATGCACACGACAAGAGTCGTGACTGGCTGCTTCGCCCCGAACAGGACTAACCGGTCCGAAGGTTGCGACGATGCGATTCCTCCACACCCTCAGATGGGGGCGCGGTCCCGGGCTGAACTCCGAGCGCCTTGCTGCCGTGGTCGACAATCAGTCCGACCCGCTGGTGATGGTCGCACCCCGCGACGGGGTCGAGGACGAGCCGTTGATCGTCCATGTCAATCCGGCGTTCGCCAAACTGGCGGAGGTCGATGCCGACTGTGTGGCCGGGACTGAATTGTGGCAGGCCGCCTCTTGGCTGCCTCGATCCGTTCGAGCCGATCTCGACGATCTGATCACCACCGGTCGAGTGTCGGATCGCGATGACCTGGCATTCTCCACGCCGGGCGGTATCCGAAACTTCGACTACGAGGTCATTTCACTCCCCGATGGGTCGGCTGCGGTCCAATTCACTGATGTGAGCGATCGCAAGCACGCCATCGAGTTGATTCGCCATCAGGCCTTTCATGATCCGCTGACCGCACTTCCGAATCGCACATTGTTCTTCGATCGGTTGGCCCAAGCCATGGCGGCCACTGGTCGCGACGGCAGCAACGTCGGGCTGCTCTTGCTCGATCTCAATCAGTTCAAGGAAATCAACGACACCTTGGGGCACGCCTATGGCGATCAGATTCTGTCGAGGATCGGTGATCGGCTCGGCGCCATGGTCCGTGACAACGACACTGTCGCTCGGCTCGGAGGTGACGAATTCGCCATGGTCGTGGCTGGGGCCACCGAGGTTCAGATGCGCGAGATCGCCTTGAGGGTCGGCAATGAAATCGGTCGGACCGTCGAGCTGGATGACATCACCGTCGAGGTCTCGGCGAGCATCGGGGGAGCTGTCGCTCCGGTTCAGGGAAGCGATCCTCATGCGTTGCTCCAACGAGCCGATGCTGCCATGTACGCCGCCAAGCGGGGCGGCTTGCCCTACAAGCTCTACGCGGCGGACGACGATCGGGAATCGCTCCATCGGCTCACGCTGATGGGCGAGCTCGAGGACCTGCTCGACGGCGAGCTCAGGGTCTGGTTCCAACCCAAGGTAGATCTACGCACCGGTCGGGTCAGCGGATTGGAAGCACTGGCCCGCTGGCAACACCCACGAATGGGATTGCTCGGACCGGGTCAGTTCATCGAACTTTGTGACCTGGCCGGCGTCATCTCCGATCTCACCTTCCGGGTTCTTGACACGGCTCTGGCTGGAGTGTCGGATTGGCCGGGCCAACGGGTCGCGGTCAATATCCCGGTGAGAAGCCTCTACGACCGGACACTGCCCGACGCGATCTCGGCGAGCCTGGAGAAACACGGAATCGCACCGGAACGGCTCCTCGTGGAGATCACCGAGAGCGAGATCATGGAGGACCACCGCACGGTGGTCGAGGTCCTCGAAGAGCTGCATTCCCGAGGGATGCGCATCTCGATCGACGACTTCGGCACCGGGTTCTCGTCGCTCACTCATCTGCGACGTCTGCCGATCAATGAGGTCAAAATCGATCGGTCGTTCGTGAGCGGCATGCTCGACAACGAAAACGACTTCATGATCGCCCGGTCGATAGTCGACCTGGCCCACAACCTCGGTCATCAGGTCGTGGCCGAAGGCGTGGAGGACACCGCCACGCTCACTCTCCTTCGAGAACTCGGTTGCGACATAGGGCAGGGGCACCTTTTCTCGAGACCAGGCCCGGTCGGCCGGATCAGGCGCCAGGTCGAAGCCGGACCGGCTCTCGACGCCGACGGGGCGTTGCTCTGGAGATCAAGCCCGACCTAGCCGACCGAAGTCGACCGAAGCCGGTCGGGTGGTGGCTCAGGGCCGCTTCACCGGGCAGGATTGTCACTCCATGAGCACGGCAGTCGATTCCCAGCGGCCATCGGTGGCTACATCCGCCGGTCGGTTCGCCGGCCTTGATGGGCTCCGGGCCATTGCCGCGATCGGAATCTTCGTTCACCACGTCGGATTCTGGTCGAGCGCGACCTTCTCGGGCTACTGGGGGCGCTACATCGGGCGACTCGACGTCGGTGTGCCGGTGTTCTTCGCTCTTTCTGGGTTCTTGCTGTTCAGACCGATCGCGGAATCGGTGATCGACCGCAGTCCGCTGCGCCCCGCGCTCGTGCACCTGTGGCGCCGCGCCCTTCGCATCTATCCGGCGTTCTGGGTCGCGATCGTGCTGATCGTGGCGTTCACCAGCGAGGGCTTTCGCGACACGACAGGAGCGGTGGTCACCGTCTTGTTGGTGCAGATCCACTGGCCGACCCACGCGATCGGTCCGATGCCTCAAGCTTGGAGCCTCGCCACCGAGGTCGGCTTCTACGCGATGCTGCCGCTGCTCGCCAGGGTTGCGAGGCCTCTGCTGGCCGACCGGTCCCGGGAGGGGCGTCGCAACGGACTGCTTCTCATGATTGCGGCCGGATACGTGATCAGCGTGGGGTTCCGAGCCGCGGTGTACGGAATCGGAAACAGGTGGACCAGCCCTGCCGTTCTCTGGCTGCCGGCCACCTTCGACTACTTCGCGGTGGGGATGGCGATCGCTATTCTCCATGTGGCGGCTCCGGCCGGTTCGGTCGGTCGTGAACGGCTTGATCGCATCGGCGGGCCGGCCGGATTGTGGTGGCTCGGAGCCTTGGTTGCGTTCCACGCGGTGTCGCAATGGATGGGCTTGGCGCTGGGGGTGGAGACGGCGTGGTGGCCCCGCGAGATGGCTCGCCAGTTCCTCTACGGAGCGATTGGTTTCGCTTTGCTGTTTCCTCTGGTCTTCGGGTCTGAGCGCCGCTCACTGGTCAGGCGTTTCGCCGCGAGCCGGGTGATGGAGTGGCTGGGTCAGATCTCCTACTCCATCTACCTCTGGCACATGGTGTTCATCATCCACGTCTGGCAACCCCTCAACCGAGTGGTCGGTTCGGTGTGGGACGACACGGTGCGGTCCGGATGGTTTCAGTCATCCTTGGGCTGGACTGGGCTCGATACAGCCCTCGATCATCGGTTCTTTCCGCTGCTGATCGTGGCCGGCATCCCGACGCTGGCTGTAGCCACGGTCAGCTACTACGCGGCGGAACGAACCGGTCAAAGGCTGCAGGGGGCCATCAAGCGGCCGACTCTCGATCCCACGCCGACGGAGTCATGGTTGTCCACGATTGTTCTGCGGTGGCGAGCGGCGTCGTTTCGGGCCCAGATAGCGGTGATCGGATCGGCCGGTCTGGTCCTGCGGGTGATCTATGTGATCACCAAGCGAAACCAGACCCTCGACGAGGGCCGGGTCTTGCCGGGCGACCAGTTCTACTATTCGCTCGCCGCCGACGCGCTTGCCGCCGGCAAGGGTTTCGTGGTGCCGTGGCACGACTTGTCGATCGGGCTGGGTCAGGCGCCTCCCGGATCGGCGGCGCCCCACGCTGCGGCCCATCCACCGCTCACCGCGATCGTGTCGACCCCAGCGTCGTTGCTGCCGGGCGACAGCCTGACCCCACAGAGACTCACCATGGCGCTGGTCGGAACAGCCGTGATCGTGGTTGTCGGACTTCTTGCACGTGAGTTCGCGGGTGCTCGAGTCGGCATGATAGCGGCGGCCATGGCTGCGATATACCCAGCCTTCTGGATCAACGATGGCCTGGTGATGGCGGAATCTCTCACCGCCCTGACTGTTGCTGGAGCGATCTGGGCCACGCTTCGCTACAGGCGCGCGCCCGCGGTGAAGACAGCCGTCGAGATCGGCCTCTGGGTCGGTCTGGCTTCTCTGGCGCGCTCCGAATCGTTGCTGCTCATACCCATTCTGATAGTGCCGCTGATGTGGGTCAGCCATTCGATCATCCGAGTCAAGCTGGCTCGTGTGTTCATCGCGGGGACGGTCGTGGCCGTGGTGATCGCGCCGTGGGTGATACCGAATCTCGTGAGGTTCAACGACCCCGTCGTCATGTCCACAAACGATGGCCAGACGCTCCTGGGCGCCAATTCTCCTCAGACCTACAACGGTCGGGACGTCGGCTTCTGGACCCTCGAGTACTCGGAGAGTTTCGATGTGTCCGGTCTCGACCAGAGCGAGGTCTCCGGGGTATACCGCCGCGCCGCGTTCGACTACATGGGTGATCACCTATCGGAGTTGCCGAGAGTGGTGGTCATACGAGTCGGTCGACTGTGGTCGGTGTATCAGCCATTCCAGATGGCTGATTGGAATCAGGGTGAGGGTCGCGAGTTGTGGGCGTCGTATCTGGCGCTTGTCGGCTTCTCGGTCGTGGTTCCTCTGGCTGCAGTGGGTTGGCGCCGCTCGGATCCCAGTGTCGTGTGGCGGTGGCCGTTCATGGCTCTTTTCATCCAGGTCACTCTTGTTGGCGCGGCGTTCTACGGAATCCCTCGGTTCCGTGTGCCGGCCGAGATCGGGCTGATCGTGCTGGCCGCGGTCGGCCTCTCCTGGGCGGCCAACATCGGAACAAGTCGTCACAGGACTGTGTCTTCGTCGCCACCGTCGTAGTTCTGACGGTCTGTTCATCCACCGCCGGATGCTTTCCTCTCACCTTGATCGACGACAGTCCAAACTGCCACACCTTTGGTAGCGGGCAAATCCTCTGGTGGATGTGGCCCGGTCCTGTGTGCGACGGTACGTTGCCGACACTGCGATCTTGGGAGACGAGTATGTCTGATCTGTTGGGAATCTCGGAGAAGATCATCGACTCGGGTGTGTTGTCGGAGATGCCCAACCGGGTCACTCAGGAGCTATCGGAGGTGGGTGAGGGACTCGCGGTCGTCGAGTCCTTCAGCCATATCTGGGGAGTCGACACCGGTGATGGCCTCGTCTTGTTTGATGCCAGCGGTGTCCTGACAGGTGTGGAGGCCATGGAAGCCATGCGTTCATGGCGCACCGACCGCGTCGACACTCTCGTCTACACCCACGGCCATGTCGACCATGTCGGTGGAAGTGGAGCGGTGCTGGCTGACGCCGATCGACGGGGATACCGACGCCCGACCGTTGTGGCCCACGAGGCCGTGCATGCCCGGCTCGATCGCTATCGCCGCACCAATGGTTGGAATCTCAGTATCAATGCCCGGCAGTTCGGTGGAATTCGCACCGCTGGCATGTCAATAGGCGGCAACAGCGGCAGCAACAATCTGGGTATGCCCAACGGCCGGTTCCTGCCCGAGGATGTAGCCACTCCCGACATCACCTACTCCGACGCTGTTTCGATGCGTGTCGGTGATGTCGAGATGGAACTCCACCATGCTCGCGGTGAGACCGACGACCACACGTGGACCTGGTTGCCCGGCCGCAAGGCTGTGCTCGTTGGGGATCTGTTCATGTGGAACTTCCCCAACGCCGGGAATCCGCAGAAGGTGCAGCGTCATCCAGGCGAGTGGGCGCACGCCCTCCGGGAGATGATGGCCCGTCGGCCCGAGTATCTGCTGCCAGCCCATGGCTTGCCGATCGGTGGAGCAGATCGGGTCGAGACGGTGCTCGACAACACTGCTACCGCGCTCGAACATCTGGTCGAGTCAACGGTCGCTCTCATGAATCAGGGTGCCGATCTCGACACGATCATCCACACGGTGAGCGTTCCAGCCCACTTGGCCGAACTGCCCTACCTGCAGCCCTTCTACGACGAACCCGAGTTCGTGGTGCGCAACATTTGGCGTCTCTACGGCGGCTGGTGGGACGGCGATCCGTCCTCGCTCAAGCCTTCCCCGAGGGCGCTGGTCGCAGGCGAGATTGCGGATCTGGCAGGAGGCGCCCGGGCTCTGGCCCAGCGGGCCGCCGAAGTCGCCGACACCGGCGATCTCTCGTTGGCCTGTCATCTCGTCGAGATGGCCGCCAACGCCAGCCCTGAGGACCGGGGTATTCATGAGATAAGGGCTGACGTCTATACGCGTCGTCGCAAGGAGGCCACGTCGTTGATGGCCCGAGGCGTGTATCGGGGGGCGATCCGTGAGTCGCAGGCGGCGATCGAGGAGTGAGCCGCTGTTCAGCGGGCCAGATCCGACACCGGGCTGGTCGATTTGCGGTAGACGTCGCCGGCAATGGTGACCGGTGAGTCGAGGTAGATGAGGTCGCCCGAGCTGATGAGGGCGCTGACCTGACCGGTGCGGTCGAGGCCGATTTCATTGACTCGCACCCAAGTTCCGTTGCGTCGTAGCCAGTTGCCGGCCCTCACGAGTTCGGGTGGTATCACCGCTCCTGGCCGGAGCTCCACAGCGGCGGCCGCTGTCGCTAGTTCCTTGAGCCGATGAACAGCTGCTGTGAGAAGCGATACACCGAACAGTGCCAAGATCAATCCGGCGACCGTGTTGGTGGTCGACTCGGTGCCGCTGGTCGACGAGACGACCAAGGCAACTCCGGCGATCAACAGCAAGGTTGAAGTCGTGATGGCCGCGATGCAGGTTCTGACCGAGTGGACGCTCGACGGGGTGGCGACGTCGACTACATGGCCGTGCTCGGCGTATTGAAGGAGCTGTTCGTTCACATCCAGTGGATGCTCACAATTGAATGCCATGGGTTCCCCCAGAACCGTGCTTGAGGAGTGCACTTTTGCACACCCCCGGACCATCGGCCACCTCGGCCGACCCATCGATCCACCCCCACCCCGAAATCAGTGGCGTCAGGCCACAATTCTTGTGGCCTGGGCCCCCTGATTTCGGGAGGTTTTGGGGATGGATTGGTGGTGCGCGAGGAGGGACTTGAACCCTCACGTCCTTTCGGACACAGGAACCTGAATCCTGCGCGTCTGCCAATTCCGCCACTCGCGCGTGGCTCGTTGCCGCCCGGAGGCGACCACGACGAACGAGGCTATCGCGATGTGGCTGGATTGCTGTCGCTCGATGGCTGGCTGTATCGGGCGAGTCGGTCGAATCGGGTGAACGAACGGGGCTAGCCTTCCGGCGTGAGCCTCAGGTCGGTCGAACGACGTCTCGAAAAGCTGGTCGAAGGAACGGTTGGCCGTCTCTTCTCCGGCGGCGTTCGCCCCATCGAGATCTCACGGAAGATCGCCCGGGCCATGGGCGACTCGCGATCGGTCGGGGTGAAGGGCCAGCCCGTGGTGGCCAACCATTTCGCGGTCCAGTTGAGCGAGCCCGACCTCGAACGCTTCGCCGACATTGCCGACACCCTCGAACACGAACTCTCAGAGGCCGCTCGAGAGACCGCCCGGGAAGAAGACTGGGTCTTCATGGGCCCGGTCAAGGTCGAACTTTCTGAGGCCTCTGATCTCAGAAACGGTGCGGTGCGCGTCGCGGCCCGGATGAAAGAGGCCGATGGTGTCACCGGAGTTCTCCACCTACCCAACGGCCAGCAGATGGTACTCGGCGAGTTCCTCGTCACCATGGGCAGACTCCCGGAGTGCACGGTGTCGTTCGACGACCCCAACATCAGTCGTGTCCACGCCGAGATCCGACCCGATGGCGGAGGATTCATGTTGATCGACAAGGGATCCACCAACGGAACCTGTGTCAACGGAGAGCGAGTGTCGACTCATCGGTTGCTCGACGGCGATCGCATAAGCGTCGGTGCCACTGAGATCAACTTCCGTGCCGGATGACCCGCCGACCGCCCCGAACGCGGTCGGCCACTCATGGTGGCCGAAGTAGGCTCTCTGCACCGTGACAGATCAGTTGCTGCTCGTATCCCGAATCGCATTTCTGGTTCTCGTCTACTTGGTGTTCGTGCGTGTGGCTCGAGCCGTGATGGTCGAGGTTCGGGCCGAGACTTCGGGGGGCTCCGATCGGTTGTCACCGGCGGAGGTTCCGGTGGCGAAGAATGTCGGATCTCGATCGGCGACCGCTCCGAATCGACCTTCGTCGACTTCAGCGCACTCTTCGACATCTACCATCACCGGCCGTCGCCTCACCGTGCGGACCCCGGCTCATCTTGCGGGCTCCTCGTTCGCTCTCGACGCCGAGGTCACCATCGGTAGGGCCCCGGGCTGTGCGGTCTCAATCGACAACGCGAAGATCTCGAAACTGCACGCCCGCGTGTTCGAATCCGACGGCCGGTGGGTGATCGCCGACCTGGGCTCCACCAACGGCACCACTGTCAACGGCGAACTTTGCGGCACCCCCGTCCGGTTGAACCCCGGCGATCTAATCGGAATCGGCGAAGCCGTGTTGGAGTTCGAATGATCGAGTTTGGTTGGGGGGGAGCCAGCGAGACCGGCCCGGTCAGGCGCAAGAATCAGGATTGTCTGCTGATCTCGGATCCGATGTTCGTCGTGGCCGACGGCATGGGTGGTCATCAGGCTGGCGAAGTCGCGGCATTGATGGCCATCGAGACATTGGCCTTGGAGACTCATCCGAGGACGGTTGACGAACTCGTCGAAGCGGTCGAGGCAGCCAATACGGCGATCATCGAGCGGGGCGAATCCGAAGTGACGATGCGAGGGATGGGCACGACGGTCTGCGTCTTGGCCGGTCTCGATCTTCCCGACCAGTCCATGCTCGGAGTGGTCAACGTTGGGGACTCTCGTCTCTATCTCAGCTCTGATGAAGGTCTGACCCAGATAACCGAAGACCACAGCCTGGTCGAGACCTTGGTACGTGATGGCCGCCTCAGCCGCAAGGAGGCCTCGGTTCATCCGCAACGAAACATTCTCACTCGTGCCCTCGGAATCGACCCGAAGGTCCTGGTCGATTCGTGGCTTCTGACGGCGATCGTCGGTGATCGCTATGTGATCTGCAGCGACGGCCTGTTCAACGAGCTGTCTGCCAATGAGATTCACACGATCCTTGTCGAGACACGTGATCCCGACACCGCGGCGCACCGACTTGTCGATGAGGCATGTGCGGCGGGGGGCCACGACAACGTCACCGTCGTGGTGGTCGACATTGTCGGGATCGAACAGCCGACCGACCCGGTAGAAGACCGAGTTTCAGAGTTCCGGCCGGCCCTGCCTCGTGTCGAGAAGCCTGCCCCGGCGGTCGTCTCCGAGCGATCGTTGGCATCGCGTCCATTGTTCACGTGGCGCCTCGGTTTGTTCGTGGCGTCGGTCGTCACGGTGATGGCGGTGCTGATGGTGAGTGTGGTCGTCTACGCCAGATCCGGGTTCTTCGTCGGTGTCGACGGCACCGAGGTCGTGATCTTCAAGGGCCGCCCCGATGGTGTGCTCTGGTTCGATCCCACATTCGAGGAATCGGTTCAGGTATCTGTGGCCGACCTCGCTCCGTCGGACCTCGACGAGGTGTCCGACGGCGTGCAGTTCGATTCTCTCGACGAGGCCAAGCAGTACGGGTTCGAGTTGTTCGTGCGGGCCGAGAACCAGCAGCCGTGATTCTCGTGGGTCGGGTACGGCGCGCGTGGCGTGCCGTCGACCCGGCAGGTCTCGGGCGGATCAAACCCGAGATCGCCGCCATCCACCCTCGTCGGGTCGAACTCGGTCTGATCGCGATGGTCGGCCTGGTATTCGTGTTCGCGCTGGCAAGTCTCAGCGGCACCTCGACACTTCCTTCGACGCTCGGCCCGTTCCTTGCCTGGATGCTGGTGCTGTTGGTGGTGGCCCATGTCGTCACCCGTCGGTTCGCTCCGGCGGCCGACCCGGTGCTGTTGCCGATGGCCCTGTTTCTCAATGGCATCGGCTACGTGATGATCGCCCGCCTCACCGGCGATGTCGACGGGGGATCTGATCTCGCCGGCCTGCAGGCGATCTGGACGGCGGTCGGCATCGCGGCGTTCACGATGACCCTGGTGTTCGTGCCTCGAACGAGGATGCTGACCCGCTATCGCTACTTGCTGGGGCTCGTCGGGGTCTCCTTGTTGGTGTTGCCGCTGGTGCCAGGGCTCGGGCGCAGTATCAACGGGGCTCGAATTTGGGCCAGCGTCGGGCCGGTCAACTTCCAGCCGGGCGAGTTCGCCAAGATTGCTCTAGCGGCCTTCTTCGCGGCGTACCTGGTCGACTCCCGCGAGCTTCTTCGTACCCGAATAGAGCTTCGCGATCTGGCCCCGATACTGCTGGCTTGGGGCGTTTCGCTGGCGATCATGACTTTCGAGAAGGACCTCGGTTCGTCGCTGCTGTTCTTCGCTCTCTTTGTGGTGGTTCTCTGGATCGCGTCGGAGCGGGCGGTGTTTCTGGCGATCGGATCGGCGCTGTTCGCCGGGGGCGCCCTCATGGCGTGGAGCACCTTCGCTCACGTGCAGCAGAGGGTCGATATCTGGCTCGACCCGTGGGCTGATCCGAGAGGCGCCGGATTCCAGATCGTGGAGGCGTCGTTCGCTCTCGCCGATGGCGGACTCACCGGCACGGGCCTTGGCCGCGGTGAGCCGGGTCGGGTTCCGTTCGCCGAAAGCGACTTCATCTTCGCCGCCATTGGTGAGGAACTGGGATTGGCCGGCTCGGTGGCGGTGCTGATGTCCTTCCTGGTGCTCATCGGGTCGGGCCTGCGGATCGCGCTTCGAGCCCGCGGCGGGTTCGAGAAGTTGTTTGCTGTCGGGCTAACCACGCTGCTCGGTGTCCAGGCCTTCGTGATCATGGGTGGGGTGCTGAGAGTGGTGCCTCTCACGGGAATCACCCTCCCGTTCGTGAGCTACGGCGGTTCGTCGCTCGTGTCGAACTACGTGCTTCTGGCGCTGCTGATGCGGATGTCGCATGAGCAGCGAACCGTCGCACCGGGAGACAGGCCGTGAACAAACGAATCGGTCGACTCGGTCTCGTATTCGGGGTTCTGTATCTGATCCTGTTCGCGCAGCTCAATCGGGTTCAGTTCTTCGGGGCCGAGCGGCTCCGCGAGAATCCGATCAATACTCGTGGACTGATCCGCGAGTTCGGCCAGGAGCGTGGGCCCATCATGGCTGCCGATGCTGTTGTGGTCGCCCGATCGATTCCGAGCAGTGGATCCTTCGACAACATTCGGGAATATCCCGAGGGTGAACTCTTCGCCCATGTCGTCGGCTACCAGTCACTCAATGTCGGTGCCACTGGCCTGGAGCGTCAGTACAACGATGAGTTGGCCGGATCGAGTCTCGATCAGCAGGTGCGTTCGATCGGTGATCTGTTTCGCCACCGAGACACGACAGCCACCCTCAACCTCACGATCCGAGCCGATGTGCAGCGGGTGGCTCGTGATGCTCTCGGGGAGCAGCGGGGTTCGGTGGTGGCTCTCGATCCTCGCACCGGGGCGGTCTTGGCTCTGTGGACCTGGCCGACCTTTGATCCCAACCTGTTGGCTGCAGCCGATGGCGCCTCAGCCAATCAGGCCTACGAGGACCTGCTGGCCGATCCCGCCAACCCGTTGCTGGCGAAGTCGTTTCGTGAGCTCTTCTTCCCGGGTTCGACCTTCAAGCTGGTCACGGCAACCGCGGCCCTGACCACCGGCCGGGTCACAGCCACGTCGCCGGTCATGCCCGATTCTGATTCCTACCAGCCGATACCAGCGGGCCGACCGATAGCGAACTTCGCCGGCGCGACCTGTGGCGGCAATCTCGTGGAGATCCTGACGGTGTCGTGCAATACGGCGTTCGCCGAGATCGGGGCCGAGTGGGTGGGTCCGGATTCGATGATCGCCACAGCGGAGAGGTACGGCTTCAACGATGTTCCGCCGATCGATCTGCCGGCGGCGGCCGAGTCTCGATTCCCGACGGACTACGGCGATCGTCTGGCCGATGTGCAGTTCTACCGCGCTGAGACGGTCGAGGAAGGGGAGGAGGGGGTCGAGGAGACCGATCCGCCTGAGCTTCCCAACGGTGATGTCGGGGTCTACGAGGACACGGCCCGACTGTCGCAGGCGTCGATCGGACAGAACGATGTGGCTGCTTCACCGCTGCAGATGGCGATGGTGGCAGGGGCGATTGCCAATGATGGCTTGTTGATGTCTCCCTATGTGGTGTCGAGTATCGCCGCGGCCGACGGGGAGATCTACTCCTCGGCTGATCCGGAGATCTGGCGGGTGGTGAGCTCGAGGGCAATCGCGCAGACCATGCGCAACGCCATGATCAACGTCGCCACATCCGGCACCGCACGCGGACTCGCTATTCCTGGACTGGTGGTCGGCGGCAAGACCGGTACCGCTCAACTCGGAACCAGCCCACCCAACTCCCACGCTTGGATTGTCGGGTTCGCCGGACCGCCGGGTGGTGCGGCTGAGGTTGCCGTGGCGGTGATCGTCGAGGCTCAGGACGGGGCCAGCGAGCAAACCGGTGGGCGAGTGGCGGCCCCGATCGCCAGAGCCGTTCTCGAAGCGGTGATGGGCGTGAGCTGAGCAGACGAGTTGAGCAGATGAGGTCGTGGGCGAGTGGCGGGCCTCATCGCCGGTAGAATCAGTCGCCATGTCCGAACAGGGCCCAACCGTATTCAACGGCCGTTACGAACTACTTCGCCATATTGCCCGTGGGGGCATGGCCGACGTCTATCTGGCGCGCGACGAATTGCTCGATCGCGAGGTCGCTCTCAAGGTTCTTTTCCCTGAGTTCGCCAACGATCCGAGCTTCGTCGAGCGATTCCGTCGGGAAGCTCAGGCCGCCGCCAACCTCAATCACCCCAACATCGTCGGGGTCTACGACTGGGGTCAGGAACGAGGCACGTACTACATCGTCATGGAATACGTCGCTGGCCGCAGCATGGCCGACGTCATTCGTTCCACCGGACCATTGCATCCCGATCGAGCCGCTGAGATCGCCGCCGATGTGGCTGCGGCTCTGGTGTTGGCCCATGAAGCAGGGATAGTTCACCGAGACGTGAAGCTCGGCAACATCTTGATCGCCGACGACGGCAAGGTGAAGGTCGCCGATTTCGGGATAGCCACGGCTCTCGTCGGTACGGCCGAGGATGGGCTCACCCAGCACGGTTCGGTGATGGGCACCGCCACCTACTTCTCGCCTGAGCAAGCCCAGGGAAAGCAGCTCGACGGCCGAAGCGATCTCTACTCGTTGGGTGTCGTGCTCTACGAGATGCTGTCGGGGAATCCCCCTTTCCAGGCCGACACGCCGGTCGGGGTTGCCTACAAGCACGTTCAGGAGAAGCCGGAGTCGCTGGGGGAGCGCGGGGTCAATCTGCCCCAGTCGCTCGAAGCCATCACGATGAAGCTGTTGGCCAAGAACCCCGCCAACCGTTATCCGGCCGCCAGCGATCTCAAGTCCGACCTCAGCCGCTACCTGGCCGGCGCCCACAAGATTCCGGGCGCGGCTGCCGCGGCCGGTGCAGCCGCGGCTGCTGCAGCCGCGACGCCATCCCCGGCCGCCGCTGAGTCTGCCCCTCCCACTCAGGTCGTTCCGGCGCAACCGGCCGACACTGGTTCCCAGGCCGCAATCGCTTCGCAATACCCGTCGGGATTCGCCTACTACGACGACGAACCGCCCCGACAGGACGACTGGAAGCGCACGGTCGGACTCGTGTTCGGCTTGGCCTTGCTGGTCGGCGTGCTCGGATTCCTGGTCGTGGCGTTTGCCCGGACCATGGGCTTCGGCGACGGTGCGGACGATCCCGGCCCGCCTACGGCAACAGCGGTCGAGATCCCCCAACTGATCGGCGATCTCGTCGACGACGCGCGCTCCGAGCTCATCGAGCTCGATCTCGAGATCGAAATCGAATTCGCCACCAACAACGTCATCCCGGTCGATGAAGTGTTTGAGCAGTCGCCGCCGGCGGGCCGCCGGGTCGAGCCCGGTCAGGTGGTCACCGTCACCGTGAGCAGCGGATCGGCCACCTCGGTTCCGGGAGTGGTCGGCCAGACTCTCGAGGTGGCCCGAACCCTTCTCGAGGAACGCGGCTATGTGGTGCAGACGCTGAATGAGGAGAGTCCGTTCGAAGCCGGCACGATCGTCACCCAAGACCCTGTCGCCGGCACCGAACTCAACTCCGGTCAGCCTGTGGTCATAACGATCAGCTTGGGTCCGGCATCGGTTCCGATCCCCGACGTCTCGGGCAAGTCGGTTGTTGTTGCCATCACCCAGCTGCAGGACGCCGGGCTACGCCCCGATGGGCAGACCGACGAGGCATCCGACACGGTTCCGGCCGGCGACGTCATCGGCACGATCCCCGAGGCCGGCAATCTGGTCGACGCCAACAGTGCGGTCACGGTCGTGGTATCGACCGGAGTTCCTCAGGTTCAGGTCCCAGCGGTGGAGAACCTCCTGGCCGACGTTGCCAGCACCCGTCTGGAAAACGAGGGGCTCGTGCCTCAGATCACCTTCCAAGAAGTGCCTTTCGGATCAGCCGATGTCAACCGGGTGCTGAGCCAGAGTCCGGCGGCCTTCGTCGAGGTCAATGTCGGAGAAACTGTGACGATCGTTGTCGGTGAGGCCGCCGCCCCTCCGACCACCACCACCACGACTACTACCACCACCACCACCGCTCCGACCACTACGACTGCTCCACCGTAGGACCACGAGGTCAGCCTGCAGTCACCGGAGGTCAGCTGCAGCGGCTCAAGAAGTTGCTCAGCAGATCGTGGCCGCTGTGGGTGAGCACCGATTCGGGGTGGAACTGCACGCCCTCGATGTCGAGATCACGATGGCGTAGCCCCATCACCACACCGTCGTCGGTTTCGGCAGTGATGGTGAGAGCGTCGGGAACCGTCGAGCGTTCGACGATCAGCGAGTGATAGCGGGTGGCCTCGAGAGGCTGCGGCAAACCCTCGAAGACTCCTTGACCCTGGTGGCGAATGAACGAGGTCTTGCCGTGCATGACCTGGGGAGCCCGCACCACTGATCCCCCGAACGCCTGGCCTATGCACTGCATGCCGAGGCACACCCCGAAGATGGGAACGCTGCCGGCGAGTTGAGCGAGGATCTGCATGGAGATGCCGGCACCGTCGGGAGTCCCGGGCCCCGGTGATATGAGAATCCCATCGGGGCCGAGTTCGGTGATGCCGTCGATGTCGATTTCGTCGTGGCGCCGAACCACCGGCCGGGCGCCAAGTTCACCGAGGTACTGCACCAAGATGTAGACGAACGAGTCGTAGTTGTCGATGACGAGAATGACCGGCCCATCGGCCGTGGTGTTGTCGGGCACGCGCCGACGCTATCTCGGTCGGCGAAGGTCAGGTGGCAGAATTCGTGGAGCCAGCCGAACCAGCCGAGCCAGCCGACAGCTCCCCGGCTTTGATGGCATCGAGGACATGGATGGCGATATCGGCCACCCTCACCTCTTCTTCTTCCTTGCCGGCCGCCTTCACGCCGTCGTCCATCATGATGTAGCAGAAGGGGCAAGCAGTCGCGACCCGACTTGCACCGGTGGCGATGAGTTCCTCGGCACGGTCGTCGTTGATCTTGACGCCGATGGTTTCTTCCATCCACATCCGGGCTCCGCCCGCACCACAGCACATGCCCTTGGTGCCGTTGCGTTCGGCTTCCACCACTTCGATGCCGCCGAGTTGACCGAGCACCTTGCGGGGGGCCATGTAGACGTCGTTGTGGCGACCGAGGTAGCAGGAGTCGTGGTAGACGACGCGCTCCTCGAGCCGGGCCTCCGACAGGTCGAGCCGCCCCTGATCGACCAACCATTCGAGGAACTGGCTGTGATGCACCACCTCGTAGTGGCCGCCGAGTTGGGGATACTCATTGGCCAGCGTGTTGAAGCAGTGGGGGCACTGGGTGATGATCTTCTTCACGCCCATGGCGTTGAGCTGTTCGACGTTCTGGCCGGCAAGCATCTGGAAGAGGTACTCGTTGCCGGAACGTCGGGCCGAGTCGCCGGTGCAACTCTCCGATGGGCCGAGAATCGCATAGTCGACTCCGGCCCGCTCGAGAAGCTGAGCCATGGCCCGGGTGACCTTCTTGTTCTTGTCGTCGAACGAGCCGGCACATCCGACCCAATAGAGGTATTCGGCCTCGAACGGGTCGCCGCCGTCGATGATCTGCACGCCTTCGAGATCGCTGGCCCAGTCGGAGCGTTCGGTCTGGCTCATGCCCCAGGGGTTGGACGAATTTTCCATGGCCCGGAAGGCCTGTCCGAGCTCCGACGGGAAGTCGGACTCCATCAAGGTGAGGTAGCGGCGCATGTCGAGGATCTTGTCGAGGATCTCGATGTTGACCGGACAGATCTCGTCGCAGGCCTTGCAGGAGGTGCAGGACCACAGTTCGTCGGTGGTGATGCGTTCGAAGATCGATTCGGACGACACCTTGATCTCGCCTTCGCCACCGAGCGGAGGGGTGACCACCGGGTTGCCGGTTCGCGCCATGACCTCACCGGTCTTGAGCACGATTTCACGCGGATCGAGAGGCTTGCCGGTGGCGTGGGCCGGGCACACGCTGGTGCAGCGACCGCACATGGTGCAGGCGTCGGTGTCGAGGAGTTGCTTCCATGTGAAGTCCTCGATGACCGACGCCCCGAAGGTTTCGAGTTCGGTCTCCCCGGAGACCAGATCGGGCATCGACTTCATCGCACCCTTGGGACGGTCCTTGTCCTTGAGATACATGTTGAGAGGCGAGGTGAACATGTGGCGGAGCATGGTGGTGGGGAGAATCACCAAGAAGGCAATGAAGCTCACGACATGGACCATCCACCAGGCTTGATGCCAGCCGTGGACGCTGTCGACGTTGTCGAGCGTCTGCGCCAGCGGGTAACCGATGAAGCTCCACTTCTCGAAGTCGGGCGAACCCTCGGCGGCGATACGGAACGCCTCGGTGCCGAAACCGGTGATGGAGATGGCGAAGAACACGCCGAGGATCACGGCGTGTTCGGGGCGGGTCTTGATGCTGATGCGGTAGGGCCGCCATGGAGTCGGGCCGTATCGACGAATGATCGCCCACACGATTCCGACGAAGAAGACGAGTCCGGCGGCATCGCCCACCGCGGCGTAGGCCCGGTAGACGTCACCGTGAAGGAACTTGGCTTCCTCGGGGAGCTGGTGATCGACCTCGAGAGCAGTGGTGACTCCCAACAGCACGAGGAATCCGAAGTAGATCATCGAGTGCATGATCCCGGCGCCGGGCTCGCGAAGCAGGGTCCTCATGTAGACACCGGCTCGGAAGTCGGCGAGTCGGCGTGGCGCGTTCTTGACGGTGGTGCGACGGTTTTCGGGCCGGCCTCGTTCCCAGTTCTTGACCCGGTTGGCGAACATGACGGCGCCATAGACCAGCAGCACCGGAATCAATGTGTAGAACGCGAACATCAGCGAGCTGGGGACGTTTACGAACACCTCACGAGACACCGGACTCGAGTCGTGGAATTCGGTGAACAGGGGAACGATCCCGGAGGCTGCGGTGAAGGCGGCTACACCTACACCGAGGCCAATGACGTAGTGATGGGGCTTCAGTCGAGTGTTCATGGCTGCCGAGACGATAGCGGCTCGACGGCCCACGGTTCGCACCCGCCGCCGACACCTCAGCGACCCATTCGCCGTTACCATCCAGAGCCGTTGAAACAACTCGCCCGGTGAGGCCGAACGTGGCATCGCAAACATGACCATCGACATGAACGAAGCGCTTTCGGAGCTGCGCGACGCCCGTCGCAGCAGACATCTGCAGGGCATGGACAAGTCGGATCTCGCGTATCGCGCCTACGTCACCGTGCTGTTCGGCCTGTTCGGCTTCTTTCTCGCCCTCGGTGCCGTCGATGAGGCTCCGATCGGCGAGAACACTGTTCGATGGCTCAGTAGTCACGGCAGCCAGTGGGTCGGCCTGGGGATTGCCGCGGTGATGGCTGCGGCCATGCGTTCCGGGGCCAACGGCGGTCCACTCACCATCGACGATGTCGATGCTCACCACATTCTCTTGTCTCCGCTGAGCCGGGCCGATGCTCTCCAGCGCCCGGTACGAAAGCTGCTCCTTTCGGCCGCGGGCATCGCGGGGGTACTCGGCGCGGCCGCAGGCGAACTAGCGGCGCGGCGCTTGCCTGGAACCAGGACAGAGTGGGTATTCGGTGCCGCGCTCACCGGTGCAGCCGTCGGGGTTCTGGCGGTCGGCTGTGCTTTGGTGGTTTCCGGATATCGTCGTAGCGGCCCGATCGTCACTGCCAGTTGGATGACGGTAGCGGCTTGGTCGGTGGCCGATGTCTGGTTCGACATCGATACCTCGCCTCTGAGTTTCATGGGCCGGGTAGCGCTCTGGCCGCTGGTTGGTGAGGTGGTTCACCTCACGGTCATTGCCGCCGTTGTGATTGTCGCAGTCGTCGGCGTGCGTGCTGTCGAGGGTGTGAGCGTCGAAAGGATTCGTCGACGGGCCGTTCTGATTCGCCAGATCCGTTTCGCCTTGTCGCAACAGGACCTTCGTTCGCTGATCCTGTTGCGCCGTCAGTTGGCATTCGAGCTGCCACGACAGCGGCCTCTGCTCAGGCCGGCACTTCGCAGACTCGGCCCTCGATTCCCGGTACTCACCCGCGATCTGCGGAGCTACATGCGTTGGCCCAACCGCCGACTCACACGCGTTGCCGGCCTCAGCGTGGCTATCGGGCTGAGCATCGCCGGCGTGTGGCATGGCACCACAGTGCTGATCGCCGGGGCAGGGGTGTTGCTGTATCTGGTGAGCCTTGAGGTGGTGGAGCCCTACGGCCAGGAGGTCGATCATCCCAGTGTCATGGAGACCATGCCGTTGGAATCCGGCCGGATACTCGTCGAGCATCTCGTCGGGGCCGCCGTTGCCATGATCCCGATCTGGCTGGTGGCCACCTCAGCAGCCGTGGTTGCTTCGCGCTCGACCGACCTTCTCATTTCGATGCTGGTGGCGACGTTGCCGGCTGTGTTGGTGGCCGTGGGTGCGGGCGCTCTCAGCATCCAACGGGTTGGTTCCAATGTCTCATCGGTGGCGGTGCCGCCCGAGTTGGCCGGCCCCCAAGTTCTTTTCAAGCTTCTCTGGCCGCCGGCCGTCGCCACCCTTGGTGTGGTGCCGGTGATGTTTGCTCGAGGCGCGGCCCGATCGGGCGACGCGGTGGCGTCTCCCACTGTCAACATGGGGATCTTCGTCGTGATCGCCGGTGGCATCGTGTTCAGTTGGATCCGGTTCAGAGACGGATTCTTCGAGGCCGCAGCGGTCGCTCAGCAAGGAAGAACGTGATGAGTAGAGAGAGTCGCAGTGACGAGTCGGGACGACGCAAGAAGAAGGCCCGCCCCGATCCCGACGCTTTCGAGTTCAAAGAAGTCGAAAAGCACTACGGCGATGTGATCGCGGTCGGTCCGGTGTCGTTCTCGGTGGCGGCCGGAGAAGCGGTCGCTCTGGTGGGTCACAACGGATCGGGGAAGTCGACTCTGTTGTCGTTGGCTGCCGGGGTTGCCGATGTGAGCGAGGGGTCGGTCAGGATCGCGGGTTCCACGGCGGGCTCGGCGGCGGCCCGAGCGGCCATGTCGTATCTCCCGGATCATCCTGTGCTCTACGACGACCTCAGTCTCTGGGAACACATCGAGTACCTGAGCCATCTCCACGGCTCGACCCCCACCGCGCACGACGCCGAGGAGCTGATCGAGCGACTCGGGCTGAGCAGCAGAGTCGACGATCTTCCCTCGACCTTCAGCCGAGGTCTGCGTCAGAAGTCATCGATCGCGATCGGACTGTGCCGGCCCTTCGCGGTGCTGGCCATCGATGAGCCCTTCTCCGGTCTTGATGGCACCGGCCGCGAGACATTGCTGGAGCTGATCTCAGAGGTGCGTGAGGAGCGGGGAGCGGTGCTCGTCGCCACTCACGACCCTCAGATGTTCGGCGTGTTTGATCGGGCTGTGATGCTCGAACAGGGCGAGGTTGTGTTCGACGGCCCGATATCCGAACTCGATATCTGATTTCACGAACTCAGTCGTGAAGGAGAGGACCCCGGCGAGGGATATCGGGCGAAAACCCCGACGGCCACTTCGTGTCGTCAGATATCGAGGCCCCCTTCATGCACTCGGGCAGTAGGCCGGTGACCATTGAGAAGTCGGCGTCGGTGAGATTGGCGTCCTGGAGGGTGGCATCGATCATTCGGGCCCGGCTGAGGTTGGCTTCGGTGAGGTTGGCCCGGTCGAGACGAGCCCATGAGAGGTCGGCGTTGCGGAGGTCGGCGCCGGAGAGATCGGTGTCGGAGAGGTCGGCGTTGCGGAGGTTGGCGTAGCGAAGATCGGCGCCGGGGATTTCGAGATATCGAAGTGATTCTCGTTCGAGGTCCTTCGGGTCTTCGATGTTGCCGTCGGCGTCGAGGTCCTGATCGGCGAGGACGTATTCCAGAAGGTCTTCCTGCTCGGCGGCCTTGCGTCGTGATCGTTTTGAAAAGAGGCCCATACAGTCGCTCCTGGTTTCCGTGGCCGGTCGAGCACTTGGTCGGTCGGGTGAAGTCTCGTTCGATTGACGAGCCTACGTCGCCACATCGGTCGTTCACAGTGACGAAACAGCCACGAAACACCGGCTGTCTACGTTGCCGGTCGTGGAAGTCGAGTTGTCGAATGGTCGGTCAGAGGGGACACAGCGATGAGATGGAAGCTGCTGTACGTGGTGCCGTTGGCGGTCTTGGTGGCGGTGCTGGCGGCATCGCCGGCCGGCGCCCAGGAACCAACAGCCACCCAGATCGTTCTCGACAATCTGTGGGTGCTGATTGCCGGCGCCCTTGTGTTCTTGATGCAGGCGGGGTTCGCTCTGGTGGAGGCCGGGCTCACTCGCTCCAAGAACGTGAGCAACATCATGGCCAAGAACCTCGCCGACGCGGTGATCGGTGCGATCTGCTTCTTTGCGGTTGGCTACAGCATCGCTTTCGCGTCGACCGACACGTGGTGGGGCGGAACCAGCGACTTCTTTCTTGCCCACAGCGCCGATCCGGGTGTTCTCAACACCCCGGGTGGGCTGACCTCGACGCTCACCCCAGCGGTGAGCTTCTTCTTCCAGGCCGTGTTCGCTGCCACCGCGGTGACGATCGCGTCGGGTGCCATGGCCGAGCGCACGCGGTTCCCCGCCTACCTGGCCTTCGCGGCGGTGATGACCGCGGTGATCTACCCGGTGGTGGTCCACTGGACCTGGGGCCAGGGCCTCATCGCCGACATCTCCATCGGCGATGCCGTCTACTCCGACTTCGCCGGGTCGGCAGTCGTTCACCTGACCGGCGGGGTTGCCGCGCTGATGGGGGCGATGTTTCTCGGGCCACGACTCGGTCGCTACGCGAAGAACGGTCCGGGCCATGCCATCCCCGGTCACAACATCCCCATGGCGATGCTCGGAGTCTTCATTCTCTGGTTCGGTTGGTTCGGTTTCAACGCCGGTTCGGAGTTGGCCGCCGATCTTCAGGTGCCGTTCCTCGCCCTGAACACCTTTCTGGCCGGCGCAGCCGGTGCAGCGGGGGCGGTTGTTCTCATCTGGTGGCGCTCAGGTGTGCCCGACGTGGCCATGGCCGGGAACGGAGTGCTCGCTGGTCTGGTCGCCATCACCGCTCCGGTGGGGTCGGTCGAGCCGTGGGCGGCTCTGGTGATCGGATTCGTAGGCGGACTCCTCGTTGTGTTCTCGGTTCTCTTCTTTGATCGCGCCAGGATCGATGATCCGGTCGGAGCGGTCTCGGTGCATGGTGTCTGCGGAATCTGGGGCACGTTGGCCGTTGGACTGTTCGCCCGCTACGACGACGCATTCTTGGGTCGGGAGAGCGCCGGCCTCTTCTACGGCGGCGGATTCGACCAACTCGTGGTGCAGTCACTGTTGGTGCTGATCGTCGTGGTCTGGGTGGCGACGACCACTGCGGTGCTGTTCGCCGTTCTCGACCGGACCCTTGGTCTGCGAGTCGAACCCGAGGAAGAGATGCAGGGACTCGACGTGATCGAGCATGGCGGCAGTGGTTATGGCGTCGACACGGTGGCCGCCAGCCAGGTGGTCAGTCGACCGCGATCCTGACCCGGTCACGTCCGGCCCGCTTGGCCTCGTAGAGAGCCCGGTCGGCTGACTGAGTGGCGATGGACATCTCTTCGCTCGCCGAGAGGGAGGCCACCCCGATGCTCACGGTGAATGCCGGTGACGTGCCGTCGATGAGCCGCACGGCCAAGGCGTCACGCAACTGTTCGGCCAGCCTGACACCAGCATCGACATCGAGTCCGGCCGCGGCGATTATGAACTCCTCGCCTCCCCATCGAGCAGACACCGAAGTCTCCGGGGTGGTGACATCACGAACGGCATCGGCGAACAGCCGCAGGGCCCGGTCGCCGGCTTCATGGCCGTGGGTGTCATTGAGTTCCTTGAAACGGTCGAGGTCGATCATGAGTACCGCGAGTCGCTCCGATTGGGACGAGAGGCGCTGGGCCTCGACCTCGAACGAGCGTCGGTTGGCGAGGCCGGTGAGGGGGTCGGTGCTCGCTTGTATCGAAGCGAGGGCTTCGTTGCGGAGCACGCTGAGGCGTATGCCGACGTGATCGGCGATGGTCGCCAGAGATGTCTCGTCGTCGTTGGTGAAACGGTTTGCGGTGAGCCGGGTGGTGTGGAGCACCCCAGCAGCACGTCCGTTTATGCTGATCGGGGTGCAGGTCGCCGATCGTTGGATGTCGTCACGCTCGGCCAGATGGGGGCAGGCATCGAGGGCGGTGCTGTCGGTGAAGTTCTGCTGAGAACCGGTGACCAGCGCGCGGCAGTCCTCCGGTGAATTGACTCCGCATCCCGGGGCGTCGCCGTGACTGTCCTGGTATGCCGTGGCCAGCCGTGACATCGGCTGGTCGGCGATCAGAAGCGAATTCAACTCGGTGTCGACCAGTCGCTGCCCACTGGCTTTCGCCACCACGAGGATCGCCGTCTCCTCGGTCTGTGCCATTTCGAGAGCCCGTCGAAACTTGGTTTCGAATTGCTGGCGGTCGGCGTCCTCGACCAAGACCGCTTCACGTGATCCGTGCTCCCGAGCCTGTCTCCTGAGGGAGGCGATGTTGTTGCCGGCGAGCAGAGCCGTCAGCGCGAGCGAGGTGAGGACCGCGAGCGTGGTGATGGTTGCGTTGAGGTCGAGCCCGTGTACGGCATCGCGTCCGAGCGACTCGATCAGTGGCTCGTAGTGCTCTTCTTCAAGCACATCGAGGTGGTCGCGCATGGTTTCGAACTCAACGGCGGCATCGTGTAGGAGCCGGTCGCGCTGGGGGCCGGGTTCGGTCTCGATTACGCGGTCGACCGTGGCCATCCAGATTTCGCGATCGGCCTCGAACATGTCGGCGTGAATGGCCTCTTCGGGTAGCCGGTGGCCCAACTCTTTCCCCAGTTCCCGAAACTCGATCCAGCGCGGCCCGGTCAACTGCCCGAGATTCTGAGCCAGGAATACTCTCTCGGAGACGGAATCAGCGCCCGCTGCTTCGAGCACCACCACTCGTTCGAGGTACAGCTGAGCTTGGTAGGCGTCCCTGTCGAGATTGAGAACGAGCAGAGATGCCGGGGCCGCGCGTTCCGCGAGGGCCGTGGTGCTCTTGCGTGCGCCGAGATTCACGGTGACAACAGCGGTTCCGCCGATCAACATGGTCAGCATCAGCAGTCCGGCCAGGACCACTCCATAGCTGCTGTTTCTGACTCTCCCCATGACTCTATTAGTCGGATCTGCTCCGTCGGTCTTGAGGACTTGGACCTGTCTGGTCTGTCTGGCCGGGCCTGGGGCTCAGCTCTTCTCGGCCTGCGCAGCCACCTCAGCGGCTCCTGCCGCGGCCGCCTCGGGGTCGAGGGCCCGGGCCAGGGGATGGAGGGCCTCGCGTGGACGCATGTCGTCGTCGAGTTCGTAGAGCAGAGGCATTCCGGTGGGAATGTTGAGAGAGGGGATTTCGTCGTCGGCGATCGAGTCGAGATGCTTGACGAGGGCACGAAGACTGTTGCCGTGGGCCACGACCAGAACGGTGCGGCCGAGTCGGAGGTCGGGCACCAGCGAGTCGTACCAGTAGGGGAGCATCCGGTCGACCACATCGGCAAGGCACTCCGTCTCGGGCAGTAGCTCTGGAGGCAGTGAGGCGTAGGCGGGTGAGGTGTTGGGGTTGAAGGGGTTGTCGAGGCTGATCGGGGGTGGGGGAGAGCCGTAGCTTCTGCGCCAGATCTGGAGCTGCTCGGCGCCGTGTCGCTCCAGGGTTTCGGCCTTGTCGAGCCCGGTGAGGTCGCCGTAGTGCCGTTCGTTGAGACGCCAGCTTCGCCGCACGGGAATCCAGCGTCGGTCGAGTCCGGCGAGCACTATCTCGGCGGTTTCGATGGCGCGTTGCTGCAGTGAGGTGTGAACCACATCGGGGAGGAGTCCGGCATCGATCATGAGTGGTGCGGCGGCTCGGGCCTCTTCGCGACCCTTTTCGATCAGTGGACAGTCGTACCATCCGGTGAAGAGGTTCTTTTCGTTCCACTCGCTGCGTCCGTGACGAACCAGGATCAGGGTGCTCATGGGTGCACCGTAGTCCAGCGGGGTTGTGTGGTCGCCACCAGGTTCGTGCGCCCGAATTCATGCCGCGAGCGACTGTTGGGCAAAACTTGATGGTCTAACACTCAACTTTTCGGTGTAAACGGGAATAGACGTTGCTACAGTGCGGTTCAGTTGTAAGGAATCCAAAGCAGATTCCAAAGAAACCAAAGAAACCAAAGAGAAGAGAAGGCAACCATGGCAAAGGCCGTCGGAATCGATCTCGGCACAACCAACTCAGTCGTATCAGTCCTTGAGGGAGGCGATCCTGTCGTGATCGCCAACTCCGAGGGCTCGCGCACCACCCCGTCGGTGGTCGCGTTCGCCAAGGACGGCGAAGTTCTCGTTGGTGAAGTCGCCAAACGTCAGGCGATCACCAACCCCGAACGCACCATTCGTTCGGTCAAGCGCCAGATCGGCACCAACTGGTCGGTCGATATCGACGGCAAGGCCTACACCTCCCAGGAGATCTCGGCCCGAACGCTGATGAAGCTCAAGCGCGACGCCGAGGACTACCTCGGCGACTCCGTCACCCAGGCCGTGATTACCGTTCCGGCCTACTTCGACGACGCCCAGCGCACCGCCACCAAGGAGGCCGGTCAGATCGCTGGTCTCGAGGTCCTGAGGATCATCAACGAGCCCACCGCAGCCGCGCTCGCCTACGGCCTCGACAAGGAGGACACCGAGCAGACCATCTTGGTATTCGACCTCGGAGGCGGCACCTTCGACGTGTCGATCCTCGAGATCGGCGACGGCGTGTTCGAGGTCAAGTCCACCCACGGCGACACCGCCCTTGGTGGCGACGACTGGGACGAGAAGGTCATCGACTGGCTGGTCAGCTCGTTCAAGGGTGACCACGGCGTCGACCTCAGCTCCGACCCGATGGCCATGCAGCGGCTCAAGGAAGCCGCCGAGAAGGCCAAGGTTGAGCTCTCGCAGACTCAAACCACGCAGATCAACCTGCCGTTCATCACCGCAACCGACGCCGGCCCGCTGCACCTCGACTTCCAGCTGACCCGATCGAAGTTCCAGGAACTCACCGCCGATCTTCTGGCCCGGTGCAAGACCCCATTCGAACAGGCGATCAAGGACGCCGGCATGAGCAAGGGCGAGCTCGACCACGTCGTGCTGGTCGGTGGCTCAACACGCATGCCGGCCGTCGCCGACATGGTGATCGAGCTCACCGGCAAGGAGCCCAACAAGACGGTCAACCCCGATGAGGTCGTAGCCATCGGTGCTGCGGTCCAGGCTGGTGTGCTCAAGGGCGAGGTCAAGGATGTCCTCCTTCTCGACGTGACACCCCTGTCGCTCGGGATCGAGACCAAGGGCGGAGTGATGACGACCCTCATCGAACGCAACACCACGATCCCGACCCGTAAGAGTGAGACGTTCACCACCGCCGACGACAACCAGCCGTCGGTCGAGATCCACGTCCTGCAGGGTGAGCGCGAGATGGCCGCCTACAACAAGACCCTCGGCAAGTTCCAACTGGTCGATCTGCCACCGGCCCCGCGTGGGGTCCCCCAGATCGAGGTCACCTTCGACATCGATGCCAACGGCATCGTCCACGTGTCGGCCAAGGACCGCGCCACCAACAAGGAACAGTCGATGACAATCACCGGTCAGTCGTCCCTCGACAAGGATGCCATCGACAACATGGTCAAGGATGCCGAGGCCCACGCCGAGGAGGATCGGACTCGTAAGGAAGAGGCCGAGGTTCGCAACACCGCCGACGGGCTCGTCTATCAGACCGAGAAGATGCTCAAGGACCAGTCCGACGCCGTCACCGAGGAAGAGAAGTCGACCATCGAAGCCAAGCTTGCCGATGCCAAGACCGCACTCGAAGGCACCGACACGGAGGCGATCAAGACAGCAACCGAGGACCTCATGAACGCCAGCCAGGAATTCGGGCAGCGTCTGTACGAGGCCGCCGCGCAGCAGGAACGCGAGGCTGCTGCCGAAGCGAGCGCACCGGCCGACGATGAAGTGGTCGATGCCGAAATCGTCGATGACGACAGCGACGACAGCGCCGGCGACAGCACTGCCGACGACAGCGAGGGCGACGAAGCGTGAGCAAGTCCAAGCCCCGGGGAAATCCCGAGGGCACCGACTCCGAACCGCGCGATGAAGGCGCCGATCCGGTTGCCGACGACGCTGTCTCCGACGAACTCGATATCGAGCCCACCCCCGACATCGAGGGTGAATCCGGCATCGAGGGCACTCCCGACGTCGAAGACGAGACTGTCGAATCCGAACCCGACTCCTACCTGGCCGATCTCCAACGGGTCAGCGCGGAGTTCGCCAACTACCGGAAGCAATCCGACCGTCGCAACACCGAACTGGTGCAACAGGCCGGGTCTCGGCTCGCTCTTCAACTACTGCCGGTGCTCGACGCGATCGATGCCGCTGTGCAACATGGTGCCGAGGGCATCGAGCCGATTCGCGATCAGTTGATCGCGGTGCTCGAGCGTGAGGGTCTCGAACAGATCGCCGGCCAGGACGAACACTTCGACCCCAACCGGCACGAGGCCGCCATGACCGAACCAGCCGATGATGGCCAAGACACCCCGGTTGTGTCCGAGGTGTTCCGGTCGGGCTACGCCTGGAACGGTCGCGTGCTGAGAGCGGCGATGGTGAAAGTGAAGGGTTGATGGCTGATCCGCAGCGCGAATGGTTCGAGAAGGACTACTACAAGACCCTTGGGGTCTCTCAAACCGCGTCTGCCAAGGAGATCACGAAGGCCTATCGCAAGCTGGCCCGGAAGCTTCACCCGGATGCCAATCCCGACGACACCAAGGCCGAGGAACGGTTCAAGGAAGTCTCCTCGGCCTACGACGTGTTGGGCGACGACGACAAGCGAAAGAGCTACGACGAGGTCCGGAGACTCGGCCCTCTGGGTGGCGGCCTCGGAGGCATGGCCGGCGGCCCAGCCGGAGGCTTCAACGTCGGAATGGACGACATAGGCGACCTGCTCGGTGGCCTGTTCGGTCGAGGCGGTCGGCGATCGAGGGGAGGCCCCGCCGGCGGCGGAGCCCGTAGGGGCTCCGATCTCGACGCCCACCAGCAACACGATTTCCAGGACGCCGTCGCCGGTCTCGAGACAACCATCCATCTCACCAGCGATGCCACCTGCAGCACCTGTTCCGGTGTCGGAGCAGAACCTGGTTCGGCGCCCCGAAAATGCCCACAATGTGAGGGGTCGGGTGTGCTCGACGAGAATCAGGGCTTCTTCTCGCTGAGCCATCCCTGTCCCACCTGTTCGGGTCGAGGCAACGTCATCGACGAGCCGTGCCACACCTGCCAGGGCAGCGGCATCGAACGCCGACCGAGAGACGTCAAGGTGAGGATTCCGGCCGGAGTCAAGGACGGTCAGCGGATCCGACTCAAGGGTCGGGGTGGACCCGGCCTCGGTGGTGGTCCTCCTGGCGATCTGTTCGTGAGGGCCCACGTTGCCGCCCACAACTTGTTCGAACGCTCCGGGAGCAACCTGACGATCAGCGTGCCGATCACGTTCTCCGAGGCCGCGCTCGGAGCCGACATCAAGGTCCCGACCCTCGGCGGCGATGTGGTCACCATCCGGATCCCTGCCGGAACCCGAAACGGACGAACCTTCCGGGTTCGCGGTCACGGCAACGACCTGCTGGTCACCGTCGACATCGCCGTGCCCCAGAAACTCACCGACGAACAACGCGAGGCCGTCGAGGCCTTCGACTCCGCAACCCCCGAGTCGCCTCGTGCCTACCTTGGTATCTAGGACGGTTTCCACGACATGCCCATGATCAAGACAGAACGACATCACCACAACTGAAGGGAGAACACCCAACATGGACCAGGATCGATTCAACCGAGCGGTGTATGTGATCTCCGTTGCAGCCGAGCTAGCGGGTGTACATCCGCAGACTCTTCGGATCTACGAACGAAAAGGCCTTCTCGAACCGGCGCGCACCGGCGGCGGCAGCCGGCGCTACTCCGATGCCGACATAGCGCTGCTCCAACGGATTCAGGAGCTCACCAATGAGGGCCTCAATCTGGCTGGTGTGCAGAGAGTGATGGATCTGGAAGCCACCATCCACGAACTCCAGATCGAGCTCGCCGAGACCCTCCGACAGAGCGAGCGCGCCGTGGAGATGACCCACCGCGAGTACCGCCGCGACCTCGTGCCGGTGAAACAGGCAGTGACCATCTACCGACGCTCCAAACGCTGAATCAAAGATGGACACTCCCTCCCTCGTCCCGATCATCGATGTCCACATGGATGCTGCCGACGTCGAAGCCGCACTTCGCGACGACGTACGCGATGGGCTCACCGCTCACCCCAAGGATCTGCCTCCGAAGTGGTTCTACGACCACGCCGGCAGCGTGTTGTTCGATGAGATCACCCGGCTCGAGGAGTACTACCCGACTCGCGCCGAACGCCAGATCCTGCTCCGTGAGTCAGATGCCATCATCGAGATCGCTGGTGCCGACACCTTCGTGGAACTCGGCGCCGGGACATCCGACAAGACGCGGGCGCTTCTCGACTCGGCTGTCGCTCACGGCTACCTCCAACGCTTCATACCGTTCGATGTGAGCGAGGCATTCCTTCGCGACAGCTGCAACAAGCTTGCCCAGGAGTATCCATCGCTAGCGGTTCACGGAGTGGCCGGTGACTTCGATCGCCACATACCTCTGATCCCTTCTGGTGGGCGACGACTGGTGGCGATGCTCGGGGGCACGATCGGCAACTACGCGCCGGTGGCCCGCGCTCGCTTCCTCGACACCCTGGCCGCCACCATGCACCCCGGCGATCATCTGCTCCTCGGCACCGATCTGGTGAAGGACCGAACCCGCCTGGTGAATGCCTACGACGACGCGTCGGGGGTCACCGCGGCATTCAACAAGAACGTGCTCGCCGTGATCAACGGCCACTTGGGAGCAGATTTCGATCTCCAACGCTTCGATCACGTGGCTTGTTGGGACGATCAAGCGGAGTGGATCGAGATGCACCTGAGGAGTCAGACGTCCCACCACGTCGTCATCTCGTCGCTCGGACTCGACATCGGATTCGAAGAGGGTGAAACGATCCGCACCGAAATCTCGGCCAAGTTCCGTCAGGACGGTGTGGAGCGCGAAATGGCCTCGGCCGGTCTCGAGATGGTGGCCTGGTACACCGACGACGACGGCGACTTCGGGGTCAGCCTCAGCCGTCGCTGACCCGCCACCGGCTTCACTCTCAGCCGACCGTGAGCACTGCTTCGAGACTGGAAGTGGTGGTGGCATCATCCGCGATGAACGTGACCGTGAACTCACCACGCTCGGTCGGCGTGCCCGACACGAAGCCGGTCGACGGATCGATCGTCAGGCCGGGCGGAAGATTGTCGGCAGAGAACTCGATGGTGTCCCCGTTGGGGTCCGTCGCCGGAACGAGGAACCCGGCGGGCTCTCCGACGGGAAGATTCGTCACCGCGACCTTCTCCTGGGGATCGGCCGCCGCGGCCAGCGGCAGGTAGGCGAGAGGTGGCTGGATGAACGGTCGGTGGTTGGGCGGCGTGACCACCTCGATCCGTGTCGAAGCGGTGGAGCCGTCGACGGATGCCGTGATCTCGACCGGACCGAGCGGTATCGCTGGAGCGTGATACAGCCCGTCGGGATCGATGGTCCCGACGGTCGGTGAACCGCCGACGATTCCTTCAACCGACCATGTCGGTTCGAGCAGGGGCGTGCCGTCCGAACTCGTGACCACAGCGAGAGCGAGAGTGCTCGCGGTGTGGATGGTCGAGCGTCGACCATGGATGGCGATCGCCGGCTGATCGACCTCGCCGACGGTCACGAATCCCACCGACTCGACCGGAGTCAACGGATAAGGGGTCGTCGGATCGAACGCCAGATAGGTAAAGGAATCGACGCCGACGAATCCGGGGTCTGGCGTGTAGGTGAAGAAGGAGACCTCGGGCTGTCCGCGGGCCACAAGGGGTGAGAGCGTGCCGTGGGTCGGGCCGGACAAGATCCGGACTTGGCGAGCCGCGGGTGTACCTACCGCGTCGGGTCGAAGTTCGACGGAGATTGAGCTTCGGCTGTCGGTGGCGGACACCCACGGTTGGGCGATGAGGCCTGAGACGATCGTGGCGGATTCGGCATAGACGATCGAGTTGTTCGACTCATCGGCTTCGAACACAACGCCGAACGGATCGACTTCTCCAGCCACGTAGTACCGCCCGGGAACCACATCGGATACGTCGACCCATTGCAGGGCCACGTCGCTGGTGTAGATGTCGGAGAAGCCCGGCGATATCCCCATACGCAGGATGGTGGCTTCGGGCGAGCCCTGCCGGCAGTAGTTGCCGTCGTCGCCGAAATATCCGCGTTGGGCCTCTGGGTCGTCTCCGGTGGAGTCGGTGAGGCAGAACCCGACCTTGCTGCTGGGGGCGATCTCGTGTGACCTGGTTTCATCCCAGAGCGAGTACCGGGCTATCTGCATGAGATGGAAGTGATTGTGGCCGTCGGCCGATTCGAACTTGATCGGCGAAGAATCGACGCGGTTCCAGGACTCGCCATCCCAGATTCGTTGGTGCGGGCCGTCGTCGGGGTCGGTTTCCGATGAGCGGGGATTCCCGAAGACGTCGAGCGGGCCGGGTCCGATGTTGGTGATCCGGCTGTTGAACCGCACGACGAGTAGTTCGGTCTCGGCGAAGGTGATCGTGTCGACGGCCACCGGCTGGGGGGCGATGCTCATGAGGTCGGGCGGGCCGATTCCGTTGCCGGGCACCGAGGACACGAGTCGGAGGTGCTGTTCGGGATCGAAGGGTCGAGGCCCGTCGTCGCGCAGCTGCGATACCGCGAAGGCCGCAATTGTGACGATGATCATCGCTGCTCCGGCGACGAGCAGCGTGCCGCGGGTCGGTGTGGTCCTCGGCGACATGGGCGAGATCATCGCATACGGTCGCGGCGGATCGGGTGGCATGCCTCTTGAAACGCTCAGGAACCGAGATCTGGAATTTCAGCGGGGATTCCAAGTTGAGTGTATGGTACTCAACTTTTCTGCTGTATGGTTGACAACCGACGGAAGGATCACCGAATGGCGCTCGACCCCAACCGCTGGACCATCAAGACCACCGAGGCGTTCTCGCGAGCCACCGATGCGGCCCGCTCGGCCTCAAACCCCGAACTCGCGCCGGAGCACCTGCTGGTGGCGCTGCTGTCCCAGGACGAAGGGATCGTCCTTCCCATCCTCAACAAGGTCGGTGTAGATCCGAATCAGGTCAGGACCCGTTCTCAGGATCTGGTCGACAAGCTTCCCCAGGCCCACGGGGGATCCGACCCATCGATCTCCAAGGACCTGAGAGAGGTCCTCGAGTCGGCTGACTCCCTTCGAGGAGATCTCGCCGACGAATACCTTTCCACCGAGCATCTGCTCCTCGCTCTGGCTGATCAACTCGGGATTGATCGAGAGACTCTGCTCTCTGCTCTGCAAGAGGTTCGGGGCAGCCACCGGGTCACCAACCAGAGTCCGGAGAATCAGTTCCAGGCCCTCGAACGTTTCGGGTTCGATCTCACCGAGGCCGCCCGTCGCGGTGAGCTCGATCCGGTGATCGGACGCGACGAAGAGATCCGCCGGGTCATCCGCGTGTTGTCACGACGCACCAAGAACAACCCGGTTCTGATCGGCGAACCGGG
>JAJCXW010000006.1 GCA_029263235.1 Acidimicrobiales bacterium
TGGCCCACGCCCCCTGATTTCGGTCCAGGAAAGGGTGGGTGGGGAACCAGAGGGGGTCTGGGAACGTCGTAGGTGATGTGTCATCGTGTGGATGGTCGCGGGAGGATTGACCAATGTCGGGAAACCGTGTGGGACGGAGAATGGATTCGATCCGGATCGTGGTGATCGTGGCAGCATTCGCGGTGCTGGCGGCAGCGTGTTCGGGCGACGACGGCGACTCCTCGCCAGAACCCGGTCCGACATCGACCTCGTCAGGTCCCGGATCTGTCAACACCTGGACCAAGGCCCCGGGGAGCGAAGGAGAACTGTCGGTGAGTCTCAGCCAAGGCGAAGCCTCAGAGACCATCCAGGCCGTCGTGGCCGTGGTCGAGGGCCAGCCGCTCGATGCCCAAGCAATCGCCGGTGTTGTCGACCGCCTGCCGGAGTGGCTCGTCGACGAGGCCGACAAGTTCGACTTCCGGCTTCCGGTCGAGAGCCTTCCCCGACCCCGAACAGGCGACACGCTCGACGTGGCCTTCCCGGCGCTCGACGATCCGCTGCCGCCCGAGGTCGACTCCGGTCCGCTCGAAGTCCTGCGGATGCAACCGGAAGGAGATGTCGGGCTGGCTCCCTTCATGAGCCTCACCTTCAATCACCCAATGGTGCCGATCGGCACGGTCGAACAGCTCGGTGCACTCGACGTGCCCGTGACCATCTCACCGGATCTTCCGGGTAGGTGGCAATGGATCGGCACCCGCACTCTTCGCTTCGAACACGACCCCGAGGTCTTCGACCGCCTGCCGATGGCCACTTCCTTCGAGGTGGTGGTTCCGGCAGGCACGAAAGCGGTCTCCGGAAGCGCACTCGCCGAGACAGTGACGTGGACGTTTGAGACCCCTGCCGCATCGGTGCAGTGGCTCAGTCCCCAACACGACTCGGTAGAACTCGAGCCGGTCTTCTTCGCTGCCTTCGATCAGCGAGTCGACCCCGACGCGGTGCTCGAGGTGACAACCCTCACCGCTGGGGGAGATGAGCGAGGGCTTCGCCTGGCGACCGAGGAGGAGATCGAGGCCGACGCGATCGCGCACCCGCAGGCCGAGAGCGCGCTGCGCGGCACATGGCTGGCGTTCCGGGCGGTCGAACCCTTCGCCCCGGACCAACAACTACACATCGAGATCGGGCCGAACATCCCGTCGATAGAGGGACCCAACACCACCGGCGACATCGGCCGGTTTGATGCCCGAACCTTCGCCCCGCTGCGGGTCGAGCGCCATTCGTGTCAAGGAAACGATCGCTGTGAACCGGGTCGCGGACTCTCGGTCAGCTTCAACAACGCCCTCGACCCAGAATCGCTCGACCTGTCGAAGCTGACGATTGACCCGGCGATTCCCGGGGCATCGATCACGGTCCAGTGGAACGACATCTACATCCAGGGCGAGACCGCAGGCGACACCACCTATCACGTCACCATTCCAGGGACACTCACCGACGTCTTCGAGCAGACGTTCGGCCAGGACACCACGCTCGACTTCGAGGTGGGTCCGGCCACGCCGCTGATCCAGGAAGTCGAACGCCAGTTCCTGACCCTCGACCCCTTGGCCGAAGGGCAGACGTTCCCGGTGGTGGTACGCAACCACGACAAGTTGCGCGTCCGGACCTACAGCGTCGGCCCCGACGACTGGCAGGAATTCCAGAATCACCTCGAGAGGCGCTACAACAGCGATGGGCCGGTGCGCCCTCCGAACTTCCCGCTGCTATCCGATGAGGTCATTTCGACCGATGCGGCCGACGACATCCGCAGCGAGGTGAGAATCGACCTCGGCTCGGTTCTCAACGGTGGTCACGGCCACGTGGTCGTACGAATCGATGGCACCGGCCGCTACGCCGACCTCGGCCCACGCGACGACGACTTCTGGCAGAACGCGCCACAAGAGGTTTGGGTGCAGGACACATCCATCGGTCTCGACATGATCTACGACAGCACCACAGGTGTGGCGTGGACCACCGATCTCCGCACCGGTGAACCTCTGGCGGGCGTCGAGGTCGAGGCCACCGACCAGACAACCACCCAGTCGGTGGCGGCCACCACCGACACCAATGGTTTGGCCGAGGTTCAGTTGGGTTCGCTACCGATTCGTGCTCTCGTGGCCCGGCTCGGCGACGACTCTGCCATAAACACCACGTGGATCCAGCGCGGTGAGAGCTCCGATCAGACCATCTGGTATGTGGTCGACGACCGTGGAATGTACCGGCCGGGCGAGACAGTGAGGATCAAGGGTTGGGTTCGCGAGCTCGATCTCAGTGACGGTGACCTCGAGTACCTCGGATCGGGCGAGAGCATCACGTATGTGGCGCGCGACTCGTTCGGAAACGAGCTCGACCGGGGCGGGCTGAGTCCGGACGCCTCCGGAGGGTTCGACCTGGAGTTGGATCTGCCGCTGGGCGCCAACTTGGGACACGGCTGGGTGGAATTCCAGCGGATAGCGAATCGCAACGGCGGGTTCTACAACCATTCCTTCGAGATCCAGGAGTTCCGTCGCCCTGAGTTCGAGGTGACGACCAGGGCCGAGTCGCCCGGTCCGTACTACGTCGACGAGCCCGCCACGGTCGCCGTGTCCGCCGAGTACTTCTCCGGAGGACCGCTGCCGGATGCTCCCGTCGAGTGGCGGGTGACCACCCAGTCTGCTTCCTACTCGCCACCCAATTGGGCCGAGTTCACGTTCGGCGTCTGGACACCCTGGTGGATATTCAACGACTTCGGCGGGTTCCGTGGGGGTGAAGCCTCGCTCGATCGCGGCTTCTTCGATGGCCCTGAAGAATTCGGCTTCGGACCGCAGACCGAGTCGAGTGTCGAGGAGTTCTCGGGTGTCACGGACTTCAGCGGCAATCACTATCTGAGAATGGACTTCGCGGGCGACGGTGATGGGCTTCCGACCAGTGTCACCGCCGAGGCCAGCGTCACCGATGTGAACCGACAGGTCTGGGCCGACCGCACCGACGTGCTGGTCCACCCGGCTTCGCTCTACGTCGGTCTGAGGGCCACGCGCACATTCGTGCGCGCCGGAGATCCTCTCGACGTCGAAGCGATAGTGACCAATGTCGACGGCGACGCTGTGGTCAACCGTGGTTTCACCATGCTGGCCGAGCGCCTGGTCAACCAATACGTCGATGGCGAGTGGACCGATGTGGCGGTCGAGACCGAGACTTGCGACTCGACCTCGGCCGATAGAGCGGTCAGCTGCACCTTCGCCATGGCCAACGGCGGCCGCTACCGGATCAGCGCCGAGGTGGTCGACGATGCCGGCCGATCGAGCCGAAGCGAGATGACCCGTTGGGTCACCGGCGGCGATGCCGTGGCGAGCCGAGCTCTCGATCTGCAGGCCGTCACTCTCGTGCCCGACCGGCCGACCTACGCCGTGGGCGACACCGCCGAGATCCTGGTGGAGTCCCCGTTTGGGCCCGCCACCGGACTGCTCACTTACGGAGTGGGAGGCATCGACGCCACCGAGGTGTTTGCCATCGATTCCGGCAGCGCCGTGGTCCAGATACCGATCGACGAAGCGAGTGTCCCCGGAATTCGTGTTCAGATCGAGTTGGTGGGCACCGCACTGAGGGCGGCCGATGACGGCACGACTCTTCCGGAAGTGCCGCCCCGACCGGCCTACGCGAGTGGGTCACTCGATCTTCGCGTTCCTCCGGCCACTCGCACTCTGGATGTGACGGCCACACCGGGTGATGACACCCTCGCCCCTGGATCGTCCACCAGCGTCAGTGTTGTCGTGAAGGACGCGTCGGGTGCTCCGGTGGAGGGCGCGCAGATGCTCGTGGTGGTCGTGGACGAGGCGATCCTCGCGCTCTCGGGGTATGAGCTGCTCGACCCGCTCGATGTCTTCTATCGCTCACATCCGGGCTACATCGGGACGGAACGCGGGCGCGACTCGATCCTGCTCGAGGATCCACAGGAGCTCATTGATCTGATACAGGCCAAGGCCGGTGAGGCCACCGCGACCACGGCCGCTGCCGCCTTGGGCGGCGACGATGGACCGGATTCCGCCAGTCCGGAGAGCTTCAACGACAGCCCTGCCGATGCCGACTTTGCCGCCGGCCGCATGTCCGTCCAATCAGGTTCGCCAGTAGAGGTGCGGCAGAACTTCGATGCGCTGGCGGTCTTCGCTCCGACGGTGGTCACCTCAGACGACGGCACCGCCGAAGTGGCCTTCGATCTTCCCGACAACCTCACCCGATATCGGGTGATGGTCGTTGCGGTCGCCGGCAGCGATCAGTTCGGCTCGGGTGAGTCGACCATCACCGCCCAACTTCCCCTTCAGGTACGGCCCTCGGTACCTCGCTTCCTCAACTTCGGCGACGATCTCGAACTTCCGATCGTCGTCCAGAACCTCACCGACGTCGCCGCCGAGGTCGATGTGGTGATCGAAACTTCCAACCTCGAAGTCGTCGGCTCGGCCGGTCGACGGGTCACCGTTCCGGCCAACAACCGGATTGAGGTCAGGTTCCCGATCCGCACCGGGTCGGCTGGAACAGCCCGCTTCCGAGCCGTCGTCGTCGGAGCCTCCGATGCCGATGCAGCGATCGTGTCGCTGCCGGTCTACACGCCGGCCACCACCGAAGCGTTCGCCACCTACGGAGTGATCGATCAAGGCGCTGTCATCCAACCCCTCCTCGCTCCCGAGGGCGTGTACCCCCAGTTCGGAGGGCTCGAGATCGACACTTCGTCGACCGCCCTCCAGGCCCTCACCGATGCCGTGATCTATCTCAACAACTACGAGTACCGAAGCGCCGACGGCTACGCATCGCGCATCCTCGCGATCGCCGCGCTCCGAGATGTGCTCGACGCCTTCGACTCCGATGGATTACCCGACAAGGCCGCTCTGGAGTCGTCGGTCCGATCGGACATCACCGCCCTGTCGGCACTCCAGAACTACGACGGAGGCTTCGGGTCGTGGCGACGCGATCAGAGGTCCTCGCCATTCCGATCGGTGCAGGCCATGCACGCGCTCGTGGAGGCGAAGGCCAATGGATTCACGGTGCGGCCCGAGGTCATGCAGATGGGGCACGGCTACCTCAGCGATATCGAATCGCACATTCCCCAGGACTGGGGTCAGGCAACCAAGGACATGCTGGTTGCCTATTCGCTGCACGTGCGGCGACTCGATGGCGACATCGACTCCAGCCGGGCCCGGACACTATGGAATCGCTCAGGGTCCGATCTCGGGCTGGACGCCCTCGCATGGATCTGGCCGGTCGTCGCCGACCCTGGCATCGAGCGCGACATCGCACGCACTTTCAACAATCGGGTCACCGAGACACCGCAGGCCGCCACATTCGTGACCAGCTACGGCGAGGACGACTACCTGGTTCTCAACTCCGATCGCCGCACTGACGGCGTCGTACTCGACGCTCTCCTCACCATGGATCCCGAATCAGACCTGATCCCCAAGGTTGTGACCGGACTCATCGGGAATCAGGTGAAGGGTCGTTGGAACAATGTGCAGGAGAACGCCTTCATACTTCTCGCCCTCAACAACTACTTCGACACCTTCGAGTCTGTCGATCCCGACTTTGTGGCCCGGGTGTGGCTCGGCGATCTCTATGCCGCTCAACACGAGTTCGTCGGCCGCAGCACCGACCGGGCCCGGGCCCTCGTGCCGATGTCGGAACTGCTGACCCGCGGTGGCGACGATCTCATCGTTTCGAAGGACGGCGAAGGTCGGCTCTACTACCGGCTCGGCCTGCGCTACGCCCCCGATGACCTCGATCTCGATCCGCTCGACCGGGGCTTTGTCGTGCAGCGAACGTATGAAGGTGTCGACGATCCGGGCGATGTCTGGCTCGGATCCGATGGTGTCTGGCATGTGAACGCCGGAGCAGCGGTTCGTGTGCGGGTCACAATGGTCAACGACAGTCGTCGAACCAACATGGCGTTGATCGATCCGTTGCCGGCTGGTCTCGAGCCCCTCAATCCGGCGCTTGCCGTCAGCGGCGACATCGCGATCGATGAGTTCGGGTCCTCGGGCGACACCATCCCGCGGTGGAACTGGACCTGGTACGACCATCAGAACCTCCGTGACGACCGGGCCGAGGCGTTCTCGTCCTACTTGCGGGCGGGAACCCACGAATACAGCTACGTCGCCCGGGCCACCACTCTGGGAACGTTCATCGTTCCTCCGAGCCGGGCCGAGGAGATCTACTCCCCAGAGGTGTTCGGCCGGTCCGGAAGCGACGTCGTAGTGATCGAAGAAGACTTCAGACCCAACTAGCCCCCTCCAATCGCCGAAATCAGGGCGTTGAGACGACAAGAATTGTCGTCCCAACGCCCTGATTTCGGTTGGGAGGGGGGGCTACGATCCGGACATGGTGAGTTCTGAGTTCTTCACCGACGTGACAGGTCAGATCCGATACGAGGGTCCGGGCTCCGACAATCCGCTCGCGTTCAGGTGGTACGACGCGAATCGAGTGGTCGGCGACAAGACGATGGCCGAACACCTGCGCTTCGGCGTCGCCTACTGGCACTCCTTCGCCTCCGACGGCTCCGACCAGTTCGGCTCCGGAACATGGGACCGCCCTTGGCTCGAGCCCGGCGCCGACCCCATGGACGCGGCCCGCCAGAAGATGAACGCAGCGTTCGAGTTCTTCGAGAAGCTGGGTGCCCCCTACTTCTGCTTCCACGATCTCGATATTGCTCCCGAAGGCGACAGCTTCGCCCAAAGCTGCGCCAATCTCGACACGATGGTCGAGGAGGCAGCCATTCACATGGAACGCACCGGAGTGAAGCTCCTGTGGGGCACCGCCAACATGTTCTCCCGACCTCGATTCGCGTCGGGGGCTGCCACCAATCCCGACCCCGAACTGTTTGCCAGAGCGGCCGCCCAGGTCAAACACT
>JAJCXW010000007.1 GCA_029263235.1 Acidimicrobiales bacterium
GCGATCTCTTTGTAGGAGAATCCTTCGACGTCGGCGAGCAAGACCGGCAGCCGATAATGCTCGGCCAAGCTCTCGACCGCCTGCTTGACTTCGGCTTCGCCGAACAGGTCGAGAAGCTCGTCCTCGGCGCTGCGCCCGAGCGTGGCGCCCTCGAGTCCGCCGAGCCGGTTGTAGAGATACATCTCGTCGGTGTCGAGCTCGGTTTCGATCGGCCGACGCTGCTTCTTGCGATACGAGTTGATGAACGTGTTGGTGAGGATGCGGTACATCCACGCCTTGAGATTGGTGCCCGCCTCGAATCGGCCGTAGGCGCGGTATGCCTTCAGATAGGTCTCCTGCACGAGATCTTCAGCATCGGCGGGGTTGCGGGTCATGCGTAGCGCCGCCGAATACAGCTGCGTCATCATGGGCATGGCTTCTTGGGCGAAGTCTTGCTGATCAGCCACTGAACCTCCCTTTGATCGACGCGGATTCTCGGAGCCCGAGAGGAGAGTTGAACTCCTGACCTACGCTTTACGAGAGCGTTGCTCTACCAACTGAGCTACTCGGGCGGGACACGTGAAGGTACCAAAAACACGGATCGTATCCTCGCGTTTACTTGGCTGATGCCCGCCCGTCACGATGGTCCTACGACAGTCACCACGGCGACCGTAAGGTTTGGCGTGACCACCGCCGACACACCGGATTCTCTCCTCGACGAGCTCCCACCGCTACAGCATCTTCCCCCCGAGAAGGTACTGCTGGAGATGGCCGAGATCGGCTCCCGCCGGGCCACCTCGCTGTCGACGGTCCAAGTTCTGGTGTTGTCGATCCTGGCCGGCGCGTTCATCACCGCCGGAGCGTTGTTCTCCGTGTTGCTCTCGGAGGGGACGACCAACCCAGGCGTCGCTCGACTTCTCGAAGGATTCGGTTTCTCCACCGGCTTCTTCCTGGTAGTCCTCACGGGGTCGCTGCTGTTCACCGAGATCAACGTCGAGATGCCAGCCACTCTGCTCGGCGGCGACCGTCGCAAGCTCGGTCGTCATGTCGCGAAGCTCTGGGGGTTGGCCGCTCTGGGCAACATGATCGGAGCGTTCGCCATGGGCTGGGCAATGGTCGAGGTGTCGAGCTTCAGCCCGGCGTTTCACCAGCAACTCGAGGAGATCGTCACGGCGAAGATGAGGTTCCGTGAGGTGGGTGGATCCGAGGGTTGGTCGCAGGCCGTGTTGTCGGGTGTTGTCGCCAACTGGCTGGTCGGCATCGCCGCGTTCCTGTCGGTGATGGGCCGTTCGATCATCGGCAAATACATTCCGGTCTTTCTGACGGTGAGCCTGTTCGTTGCCGGCGGATTCCTGCACAGCCCCGCCAACATGGGCTACTTCTCGTTGGCCTCCCACAGCGGATACGGGCCGGGCTGGGGTCCGGCGTTCGAGTGGAGCCTGATCCCGGCTGCGATCGGCAATGTTCTCGGGGCGTTCCTGCTGGTGGCATTGCCACTGTGGTTCGCCATCACCCACAGATCCGACAAGCCCCAGACAGCCAACTGACCAGACGGCCCGGTCAGGCTGGAGGCAGGTCGAGAAGAAGCGCCAGGAGCATCAGCGACTCGTTGGGGCTCCTGTCGAGCGACTTCGTCGCCGAGCCCAAACGATCGACGGCCTCTGCCAGTCGCCTCGCCCTCGGCGGATCCGCCGACTCGATCTCTTCGCGGTACCGACGAGCCAGCGTGGCGAATCCGAATACCAGTTCGTCGTTGCGGTGACTGCGCTGGACTCTTCGATGATGTGCTTCGAGATCCCGGCGACCCGACCCCCGTGTGCCGTACTGCTTCTCGTGCTCGTCGAGCACCTCAAGTTCGGCGGAGTGGATTGCTTTCAGCGACGCCATCGAGTCGTCGATGAGGCCCCGTATCTCCTCGACCACCACAGCGACCGACGCGCCGGTGTCGTCGACGCGATCCGGGGCCGACCACCATGCATCCCGTCGGGTCATGAGGCGCTGGTCGGTCGACAGAACTCGTGCTCGAGCCAGGTTTCCTCCCGAAGCTTCGGCCGACCGGGCCGCAACCTCGGCATCGACGCCATCGGCCACCAGGGCCGCGACGATCTGATCGACGTGGATGCTCCCGAACTCGATCCTCGTGCAGCGTGAGGCCACCGTGACTTGCTCCGGGGCCAGACGATCAGCCAGGAATATGAAGATCGTGCTGTCGGGAGGTTCTTCGGCCACCTTCAACAGGACCGGCATGGCCTTGCTGTTGGCATCGTGGAAGCGCTCGGCGATCACCACCTTGCGGGTTCCCTCCATGGGCGATCGGCTGGCCTCAGCTACCAACCTCTGGCTCTCCTCCAGTCGGAACTCGCTACCGGTGGGCGTGACCAGCCTCACGTCGGGGTGAACGAACCGGGTCGCGAGCGAGCGGTGCCGATCGGCGTTGTCGGGATCGCTTTCGGCGAGAAGCTCACCGGCAAATACTCCGGCCGCCAACTTCTTGCCGGTGCCGGCCGGCCCCAGGAACATGTAGGCGTGGACCGGGCTCGAGACGGCAGCGCGCAGGCTCTGCGTGACCTCGGGTTGGCCGATCACGGCTGTCCAGGGATCGGTCGCCGCGTCGGCGTTGCTCATCGAGCTGCCGTCCATGTCTGGTAGGCGGCCAAGACCCGCTCCGCGACCTGTTCGACTGTGCCGTCGGCGTCGACTATCAGCCATCGTTCGGGGTCGGCGGCAGCCAATTCCAGATACCCGTCGCGCACCCTTCGGTGGAAGTCGGCCCCGGCGCCTTCGATCCGGTCGATCTCGTCGCCCAGCCGCTGACGAGCCACATCGAGACCGACATCGAGCAGAACTGTGAGATCGGGTTCGAGCCCGTGGGTGGCGAACTTCATGACCGATCGCAACAATCCGAGGTCGAGTTGTCGGCCGTATCCCTGGTAGGCCAGCGCCGAGGAAGTGAAACGGTCGGTGACGACCGTGTGGCCGGCCTCCAACGCCGGACCCACAACCTCCGAAATGTGTTGAGCCTTGTCGGCGATGATCAAGAGGGCCTCGGCTCGGTCGTCGAGTTCCTGATGGGCGTTGTCGAGAAGGATCGATCGGATCGCGTCGCCGATTCTGGTCGCCCCGAACTGAAAGGTGAGTTCGGCCCCGATAGAGCGCGCGAACAAACCGGCTTGAGTCGACTTGCCTGAGGCATCGGCGCCTTCGAAAGCGATCAGACGGCTACTCACCCGGTACCTCCGATGATGGCGGTTCTGTGGACGAATCGATCGCAGACCGGATGCTCACCGCGGCCAAGAGACCAGCCATGATGATGATCAGGCCCGACAGCCACAGCGTGATGCGTACACCGGGAATCAGTATGTCGAGGCCGAACATCTCGACATCACCTCCCCACCATCTGTTGGAGAGTTGGTCGAGGACCTCCGACAACCCCGGTGCCACCGCCAAGGCGATCAGCAGGCAGAGACGAACGAGAACCAGAAGGGTCGAGAAGATTCGGCCCCTCAACTCGTCCTCGACGTTTTCGTGGAGCAGCGTGAAACCCAGCACGTAGATCGGGCCGGCCGCGAACCCGAGTAGGCCGACCACGGGTACCAGTACCGACAACCAACTCGTGGAGGCGGCGACCACCAGAGATCCACCAGCGACGACGATCGCCGCGGGAAAGATCCTGGCGCGGTTGATCTTCTCCTGGAGAAGCGAAGCGGCTACCACTCCCAACGCCATTCCGAGACCGAGCGCGAAAAGGACGAGGTTGAAATCGGCCTCGGTCCCGGAGATCACTTGATTGACGAAGATCGCCCCGAGCGGAACCAGCATTCCGCCGCCGATGATGCCGGTGGCGAGGCCGACGTTGACCGATCGCACAACCGGGTTGGACACGATGAAATGCCATCCCTCGCGCAGGTCGCGCCATGCTCCGCCGAGATCGAGCCCACCCATCCGGCCGGCTGATCTCTCGGCCTTGCTGCGGGTGGGAATCGCGAGCCGCCAGATGATGAATGCCGTGACCAGGAACGACATTGCATCGACGTAGAAAGCCAGGCCCTCGGCGTTGAGACGCCAGGTGTCGACCCATCCCTCGTCGGAGAACTTCTCGGCGGCCTTGGCGAGCAGCGCGGCGATTCCTGCGGCCACCGGGAACATCCCGTAGGCGGCAGCCACATTGAGAGAGTTGGCCGTGGTGAGCTTCGACTTCGGAACCAGGTTGGGGACCACGGCTTCCTTGGCCGGCGACCACAGCATGGTGAGAATCTCGAGGAAGAACGAAGCCACGACCAGGCCGGCCAAGGTGTCGACGAAAGGCAGGGTCACCAGAATCAGAGCCCGGCCCAGATCGCAAGTGATCATGACCTTGCGGCGGTTCATCCGATCGACGATCACCCCGGCTGCGGTGGCCAGAAAGAACCCGGGTGCCACTCGCGCCGTCAGAACGAACGCGATCGCGGTGCCTTCCGAACCCTCCGAGATCGAAGCCGACAGAGCAATGATCGCGAGCAGACCCAGCCAGTCGCCCGTGGCCGATACCACTTGGGCGATCCACAGCCAGAAGAAGTCGCGGCTGCCGAACGTCTTCTCTATTCGACCCGAGCCACGGGTCGCCTCCATTGCGGACCCGAGCCGCTCCCCCGCTGTTGGCTGATGATCAGTCACGAGATTCGAGACTACGCGAGAGAACCGTTGGCCATCAGGCAGAGTCCGCTGTCGGTTCGACAACCGGAGCGACGGCCTTCTTCACTGCCTTCTTTTTCGCCGCGCCCTTCTTGGCCTTCTTCTTGGTGGCCTTCTTCTTGCGAGCCTTCTTCTTGGCCGGCCCTTTGGCCCGACGATCCGCCAGCAGCTCCGAGGCTCGATCCACGGTCAACTCCTCGACCGTGTCGCCCTTGCGTAGCGACGCGTTGGTCTCACCATCGGTGACATATGGGCCGAAGCGGCCATCCTTCACGACCATTGGCTTGCCGGTCTCGGGATCTTCACCCATGTCGCGCAGCGGTGGCTTGGCGGTCTGGCCGCGTCGTCGCTTGGGTTGGGCCAGGATCACCAGACACTCGTCGAGTGTGACGGTGAACAGCTTCTCCTCGGTCTCGAGACTTCGGCTGTCGGTGCCCTTCTTGAGATAGGGGCCGTAGCGACCGTTCTGCACGGTGATCTCGACCCCATCGGCGGGGTCGACACCAACCGAGCGAGGCAACGACAACAGCTGCTCGGCGTCTTCGAGGGTCACGCGTTCGAGGGTCATGGTCGAGAACAGCGAGGCGGTTTTTGGCTTGTCGTCGACATCGTCGTGCGAGCCGAGTTGCACGTAGGGGCCGAATCGGCCGGCCTTGGCGAAGACCATGAGCCCGGTGCCCGGATCGATTCCGAGCTCACGCCCGTCCTTGGGCATGGCCAGATAGTCGAGTGCCTTTTCGAGCGTGAGTTCGTCCGGTGCGACGTCGTCGGAGATCGAGGCCGATTGCTCGCCCTTTTGCACGTAGGGGCCGAACTTTCCGACCCTGGCCACGATCGGCTCGCCGTCGTCGGCTACTCCCAGGGGGATCGAGTTGACGGCCCGAGCGTCGATGTCGCCCAATCGGCTGGACACCTTCTCCTTGAGGCCGGGATCGTCGTCGCTCCCGAAATAGAACTGGGCCAGCCACGGCACCGGATCCTCCACCCCTCCGGCGATCTTGTCGAGGTCGTCCTCCATGCGGGCGGTGAACTCGTAGTCGACCAGATTCGGGAAGTGACTCTCCAGCAGGTTGATGACCGAGAATGCCGTGAACGACGGAACCAGAGCCGATCCCTTCTTCCACACGTAGCCGCGGTTCTGGATGGTGCCGATGATCGACGCGTAGGTCGACGGTCGTCCGACGCCGAGTTCTTCGAGACGCTTAACGAGCGAGGCCTCGGTGTAGCGGGCCGGAGGCAGCGTGTCGTGGCCTTCGGGAGAGAACTCCAGAGCCGAGATTTCGTCGCCGACATCGATCGCCGGCAGGCGACGCTCTTCGTCGTCGGAGTCGGGCACCTTGTGTTCTTCGTATACCTCTCGGAATCCGCGGTGACCGATCACGGTTCCGGTCGCCGAGAATTCGGCATCGACTCCGGCGGAGCTGACTGCACCGAGTCGCAGCTGGACGGTCTCGCCGGTGCAGTCGGTCATCTGGGAGGCGACCGCACGCTTCCAGATCAGTTCATATGCCGAGGCCTCCGACTTCGGCACCTGACTGGCAACGTCGGCGGGTAGTCGGAAGCGATCGCCGGCGGGACGAATTGCCTCGTGGGCCTCTTGAGCGTTCTTGGACTTTTTGGCGTAGGCCCGCGGGGCATCCGGCAGCGAACCGTTGCCGTAGCGCTCGGTGATCATCGACCGGGCGGCACGTACGGCGGTGTCCGACATCGTGGTGCTGTCGGTTCGCATGTAGGTGATGAAGCCCTTTTCGTAGAGCCCCTGCGCGGCCCTCATGGCCATCGCCGACGACATCTTGAGCTTTCGACCGGCCTCCTGTTGGTAGGTCGAGGTCGTGAACGGCGCGGCGGGGCGACGCCTGTAGGGCTTCGATTCGCGTGATCGCACCGCGAACTGTGCTCCTTGGAGATCGGCCACGAGCCCGCCGGCCAGAGCGGCATCGAGCACCGTCACGTCGTCGCGGGAGACAACGCCGTCTTCGCCGAAGTCGCCACCCTTGGCAACACGCACACCGTCGACCGCAGCCAGGGTGGCCCCGAATTCGTGGCTCTCGGAACCGGCAAGGTCGAATTGGGCGCCGATGCTCCAGTATCCGGCCGACACGAACTCCATTCGACGGCGCTCACGCACCACGACAATTCGAGTCGCCACGCTCTGGACCCGGCCGGCCGAGAGCTGCGGCATGACCTTCTTCCACAGCACCGGCGACACTTCGTAGCCGAACAGTCGGTCGAGCAGGCGGCGGGCTTCCTGGGCGTCGACCATCTTCGAGTCGATTTCACGAGGATTCTCGATGGCGCTGGTTATGGCGTCCTTGGTGATTTCGTGAAACACCATCCGCTTCACGGGCACTGTCGGGTTGAGAACTTCGAGGAGATGCCACGCAATGGCCTCACCTTCACGATCCTCATCAGTCGCTAGATAGAGCTCGTCGACCTCCGCCAGGGCCGACTTCAACTTCTTGATCTGGTCCTTCTTGTCGCTGTTGATGACATACAGCGGCTTGAAATCGTTGTCGACATCGATTCCGATGCGCGCCCATGGCTCGCCCTTGTAGGCCTTGGGTACCTCGGAGGCGTTCTTGGGGAGATCGCGGATATGGCCAATGGAAGACTCGACTATGTAGTCGTCGCCCAGATAGCTGGCGATGGTCTTGGCTTTGGCCGGGGATTCGACGATTACTAGAGCGTTTGGCAATTTTCTTCAATCAGTCCGATTTCGACGACACTTGCAGGAGGTTCGGTTGTTCAGTTCGGCGCCGGGGCTTCGAAATCGACCTCTTTCACTTCTTTGGCCCGGGCCAGGATCACAGATCCGACCACAGCAGCGATGACCGAGGCCGCGACGATACCGATCTTGGCATCATCTGTTATCACCGGATCATCGAATGCCAGCCCGGCCACGAACAACGAGACTGTGAACCCGATACCGCCGATGGCGGCTAGGCCTATCACATGCGTCCAGTTCGCGCCTCTTGGCATCCGAGACATCCCCGTGCGCACCCCGATGTAGGTGAACAGAGAGATTCCAACCAGTTTCCCGAGCACCAGGCCGAATACAACTCCCAGCGTCACGTCGGATGTGGCAGCAGCCGACAGGGCGTCGCCCGAGATCTCGATGCCGGCGTTGGACAGCGCGAACAGCGGGATAATCAGAAAGCTGGTGTAGGGGTGAAGGAAGTCGGCTAGTCGTTCCGCCACCGATACCTGCTCGTTGAGATCGAAGCTGGCGCGTCTGACCACGGGAGCATTGCCGTCACCGGCCATGACCCGACCCACGTAGTCCTCGTCGTCGGGAACGTCGGGCTTCAGAGGTAGAGCCGGGGTGAGCAACCCCAACACCACTCCGGCGATCGTGGCGTGAACCCCTGATTCGAAGACCGCCAACCAGACGAACCCGCCGACCACCAGGTAGGCGGGGATGTACCAAACCCCAGCGATCCGCATGACGACAATCAGACCGATCAGAGCGAACGCGACCGCCAGCCAACCGAGGGACATGTCGCTCGTGTAGAAGATCGCGATGACCAGGATCGCGCCGATGTCATCGACGATCGCCAGTGTGAGCAGAAACACCTTCATTGCTCCGGGCACCCGTGAACCGAGCAGCGACACCACACCGAGAGCGAAGGCGATGTCGGTGGCCATCGGGATTCCCCAGCCGTTGGCGGCCTCACCAGAATTGAAGCTGAGATAGACCAGCGCCGGAACAACCATCCCGCCGAGGGCGGCCATGGCCGGCAGGGCCGCGGCGCGGGGATCGCGGAGCTCTCCCGCCACCAGTTCGTGTTTGATCTCGAGACCCACAACGAAGAAGAACAGCGCCATCAAGGCGTCGTTGATCCACTCCTCGAGAGTCAGCTCGATCTGCAGCAACGAACCGAACTCGAGGTTGATGTGGGTCTCGAACAGGTGGTGATAGCTGTCGCTCCAGGGCGAGTTGACCCAGACCATCGCGGCGATCGTGGCGACGATCAGGATCACGCCACCCGCAGCCTCCACAGCCAGGAACTCGCGGACGGGCCGACCGACGCGTCGAGCCAGCGGTCGGTTGCTACCTATCCAGGTGAAAGGTGAGGGTTGGAGATGTTCCTTGGCCATTTGTGGAGAATCTATTGTCGAAGGTGGAAGTTCGCCGGGAACGCTACCGCCAGCCGACCAGAGTTGATCGGGACCGCCTCCCTGCCCGGACTGGTTCAGTCGGTGGACGCTCGCTTGGATGAGTAGACCACGAGACGAACATCAGTGCCGGTCGGGCCCGACATGATCTCGGATTCGTCGGCGAGAGCCTGCATCAGGAACACACCGAGACCCGACTCGTAGCGAAGCCTCTCGGGCGAATCAGGGGACGGCAATGCCTCGATGCCACCGGGATCGAAGCCGTGCCCCTGATCGTGGATCATGACCACCACTTCATCCTCGGACACGGAGCATTGAACGCCGACTCGTTCGTTTGATCCCGATTCGTTGTGAGCCTCGATGGCGTTGGTGGTTGCTTCAGAGACAGCCACACGAAGGTCCTCGACACGATCGACCGACATGTCGGGGCCGATCTCCGCGGCCGACGCCACCACCAGCCTCACCAGAGACACGAACTCCGTCCGAGCTGGGATCTCGAGCTCGACCCGACCGGTTGGAAAGGTGTCTTCGCTCATTTCGACCAGGCCACCGGCTGGGCTTCGATGGCAATCTCGACGGTGTCGGCGATCACGAACACCCGATCCAGATCGCACATTTCGAGGACTCGTCGGACCCGTCGTTCGGGAATCACCAGTCGCAGGTCGCCATCGAGCATGCGCGCTCGTTTCAAGGCCCCGACCAGCACCCCGAGACCAAAGGAGTCGATGAAGTCGACCCCTGTGAGATCGAAGACAAGGTTGGACGCGCCGGCTTGGGTCGCGGTCATCACGTGTTGTCGCAACTCCGGACCCCCGACAACGTCGAGTTCACCTGCCACGATGAGGACGGTCCAAGAGTCGACCAGGTGAGTGTGGACGACTAACTGCACATCAACGACGGTAGTCGCACCGTGCCGTGGCGACGATCAGGGGCCTTCGATTCGCATTCTCGCCACTGCCTCCATCTCGGCGTCGCCGATCAGGGAACCAACCAACGGCACGTCGGTCGGGTCGGTGTACACGACAATGACGGTGGCCACACCACCCGTTCGTTCGACTTCAACATGAATTCGATGGAGCGCCAGATCACCGGCGATCGCCGCGGCTCGGGCGATCTCGGCGTCGGTTCCGCCGACAGCCGCGACTCGGACCCCTTCGCGGGCGGCGTGGGTGACGAGGATTCTCGTTCTCACCACCAACCCGATCTGGATGACCGCCAGCAGGACCAGCGCGATGAACGGCAACAGCAGGGCCGCCTCGACGGTGGCCTGACCGCGCTGACGCGCCGGTCCAGATACGGGGTCCGACGCCGCGCCGCGGCGGACCCCCGCCCGCCGACTCACGCCACCTGACTGGTGATCTTCTCGACAACCTTGTTGAGGAGCGTGCTGACCTTCGATGTCTTGGTGGCCCACGAGATCACCAGTAGTGCCACGGCGGCAGCCCCGAGAATCACCAGCGAGTATTCCGCGGTTGCCTGACCGCGATCGCTGGAGCGGGCCTGGGTTGTGAACACCACCGATTGGACGGCAGCTACAAGGCGAATGGACAAAGGTTGGACGATCATCGGATTCCTTCCGAGGTATCTGTTTGGAAGGGGAAGATCTGGCAGGGAAGGGCGAGGGGTAGGTGTTGACCGGGGTCAACCCGGTAGTTCCAGTTCGGTGAGCGTTCCGATCAGCAACGGCACCACGGTGAGCAGGGCGAAGGCCGGAAGGATGCAGAGGACCAGCGGAAACAGCATCGAGACCGGCACCCGCCTGGCCCGATTCTCGGCTTCGACCCGTCGGCGTCGTCGGGCCTCATCGCTCACCCTCAGCAGGGCCGGGAGCAGTGCTGCCCCATCGGTCTCCGACGCTATGAGCGTGTTGATCAACGGTCTGACCGTTGGTCCGAGTTCGACTGTTGCCACTTCCAGTGCGACCGCGAAAGGCTCACCGCCGTCGCTTCGACGGATCACCTCGGATAGGGCCGACGAAAACGGCTCCTGAAGCCACGGCACACTCATCTTCAAGGCATGTCGTGAGGTGAGGCCGGACCCGACTCCGAGGATGATCAGATCGATCACCTCCGGTAGGGCTCGGTCGGTGGCCATGGCGGCCGCGGCAGCAGTCGACCTCTTGCGATGCGACGAAACTACGACGAGGACCGCGAACGGCAGCAGAGCCAGGGCGGGTGAGACAACAAGTAGCCCGAGGGCCGTTGTCGTGAAGGCCAGAAGCGTGAGGTCGCCTACTGCCGCATCGAATGGCAGGATCCGACGTAGGACAGAGGCCGACCACGCGATCGGAGCTAGATCGAGTCGGGCCGAGGCCGAGGGTTTCAGATCTCGAATGCGGGCAGGCCGCCGAGTCGACGCGGCCACAACGAGCGCGACCGACGCGGCGACAACGAGGAGAGTCACCTCGAGACCGCCGCGGTGAGTCGGTGCATCCAGAACAACCCGACGCCGTCGAGAACGAGCCCGCCGATCAGGCACAGTCTTCCCAGGGTCGTCGAGAAGAGGACGTGGGACGATCGCGGGTCGGTGGCGGCGACAACGACCAGAAACGCCAGAGGGCTGAGGGCAACGACCATCGCCGATGCTCTCGACTGGGAGGTCAGCGCCCGGATCTCCGCTCGCAAAGCGGACCGTTCGCGCAGCGTGGCCGCGGCGCCGTTGAGGGCATTGGCCATCGACCCACCGGTGGTGTCGCCCAAGCGAATCACCGCCCGAACAATCGCAGCATCCTGATGGCCGAGCGCAACCACCCACCGATCCATGGCCTCGCCGAGCCGCTCCCCCGCATCGATCCTCTCCAACACCGAGCCGAGGGTGCGGCCGGCCTCGTTCGATCCTCCCGAGACATCGCGCAGAGCGGTGTGGAGGTCGGCGCCGCCTCTCAAGGATCTGGCCGTCAGTTCGAGCATCTCGGGGAGTGAGGCGACCACTCTCATCGAGGCCCGATCTCTACGAACGAGCGCGATCACCATGGGGGCCGCCAAGCCCAGAGCCGTGCCCACGACAACCGCCTCCGGACTCGAGAAGCCGCTGATCATGGCCGACCCAGCGGCACCGGTGACCGCCATGGCGATCCACGCCCGGCGAGCCGATCGAGGCTCGAGGTCGATGTCGGCTCGTCTGATCCAACGGTCTAGGAGTTCGTCGGAGGCCGACCCGATCGACAGTCGCCCGGGACGACCAATATCGACGCGGGGGACGGCGCCCCTCCATGGGGCCATACCGATCAGCACCACGCTGACCAGCGCAAACGCTGCGAAGGTCATGATCCGAACCGCCGACAGCGGGTCAGTCGCCCGCTGATCACGTGGCCGTCTCCCACCACCGACACCGTGTCCGGGCCGGTCACCTCGGCCACCGATGTGATCTGTCTGGCGCCGCCGGGGCCCCGTCCCACCTGCACGATCAGGTCGACCGCAGCGCTGAGCTGCTCACGAACCGCAGCGAGAGGCAAGCCGGATCCGGCCATGAGCGCCAGGCTTTCGACTCGCCTGAGGGCATCGACAGGTCCGTTGGCGTGACAGGTCGAGAGGCAGCCGGCGTGGCCGGTGTTGAGAGCCTGGATCATGTCGAGTGCCTCTTCGCCTCTCACCTCCCCGACGATCAGACGGTCGGGCCTCATGCGCAGTGCGTTGCGAACGAGATCCCTGATCGTGACCAGCCCTACTCCCTCGACCGATTCGGGTCGAGCCTCCAGCCGCACCACATGGGGATGAGGGAGAGCGAGTTCGGCGGAATCCTCGACGGTGACGATCCGCGCCGATCGATCGATGACGGTGGCGATCGCGTTGAGGAGTGTGGTCTTGCCGGCGCCAGTGCCCCCGCTGACCAGGATGTTGGCGCCGCCCTCGACCGCGCCGACGATCAGGTCGGCCACTTCGGGGGAGGCGAAGTCGAGCAGCGACAGCTTTCGCAGCACGAACCGCCGGATGGTCACGTAGGGGCCGTCGAGGGCTACCGGTGGCACGATGACGTTGACCCGGCTGCCGTCGGAAAGCCGGCCGTCGACCCACGGGGTCCGCCGATCGACCCTTCTCCCGATCGGAGCGACGATCCTCTCGATCAGCCGATCGATCTCGGCCCGATCCAACACCAGCTCGGTCGCCGTGACCTCACCGGAGCGTTCGATCCAGACCGGGCCGGCGCCGTTGATCATGATCTCGCTCACGTCGGGGTCGGCCAGGAGCACATTGATGGCCCCCAGGCCACTCACGCGTGCCTCGACCCGGCTGGTGATGTCGTCGCGCTGGGCCGCCGACAGCAGCGGAGCGTGACGGGTGACGATCCTCTCAAGATCGGCATCACCGACGCCCTCATCGAGGGTGTCGCGATGCACAAGATCAACCAACGAATCGAGATCGAGGCGGCCCGGCAAGTCGGTCACTTCGCCACCACCAGACTCGAACCGGCCGGAGCCCACCTGGGCGCGTCAACAGATGTTGTGACTCCGCTCTTCACGGACCAACAAAC
>JAJCXW010000008.1 GCA_029263235.1 Acidimicrobiales bacterium
AGTGATTCTGCAGCAAACACATTATGTAACAGCGAGCCCAAATTCTGGTCGGAACGAATAAAGGTGGATAGCTGTGGCAGATCACTTTCTGTACTTTCAACAAAACCGGCATCCAGGAGCAAAACCGCCCCTTCTTTTAGGGTTTCAAGTTTATGTAAATGATTGTCCAGATCTTCTACACAGATTGCCTTGAGGCGATCACCAAGTGCTATTTCAACTGCAAGTTCCCAACCGGAAACAACGGTTAGCTTATCCCCGACCCTGGGTGCATCTTTAAGAGACTGTTGCTTGATCCAGTCCTCTGACAATCCGGTCTGGCGTCCCAGTGCCGCTGCCTGAACCGCTTCCAGCGCTGCAAGTGCATGCCGCAATTTTTGTACCTCAGCACGCGCCTCATCTACCTTGCGTTCAGTTTCGCGCAAATCCGTGCGTGCCTTGGCCAACTGTTGAATACTGTTGCCGATTTCGCTCTCTATGCCGGTCAATTCAGTTTCCAGATCATAGATTTCCAAAGCAAGGTTTCTCACTTTTCCATCTGAGCTGGTAATCTCTCCAGGGTCTTCACTTTCAAGACCCTGCATTCGTCCACGCAAGCGAACTATCACCTGCTCAAGATGTTCGATGCTGGAAGCTTGCACTTCTGCATCCCGCCTGAGCTCGGACCGTTCCAGACTATACTTTTCCCAGTCTTCCTGCTGATGAAGTACTGTTTCTTCAATTTCTACAAGCAAGGCGTTGGAGGTTTTATCACTGGTCGCGGCTAATTCAAGATCGGGACGCAAACCGACAAGCTCCGTGTTGAGCTGGGCGATTTGCTCATCATCCATCTTTAGTTGCCGGGTGGTTTCATCACTGCGCTGAGCGACGGATTCCAGATCCATTTCCAACTGGGAAACCCGCTGCTCATTAAACTGTACAGCCTCCTCTATGCGCGCAATATCAGAACCAAGCTGATAATACTTACCCTGCACGGAATTAAATCGATCACTATGCTCAGTATGGCCCAGACGCAATTTTTCAATTGCCGTATCCAGCGACTGACGTGCCGCCTGCGCTTTTTCCAGCTCGACTTCCAATGCACTGATACGGGATTCGCGTTGCTCTAGCTCTGATTCAATTTTTATCAGTCGCAGGGCATACAATTCTGCCCGTGCCTTGCGTTCCTGAATCTTGAACTCGCGGTATTTCTCTGCCGATGCGGCCTGTCGTTTGAGATGATTTAGTTGCCGGCCAAGTTCTTCCCGAATGTCGTTCAGCCTATCGAGATTTTCTCGTGTGTGTTTAATCCGGTTTTCAGTCTCGCGTCGTCGTTCCTTGTACTTGGATATCCCCGCCGCTTCCTCCAGAAATACCCGCAACTCATCGGGCTTGGATTCAACCAGCTGGCTTATCATTCCCTGTTCTATGATGGAATAACTGCGTGGCCCAAAACCGGTGCCCAAAAAAACGTCCTGGATATCACGGCGCCGACATTTGGTTCCATTTAGAAAATAGGTGGAGGTCGCATCCCGCGTGACAAGACGTCGAAGCGCAATCTCGTTGTAAGCGGCATATTCACCACCGATACGGCCATCAGAATTATCGAATACCAGCTCTACGCTACACTGGACCGTAGGCTTACGTGTGGAAGAGCCACTAAAAATTACATCGGTTATAGAGTCAGCGCGCAATTGTTTTGCCGAACTCTCGCCCATTACCCAGCGAACGGCATCAATTACATTGGATTTACAGCAGCAATTGGGACCAACAACTGCACTACGATTACGAGGAAACGCAACCGTAGTAGGATCGACGAATGACTTAAACCCGGCTAACTTTATTTGCTTTAGACGCATGTTGTAACTAGTACTCTACCACCCAACAAAATACGTCCGCTATTTTGACGAATTTTTGGTGGCAATATGTTTACTTTACGTCCCTCTAGCGCAGCTTTAGGACCCTCTCGGGGGGTCTTTGGGTAAGCCTTCCTCCGCTGCGGTAGTTTACTGGAGTACTACAGAAAAAACACTAGGGAAGCTCCTATTAATTGCAGATTCCCTAATGAATCGAAATATCCAGTGCCAGCGCTTTTTCGGCTTTGTAGTGCCGCAGAACGAGATTTTCAATGCGCGTCACATCGTTTTCAATCATGGCATGCTTCAAGGACTGGCCAAATACCAGAGAAGCAGCCGGGTTAAATGAAGAATGTTGCGTAACCATGTATATGAGACGCTGTCCGGCTGGCATTATGGCTCGGATAACTGCTTCCAGGTAAGAATTTGTATCCACCCTGAATGCAGCCTCTATAAGCCCCACTCGACCTGCCACAAATTCAGCAACCCTGTCATCCCCCTCAAGCGCGTCACTTGCACGCATGCGGGTAATTGCAGCATCAAAAGACTTAAGCACGTCCGTTCCGGAACCGTTATGACATTTGCGCGAAACCCGGGAAAATAGCGATCCCAGCAGTTCTGCTGTCAGGTCTGAAAGGTCTTCGATTTGCGCGCGTGTTACATCCCGCACAATAGCGCCCCGCCGGGGAACTATCTCGATTAGATGTCTGTTTTCAAGAATCAATAATGCCTCTCTTACGGATCCGCGAGAGACGCCCAGGTTTTTTGCTACCTTTAGCTCCTGAATACGCTCAGTCGGCGCTAGCCGTCCAAAAATTATTTCGTCTTCTAAATGGTCAGCAATTTGCTCCGTCAAGCTCTGTGCAGGTTTAAACTCCATATGTGTACTCCGGGTCTTGTCATCTGAGTGTGTTTCCTTTTCCTTTTATTCTATTTTTATTATTATTATTCTTTATTATTATCAAGATGTTAGCTATCTCACCCTGTTTTGTGCAGATCCGTCATGCGGCCTGTCATCTTGTTATGTCACCATTCTCTTACTCTTTTGCCTAAGGTTCAAGCCGTAGAACAATAGGGGTATCCAATCGTGCAACAACGACATTACTCAAACGAGTTTCAATATCTCCGGGTTGCAGGGATGGCTGGCCCGAATAACTCAGGCGCGCAACCAGTTCAATCGTTTCAAATTTACTGAGAAGCCGGCTCGGAACCATGGCATCTGCATCTGAAAATTGTAGATCCGTCGGTAAATCACCCACTGTTAACCGCTTTACGGCCAGCGGCATTGGCATTCCGCCTTGCTCTCGCG
>JAJCXW010000009.1 GCA_029263235.1 Acidimicrobiales bacterium
CCCTTCGAACACGGCGAGGTGTTCGTCACCGACGATGGCGGCGAGACCGATCTCGACCTCGGCCACTACGAACGGTTCGTCGATGAGAATCTCACCCAGGACTCCAACGCCACCACCGGTTCGATCTACTCGGCGGTGATAGCGGCCGAACGGCGCGGCGACTATCTCGGCAAGACCGTGCAGGTGATTCCCCACATCACCAACGAGATCAAGCGCCGGATCAGTCGTCTGGTCAGCGACGATGTCGATGTCATCATCACCGAGGTCGGCGGCACCGTCGGCGACATCGAGATTCTTCCGTTCCTCGAAGCGATCAGACAGTTTCGGCTCGACGTCGGACGCGAAAACGTGTTCTACATCCACGTGACGTTGGTGCCGTTCCTGGGTCCATCCGGCGAACAGAAGACCAAGCCGACTCAGCACTCGGTCACCGAATTGCGCAGTCGCGGAATTCAGCCCGATGCGATCATCTGCCGGAGTGAGGCGCCGCTGTCCTCCGACATGAAGCGCAAGATCTCCAACCTCTGCGACGTTCCGATCAATGCCGTGGTCAACGCAGCCGACGCCAAGTCGCTCTACGAGATTCCACTGGTGCTCCATGAAGAGGGCCTCGACGGAGTGGTCTGCGATGTTCTCGGACTGGGCGATCATCCGGTCGACATCACCGAGTGGGAAGCTCTGGTGGCGCGAGTCGATGCGGCATCCACCCCGGTGCGAATCGGTCTGATCGGCAAATATGTCAGCCTTCCCGACGCCTATCTGTCGGTGGTCGAGTCACTCAACCACGCTGGCATCGAACACGGGGCCGATATCCAACTCGATTGGATTCAGGCCGAGGAGCTGGAGGGCATGCTCGCGGCTGGGCGTCTCCGCGACCTCGACGGAATCGTGATTCCCGGCGGCTTCGGCGAACGAGGAGTCGAGGGCAAGGTCGCCGCCGCTGCCTATTCTCGAGAGGCGAACATCCCCTGTCTGGGACTGTGCCTCGGGATGCAGGTGATGACCATCGAGTTCGCCCGCAACGAACTCGGGCTCGCCGGCGCCAACTCCTCCGAATTCGATCCGCGGAGCCCTCATCCGGTGATCGACCTGATGGAAAGCCAGCGAGATGTCACCGACATGGGTGGCACCATGCGGCTTGGTGCCTACTGGGCCAAGTTGAAGCCGGGTTCGCAGGTGGCGCGTGCCTACGGCGAGGAAGTCGTTTCAGAGCGTCATCGCCATCGCTACGAGTTCAATCCGACCTACCGCAGTCGGTTCGAGGACAGCGACTTGGTGTTGTCCGGCGAGTCTCCAGATGGCCGCCTGGTCGAGTTCATCGAACTCGAGGGTCACCCATTCTGGGTCGGCACCCAGGCCCATCCCGAGTTCAAGAGTCGTCCCGACCGTCCGGCACCCTTGTTCCGGGCGTTCGTTGCCAGTGCTCTGCAGCGGGCCGAGGGCCGTAACCCACGCCTGGGGCTTGGTGAGGATGCGGGAAGCGAACTCACCAAACCAGCGGGTTCGTGAACGAATCCTCCGTAGCGAGACCAGACGGTGGTTTCAGTTTCGTTGGGGAGACCCAGATCCATCAGGGCTTTGTGATCAGCGTGGTCGACGGCGAGTTCCTCACCCCTGAGGGCGACACGATCCGTCGCGACATAGTGCGCCATCCCGGTGCGGTGGCGGTGGTTCCTATTGATGGTGACGATGTCGTTCTGGTCCGCCAGTACCGGGCCGCAGCCGATCGTGAGATCCTCGAGATTCCGGCTGGGAAGCGCGACGTGGAGGGTGAGCCGCCCGAGGCCGCGGCGCTTCGCGAACTGGAAGAAGAGGTCGGATTCACCACCGATCACCTTGTTGAGCTGTCCCGCTTCTACAACTCGGTCGGCTTCAGCGACGAATACTCATACGTCTATCTCGCCACTGACCTGGTGCCGGTTGCCAACAATCCTCAAGGACCAGAGGAGTCGCACATGACCATCGAGCGGCTACCTCTCGATGAGGTCGGCCAAGCGGTATCCGATGGTCGGATCGAGGACTCCAAGACCGTCATCGGGTTGCTTGCGGCCTTGCGACACCTGGATCGTTGAATGTCGGCGTCGGTTACCTCCGACATCGAGGGCCCGCCGCCTGAGGTAGACGACTTCCTGACCTGGCTGGCAGTCGAGAGGGGACGGTCGCCCAACACGCTGAGCGCCTATCGCCGCGATCTCGCTCGGTGGAGTGTCCATCTGCGTCGTCGCAAGCACGACGAAGTCGATGCCGTCGCCGACGATGTGATCGCCTTCATTCATGTCCTGCAGGGCGAGGGGCTGGCCAAGTCGTCGATCACCCGCACCCTCGCCGCTGTTCGCGGGCTGCACCGCTTCATGGTGGCGGAGGAAATGCGTCCCGATGATCCCACTGCCGATGTCGAAATGCCGAGGGTCCCCCGCGGCCTACCCAAGGCGCTGACCCTTGATCAGGTCACCTCCCTGATCGAGGGAGTTGTCGGTGACACTTCCGCCGACCGACGCGACCGGGCGATTCTCGAGACGCTCTACGGCACGGGTGCCCGGATCTCGGAGCTGGTTGGGCTGTCTCTGAGCGACATCGATCTCAACGACGGCCTGATGCGGGTGATGGGCAAGGGTTCGAAGGAGCGCATCATCCCGATTGGCAGGTCGGCGTCGGCGGCGCTGGCCCACTGGTTCGACTCGGGTGGGCGTCCGTCGATGGAACCCGAACGATGGGCCAGACGCGACGATGCCGAAGCCGTGTTTCTCAATCGGCGTGGTGGCCGTCTCAGCCGACAGGGCGTATGGGGAGTGGTCAGGTCCAGGGGCCGTGATGTTGGGCTCGGTGATGAGCTGACACCTCACGTGTTGCGACACTCCTGCGCTACCCACATGCTTGATCATGGCGCCGACATCCGCACGGTCCAGGAGCTGCTCGGTCATGTTTCCATCTCCACCACACAGATCTACACGAGGGTGACCACCGAGCATCTGCTGGCTGTGTACCGGTCGGCCCATCCACGGGCGACGGCAAGGTGATGGGCACCACCCGGCATCTCGTGAAGCGATTCTTCGGTTCGCTTCTGCCCGGCGGTCCGCGTGAACGCAATCGTGCCTGGGTCGAGTCGGTCTTGAGCGAGTCTGAGTATCGCCTCTGGGTGCGGATGTACGGCCCCGATCGCCGCCACTCGGCGTCGGTGGCGCGAACCGTCGAGAGCCGGCTTGGGGACGAAGCCACGAAGCCGGTTCTGGCCGCCGCGCTGCTTCACGACATCGGGAAGCTCGACAGCGGACTGCGCACGTGGGGTCGGGTTGTGGCGACGATGTCGGCTGCTGTGGCCGGTGCCGACACCGCGAGGCTGTGGCAGAAGAGTCGTGGATTCACGCGAAGCGTCGGCCTCTATCTCCGTCACTCCGATCTCGGTGGCGACATGCTTGAGATGGCCGGCAGCGATCCAATCACCTCGACCTGGGCACGTGAGCATCATCTGCCGCCCGATGAGTGGACGATCGATCGCCACCTGGCCGAGGTTCTCTGCGAGGTTGACGACGACTGAAGTGTCGGCCGGGTCAGCCCTCGAGGATCCCGATGTTGGCCTTGGCCCGGGCAATGGTCGCCGACGCGATCTCACGGGCCTTGTCGGCCCCGACGGCCAGAAGCCTGGCGGTCTCGGCCGGGTCGGCCTGGAGCTCGGCGAAACGTTGCTGAATGGGTTTTAGCATTTCGATCACGGCCTCGGCCGTGTCGACTTTCAGTCGGCCGTACTGCGTGTAGCCCGAGGCGAGCTCTTTCGGGTCGCCTCCGGTGGCTGCGGCAAATATCGACAGCAGATTGCTGACACCGGGCTTTGATTCCGGGTCGTAGCGAACCTCGGTGTCGTTGTCGGTCACCGCGCGCTTGAACTTCTTCTCGATGGCCTTCGGCTCGTCGAGCACGCCCACGGTTCCTTGAGGGGAGTCGGCCGACTTCGACATCTTGTTGGTGGGGTGCTGGAGGTCCATGACCCTTGCCCCTGCCGCTGGGATGACCGCTTCGGGAAGAACGAAGGTGTCGCCGTAGCGAGAGTTGAACCGCTCGGCGATGTCGCGCGTGACCTCGATGTGCTGACGTTGGTCGTCGCCGACGGGCACCTCGTTGGTGTCGTAGAGGAGGATGTCGGCGGCTTGCAGCGCCGGATAGGTGAACAAGGCCGACGATATGAACTTCTGTCTCTCGGATTTGTCCTTGAACTGTGTCATGCGGCTCAGCTCTCCGAAGGAGACGTTGCATTCCATGAGCCATGCGCATTCGGTGTGCTCGCGGACGTGGCTTTGGACGAAGAGTATGCAGTGCTCCGGTTCGAGCCCCGAGGCCAGCAGCAATTGCGAGAGATGCAGCGTGGCGGCCCGGACCTCGCCGGGGGTTTTCGGCATCGTCAGAGCATGGAGATCGACGACGCAGAACACGGCATCGGTCTCGTGTTGCATGCGCACCCAGTTGCGAACAGCACCGAGGTGGTTACCCAAGTGAAGTTCGCCGGTTGGCTGGATCCCAGAGAAGACGCGCGTCATGGGGACGCAGCGTACGCCGACGGGCCCCGAGCGGCGTGAACCATGGTTCAGGAGCGTCGCGACAGCCGTTGAGCCGTCTAGGGTCACGCTATGCCTTACGAGGTTCACACTCCTGTGTTCGAGGGTCCGTTCGACCTTCTTCTGCATTTGATTTTGCGCGAGCAGGTCGATCTCTACGAGGTGAAGCTCTCCGACATCGTCGATGCCTATTTGTCCGAACTCGATCGGATGGAACAGTTCGACCTGGAGGTGGCAACGGAGTTTCTGCTCATCGCCGCCACTCTGGTCGAGTTGAAGGTCCGACGCCTTCTCCCCGAGGACCGCGAGGTCGATCTCGACGATGAGTTCGGCCTTTGGGAGGAGCGCGACCTCCTCCTGGCCCGATTGGTTGAATGCAAGACGTTCAAGGACGCCGCACTGGTGCTGAGGAAGCTGTCGTCGGAGGCGGCGAGATCGTACGCCCGCCGGGTCGGACCCAACGAAGACCGATACATCGGATTGGCCCCCGACCTTCTCGATCGGGTGTCCCCCGACGACCTGCGCGACGCCTACCTCGTGGCCATTGCCCCGAAGCCCGTGGTGAGAGTCGATCTCTCCCACGTGACCCCGTTGAAGGTCACGGTGGCCGAGGCCGTCGACGAAATGCTCGACGAGCTTCCCCGGGTGGGACGAATCACTTTCCGGGAACTCACAGCAAATCTGGTCGACCGCATCGAAGTGGTGGTCCGCTTTCTCGCCATCCTCGAATTGTTCAAGCAGGGGGCTGTCGATCTCGAACAGGGCCGTTCATTCGGCGACATCACTGTGGTCTGGACCGGTGGTGCCGATCTGACCGTCGGTGAATTGGCCGTCGACGCCTACGAGGGCTGAGCTGTGGTTGCCGAACACATAACGCCGGCTGTCGAGGCGATCCTTCTCGTAGCCGAAGACCCCCTTCCTGCGGAGTTGCTGTCGAAGCTGGTCGGAACCTCAGTGGCGGAAGTCGAAGAGGTGTGCACGACCCTGGCAGCTGAGTACGAAGCCGATGGACGTGGGTTCGTGCTGTCGAATGTGGCGGGTGGCTATCGCTACCAGACCTCGGTCGCCCAGGCGCCGTATGTCGAGAGGTATGTGCTGGAGGGACAGTCATCGAGGTTGTCGGCCGCCGCCCTCGAAACCCTCGCTGTCGTGGCCTACAAGCAGCCGGTCTCGAGAAATCAGATCTCAGCGATACGAGGGGTCAACGTCGACGGTGTGATGCGGACCCTCCAGCAGCGGGGTTATGTCGACGAGGTAGCCCGCGACCCGGGCCCGGGACAGGCCGTGCTGTATGGCACAACGCCCACATTTCTGGAGAGGCTCGGTCTGGAGTCCGTGGGTGATCTTCCGCCGCTCGGAGGATTCTTCCCCGGCGTCGATGTCGTGGAGGCGCTCGAGCGCGGGTTGAGAGTGGTCGACGATGAAGACGACGACCAGACCGACCGAACCGACGACGGGGACATTCCGGAGTGAGCGAAGATCAGATCCGCCTGCAAAAGGTCTTGGCTCGGCGTGGCTTCGGCAGTAGGAGAGTGTGTGACGACATGATCGCGGCCGGTCGAGTGACCGTCGACGGGCAGGTCGCGATACTCGGCCGACGAGTCGATCCGGAGACCTGCAAGGTCGAGGTCGACGGAGCCCCGCTGGGGGTGAAGGCCGACCTCGTGCATTTCGTGCTCAACAAGCCGGCCGGAGTGATCACCACCGCATCTGATCCGCAAGGTCG
>JAJCXW010000010.1 GCA_029263235.1 Acidimicrobiales bacterium
TCTCCAAAACCGGCGGTTGCAGGTTCGAGTCCTGCCGCCCCTGCGAGATGGTGTCGCCAAGCGGCGTCGTATCCGATCATTCAAGGGATCCAATATGTCGATGAACCGACAACAAAAGCGCATGCTGCAGAAGCAGGGTGAGGTCGACGCTGACGGCGAACCAGTTCGCAAGCGACGTCAGCAGACCACGTCAGCGCCACCTCAGGAGCGAACCAGCCCCGGCCAGTTCATCGGTGAGGTGCGAGGTGAGCTTCGTAAGGTCGCATGGCCGTCGCGCGCCGAGACGATCAACTACTCGATCGTGGTGCTGGCCACCATCGTTGTGATAACGACAATGATCTACGGGCTCGATTGGTTGTTCTCAACCCTCGTTCTCGACCTGTTTGCCAACTGATTCGTGCCTGAAGAAGTCCCAGAGCCAGAATCAGTTCCAGAACCAGTCTCAGCCCCAGAACCAGAAAAAGATCTCGACATGGACACCGAAGCCCCAGAAACAACCGAAGCCGAAGCCGAAGCCGACGAGTCGGCCGAGGTCGTCGACGCACCCGAGACAGTCGAGCCGACAGAGTCCGCCGATGCCCCTGAGGCAGTTGAGCCGTCAGAGTCAGCCGATGAAGCCGAAGCTCCGGGCAGCCTCACCAACGAGTGGACCGGCCCCGATTTCGTGCCCACCCCCGAGGTCGTCGACGAAGACGCCCTGCTCGACGACGGCGAGCCCGAAGAGCCCTACCTGAGCCCCTTCGATCGTCCGGGCAAGTGGTTCGTCGTCCACACCCAGTCGGGATACGAAAAGAAGGTCAAGCGCAATATCGAGGCTCGCACCGAGTCCATGAACATGGAGCACCGGATCTACGAGGTCGAGATCCCGACCCGTGAGGTCACCGAGTTGAAGAACCTGAAGAAGGTCGTCAGCGAGAAGAAGCTCTTCCCCGGCTACCTGCTTGTGAGATGTCGCCTCGACGACGACGCGTGGTACGTCCTTCGCAACACCCCGGGCGTAACCGGATTCGTCAACCAGGGTGGCAAGCCGTCGCCGCTTCGCCGCAAGGACGTCGAGACGTTCCTCGGTATCGAAGCCGATCGCCAGAGGGCCGCCGCCAAGAAGTCGAAGCCGATGTTCGAATACGGACTCAGTGAGACGGTTCGGGTGGTCGAAGGCCCATTCGCCGACTTCCTCGGCGAGATCATCGAGATCAACGAGGATCAGCTGAAGGTCAAGGTTCTTCTCAACATCTTCGGCCGCGAGACCCCGGTCGAACTCGAATTCGCGCAGGTAGCGCGGCTCTGAGGTTGTGGCCGCCGCCGGCCGCCGCCACACTGTTTCGTCACTCTTCTCTCAGGAATGTAAGCCATGGCAAAAAAGCAGGTAACTGCTGTAGTCAAGATCCAGATCCCCGCCGGTCAGGCTTCGCCTGCCCCGCCAGTCGGTACCGCGCTCGGTCCGCACGGCATTGCGATCATGGACTTCTGTAAGGCGTACAACGCACGTACCGAAGACAAGCGCGGTCAGATCATTCCGGCCGAGATCAGCATCTTCGAGGATCGCACCTTCACTTTCATTCTCAAGACCCCGCCCACCGCCTTTCTGATCTCTCAGGCGGCCGGAATCGACAAGGCGGCCAGCAATCCCGGCCGCGAGGTCGCGGCCACCATCACCGACGCGCAGGTTGCCGAGATCGCCGAAGTGAAGATGCCCGACCTCAACGCCGTCGACATGGTTGGAGCCAAGGCCCAGGTCGCCGGCACCGCCCGTTCGATGGGCATCAAGGTCGAGGGCTGAGCGCAGGCTCGGACAAGACCCAACCAAGACACAAGCAATATCCAACACTGCGACCGACCGGACGACCTCGCCGGCGGCGCAACTACATGAGGGAGCCATAATGGCGAAAGGTAAGAAGTACACAGACGCGGCGAAACGCTTCGACCGTGATCACCTCCATTCCGATTCGGAATCGGTGGCACTGGTCAAGTCGTTGGCCTCGGCCAAGTTCGACGAGACCGTCGATGTCGTCGTGCGACTCGGAGTCGACCCTCGCAAGGCCGAACAGATGATCCGTGGCACTGTCGCGTTGCCGGAGGGCACCGGCAAGGACGTGCGGGTTGCCGTGTTCGCTCAGGGCGAAGCCGCAGCGGCCGCTCGCGAAGCTGGCGCCGAACATGTCGGCGCCGAGGATCTCGCGGCTGAGGTCGAGGGCGGCATGACCGATTTCGACATCGCCATCGCCACGCCCGACATGATGCCGGTCGTCGGCAAGCTGGGTCGAGTGTTGGGTCCTCGTGGCCTCATGCCCAACCCCAAGACCGGCACCGTGACCCCCGATGTCGCCAAGGCGATCGAGGAGTTCAAGGGCGGCAAGGTCGAGTACCGCACCGACCGGTTCGCCAATGTCCACGTTCTGATCGGCAAGGCTTCGTTCACCGAGGATGCCCTTCTCACCAACCTGCGCGCAGTCGTGGGCGAGATCGAGAGGGTTCGCCCGGCGTCCGCCAAGGGCCGCTACGTCAAGAAGGTCGTGGTATCGACGACCATGGGTCCCGGGATTCGTGTCGATCCGGCAAAAATCACCGGCAGTGAAGACTGACCGGAGCAACCGGGCGTCGAGGCCGTTAGTCTCGACGTTCGACAACTGAAGATCTTGCTCACCGAAGACCTCCGGTGCACTCACAACGAGCACCAATGGGACTTGTCCCGCCGGAGTAGGAGGAGTCCCGATTTGCCAAACCGGTTTCGGCCGGGTGCGGCTTTCTGTAGGGCGTCCGCCTCTGAGGTGGGCGCCCGTGTGCGTTCTGCGCACAACAAACCGTGCGCCGAGGTGCACCCGACAGAAAGCAAGGAGGTGAGATGGGAGACCCAAGACCGGAAAAGGTCGCAATAGTCGAGGAAGTCCGCGAAAAGCTGGAATCCGCCGACGGTGCGATGCTCACCGAATACCGAGGGCTCGATGTCCCGGCCATGGCCGAACTACGAACCGCTCTTCGCGAAGCCGGTAGCGAGTACAAGATCTACAAGAACACCCTGGTGCGCTTGGCAGCGCGCGAGGTCGGACTCGAGATCGACGAACTGCTCAGCGGCCCCACAGCCATAGCGTTCGTGGGACGGAAGCCGGATGGTTCCCCGGGAGATGTTGCCGCTACGGCCAAGGCACTCAAGAATTTCGCCAAGGCCAACGAAGCGCTCATCATCAAGGGAGGCGTGCTCGACAACAAGCTGCTCAGCAGCGAAGACTTGAAGGCACTCGCCGAACTTCCGCCCAGAGACGTTCTGCTCGCCCAACTCGCCGGAGCCTTCCAGGCCCCGATGTCGAAGTTGGCTGGCCTGCTACAGGCCCTGCCGCGAGACTTTGCGTACGGGTTGAAGGCCCTCATCGATCAGGGCGGAGCAGCTCCTGCTGCCGAGGCTGCGGCTGAAGAGGCTCCGGCCGAAGAAGCAGTGGAGGATTCTACCGAGGAGTCAACCGAGGCTCCGGCCGACGAGGCCACCGAGGAATCCGCTGAAGATCCCGCCGAGGCATCAGACGATGCCGACAGCGCCGCCGATGAGTCATCAGACGAGTCAGCAGACAGCACATCAGACGAGACATCAGACAACACATCAGACGAGGCGTCGGACGACGCCCCAGACCAGGCGTCGGCTGACGCTGACGAAAGAGAGGCCTGATCATGGCAACCAAGGCAACAACCAAAGAAGAAATCCTCGACGCGATCGCGTCGATGACCGTTCTCGAGCTGAGCGAGCTGCTCGGTGAGTTCGAGGAGAAGTTCGGCGTCACCGCAGCTGCCCCGGCAGCTG
>JAJCXW010000011.1 GCA_029263235.1 Acidimicrobiales bacterium
TGGTACGAAAACTCGGACGGCTCAGTCCCCAAGCTACCGCTAGTTCACTCAGTGTCTTGCAGGAAATGTTCACCGAGTGATCCAAGAGGCTGTCTAACGTCTAAGGATTGTTTCCACACTCTACGGGCGGATGCGGACGGAGGCGAGGGTTCAGGGAGTGTGGAAACGATCAGTTGTGCTGAACCGGTACGTGGTGGGTGGCGTATGGAGATTGGAGCGCCGCGGAGTTGAGTCGGGCGACTCCGGCATGGAGGATGGTCGGGCTCGGGGATCCCGACGTGGCGGATAGAGAGCGGATTGGAGTGCGCGCGCGTGCCGTCGAGGGTACGAGAAATGGGTAGGCGCGCAGGGGTCCCCTGACCCTCAAGAGAGGCCCCGGATCAAGCTGCGACATACGACGACCGATGCGAGATAGGAGGTGGGCGAGCGAGTTCCTCGACGCGTCGCAAGGGACCGAGTCCACAGTGAGGACATAGGTGTAGGCCTCGGGGCAGAAGGTCAAGCGAGAGTTCAAGGCCTTCACTTTGCTCGGACACCGGTGCGTCCTGCGTGTCCTCGGGTTGGCCGAGCGCACGCCGGCAAGACGCGAGCATTCGCGCCCGACATCCGTTGGATAGGAATCCGTAGTAGCGGATGCGCACCAGTCCACGCGGGAGGACATGGAGCAGGAATCGGCGACAGAATTCGGAAAGCGTGAGGGTGAGGGTACGAGATCGGCGACTACGGTAGTCTTTGTAGCGCAGGGTCACGGTCTCGTCATCTACTCGGAGCAGGCGATGGTTCGAGATCGCGATGCGGTGGGTGTAGCGTGCCAGATACTTGAGCACAGATTCAGGCCCGTCGAACGGCGGCTTGGCGTAGACGACCCACTCGGTCCGGCGGGCCTCATGCAGAAGACTCTTGAATGCAGCCGAGCTGCGGTAGCACCGCAGTGAGCCGTGCAGTTCGAGGTGTCCCTCATGGAAAGCTTCATGGAGCCCGGCGAGGAACTTGCCGCGAAACAAGCGGCTCAGTACACGAACCGGCAGGAAGAAGCCAGGCCGACATGCGCGCCACTTCCCGTCTTCGGCCAAGCCTCCCGCGGGCACGACGCAGTGCACGTGCGGATGATGGATGAGTGTCTGACCCCAGGTGTGGAGGATGGAGAAGAATCCGAGTTTGGCACCCAGATGTTTCGGATTCAGGGCGATCTCCTGCAGCGTACGGGCCGAGGCACGCAGCAGCAGATCATAGAAAAGGGCCGGATTCTGAAGAGCGAGCGGAGCGAGTAGCTGTGGTATTGTGAAGACCACGTGGGCATAGGGCACAGGCAGTACGTCAGCCTGGCGTGCTTCGAGCCAGGCCGTCTGGGCACTGCCCTGACACTTCGGGCAGTGACGGTTTCTGCACGAGTTGTAGGAAATCTGCCGGTGTCCGCAGGCATCACATGCGTCGATGTGACCGCCCAGCCTCGCTGTGCGACAGGCCAGGATCCGATCGACGACCACGCGCTGCTTCCAACTCCAGGGCACGCGCCTACCTTGGACCCTGGATTCCAGGTGCCTGTGGAAGATTTCCGCGACCTCGTGGCGAGGGCGCTCGGCCACCTACTCGATACCGACCAACTCCAATCCTAGGTGGTCGAGCGGACTCCGCGTCGTACGCACACGCTCAGCTGCCACATGCGTGTAGATCTGAGTCGTCCGCAGCGAGCGGTGACCCAAAAGCGTCTGAATCACACGCAGATCCGTTCCTGTTTCCATCAGGTGCGTCGCATAGCTGTGGCGCAGCACATGAGGGCCGGCTGGCTTGGCGATTCGAGCCCTCGACCGCGCCGCCTTCAGCGCACGTTGGATCGTCGAGCTCCCCATTGGCTTCGCTGGCTCGCGCCCAGGGAACAGGAAACATGAGGGCTTGTAGCCCAGCCAGTACGTTCGCAGAGCTTCGAGTAGGACCACCGACAGCGCGACCTGACGATCACTGTCGCCCTTTCCGTGGCGAACCGTGATCACCATGCGGGCCGAGTCGATGTCGCGAAGCTCGAGTGCCAGCGCTTCGCTGATCCGCAGCCCCGCGCCATAAAGCACCATCGCCACCGTCCGGTGCTTCACGTTTGGTATCGCCCTCAGCAACCGGGACACCTCGTCGGGGCTCAGCACTACCGGATGTCGGCGTGTTGCTCGCGGATACGGGATGTGCGGCACCATGTCTGCACGCTTGAGCGTCACTCGGTACACGAAGCGTAACGCTGCGACTACCTGCACGAAGGCCGAGCGCGAGACCTGCCGCTCCTCCTTCAGATAGCGCAGGTACTCGTGCACTTCCTCCGCGCTCAGCACCGCCGGCGATTGCTGTAAGTGCTTCGCCATCTCCGCCACCCGCGTGACGTAGATCTCTTGCGTCCGCTCCGCGTAATTCAGGATCCGTAGATCCGTCAACATCTTCCGCCGTAGCTCACTCATGGGTCTCTCCTGAACAGGGTTGCGTTGGGGCTCGCAACCTACTCCTCAGGATCCTCCGACCCCGGTCCAACTGACCATCCATCTGAACCGCCTGATGGGTATCACCACCACCGCGTAGCGGTTTAGTTCAACTAACAATTATGCCGCGTCTACTCCAGTCTTCACGGACCTATGCGGCTATTATCTCAAGCTATGCCGATTGGCGCTATCCCGCCAAGCCCGAAGGTGGCTTCTTCGCCCGCGGAGCTATGCGGCGTTCGAGGCCGCAGAATGTTCCCCCGCTCAATTCCATATAGCCACGGCCTAGAGGATCTGATCCAGGTGAGTCCGGCGGGTGTAACGGGCCGTTCCTCCCCTACATCACCCTAGCGGAAACCAGCCCCTTGCGGTGGCGCCGCCGGTGCATCGGAGGTTTTCGAGAGGCTTCCCACCTCATTTCTACAT
>JAJCXW010000012.1 GCA_029263235.1 Acidimicrobiales bacterium
GACCACCATGTTCATGTCGCGTGCGATGAGGTCGGTGAACTTACCCTTGCCCTCGTCGCCCCATTGAGTACCTACGACGATGGTCGCTGGCACGGCGCTCTCCTCTCAAGGAATTGCGTTACCGACGAAGGTTAGCGGGTGGATAGTGGGCCGGGCGACAGTTTCAGATGACGCCCATGAGAGCGAGCGCGAAGAGACGCGGGGCCCGAACCCCGCGTCCCGTCTATCCAGGGTGCGTTCGAATTGCTTTGCTGATCAGCCGGTGAAGACCGGGGTGCCAGCGGTGGGGGTTGCAGGCTGAGCCACCTCTACGGCGGGCAGCACCTGAGTGGCCACGGTCGTGGTCGGTGCCACGGTGGTCGGCGCCACAGTTGTGGGAGCGGCAGTCGTGGTGGGTGCAGCAGTCGTGGTGGGAGGAGCGACCACGCTCAGCCCGACACACACCGGCATGACCGAGTTGGCCGTATCCGGATTGGTGACGAACGGGAACGAGTGCATGGCACGAATCTCAACCGCATCACGATCGAGAACCACCTGGCCGACGCTGCCGGCCCAAGTTGCTTCGACGACTCCGTCAGCGATATCGGGGGTGGTTGCGGAGGACGCAATCACGACACCCGAACTGTCGAGGAACTCAAGGTGGAACTGTTCGAACAGTTGGGCGACGCCGGCAGCACGGTTGGAGTTGCCGTCGTAGGACACGGTGTCGACGTCGTAGGTGCCAGCCGCAACGGCGGCGGGCAGAGTGCGGCTCACGGGCAGAATGCCAACCGGCGGGCCCACTGACAAAGCGACGCTGACGATCGAACCGCCGAGCTGATCGAATCCGGCACCGGGCCAGGAGTACTGGACTTCAGAATTGCATGTGGCTGGCACCGGGCCAGAGGCCACCTGAGCGTTGACCAAGGTCGAGCCCATGGCCATCACGGTGACAGTTGCGAGTGCGGAGCCGAGAAAGGCGCCTATTGACTTCGTCTTCATTTCGACCGACCTCCTGGATTCAGCGTGGCGATCACGCTTGGGTGGGGCCGGTTTCGCTCTGGCTCGCCGTGGACAAAGCGACCAATTCGCGTCCACGGGTCGTTGCCTCCCCTATCAATCACCAATTTACCGATGGTGGTGACACCAGAACAATAGGTCCCAAGACTCAATACCACCGCGACACTGGGTCATTTGACCAGCAACCGGAGCTTTCGTCGGTCAACCAGCACCGCTGCCAGGGTTCCGAGGATGGAAACCGCCAGAACCGTCTGTGCTGCTGAGGCCGCCGCGCCGGCTTCGCCTCTCGAGCAGTCGAGAGACACGGCAGCCAGAGCTTCGGCGCGGCCGGCCTCGATCACGCTCACCTCTCGGGCTCCATCTATATCGAGAGTGACCGAGCGGGATGTCCCAGGAGCAAGATCGAACCCGGAGTCTCCCGGGCGGTCGTCGACAAGCACCAACAGACGCGAACTGATCGAACCGGAATTCGAGAGATCGACCTGGGCCGCACCGGCCGGACAATCGACGGTGAATTCGGCCGCCGGGACCGCACAACTTCGGTCGGCTACCAGTGATGGTCCATCAGAACCCTCGATGAGGGTTCCGGAAGCGTTGGCAGCCCACGGCCCGCCGGGAGCAGCGACCGTCAGCAGGTCGGATTCGCCGGTGGCGGGATTGGCCACGACGACCGAGGTGCACGGAGCCTGCAGTTCGGCAGGAGTCGCCTCACACGAATTCTCGACCTCACTGTGGTGAAGATCGACACCGCCGGCGTCCAACAAGCGCAACGGTGTCGCCGTCGAGCCCTCAGGCAGCGGGAATCCGACCACGACCACCGAGCCCGGACCGAGATCGACGTTGGCGACGGAATCACGCCCGGCCACCACATCGAACGAGACCGAGGCGTCGCCTTGGTTCCAGACAGTCACCAGAATCTCTCCGCTGACACAACTCACCGTGGCGGTCGAACCGAGGTTCGGTCGTGGACAATCGACCGATATGGATTGACGCAGGATGTCGACCCCGTCTGCACTCACCAGCCGTAGAGGAACGCTGTCGACACCGTTGGTGTCGATGTCGACAGTCGCGCTGCCGCCACCATCGAGAGAGACCTGGGCGATTCGTCCTGATCTCTCCACCAGCACATCGACGGTGGCTGCTTCTTGGCCCCGGTTGACCAGGTCGACTCCGATGGAGTCGGCGCCGCACCGAACCTCGATCGACACTTCGACCGCCGCTGGTTGACGGCAGTCGATCAACAACTGCGTCGAGTCGGCTACACCCACCTGATCGGAGACCACCAGTTGGAGAACACGCCCTTCCGAGGCTTCGGGGAGATCGAACGCTGTGCTGTTGGACTCACCGGGAGCCAGCCGAATACCGGTCTCGGCGCTCTCGGTGACGAGAAAGATGTCGATCGTCGTCGATCGGTCGCCCGCATTGACAACGGTTGCGTCGATGGTTCCGGCCCGACAATCGACGCTGGCGCTGAGTTGAGGGATCGGACCACGGGCTATTGCGGGCGGAGCGGACGCGGTGGTCGGCGGTGGAGGTGTCGTCGGTGGAACCGAGGTCGGCAGCGTCGGGGTGGTCGTGGTCGCTGGCGGCGAACTGGACGTGGGTGATGAGGAGGTGGTTGTCGGTGCTGCGGTGGTGGGCGGGACGGTGGTCGGCGGAGCAACCGTCGTGGAAGTGGACGGTGGGGGCGGCTCCACGAAGCTGAGCCCCACGCACTTCGCGGTCACCGAATCGGTTCCGTCCTCGGTCGGTGTGAGGTAGTGTCGCACCCTCAGCGAGTCGACCTGCTGATCCAACACAACCGTTCCAAGATTGTCGGAGGCGACGGCGCTGTCTACTCCGTCGGCAAGATCGGTGGTGGGGCCGGCCACTGCCACCACGGTCAAACCGTCGAGAAACTCGACGATCCACTGCTCGTGATCCTGGGGCCAATTCTCGCGTCCCTGATACTCGTCGACCGAGACCGAACCGACCTCCCAAGTGCCCTCATCGAGGGGTGCGGCCAAGTTGATCTGGTAGGAGTCGAAGCCGGGCCTGGCCCACAACCATGCATCGACCTGCACCACGACCTCGGCGTTGCAGGTGCTGCTTGATCCGGCGGCCGCCGAGGTGAACACCGCACCGAATCCGAGAGCGACAAGAGCGAAGCCCGACAGTATGGAAATTGTCCGACGCAAGACCGTGATCCTCCCGAGCTCCGCGTCTCTGAACCTACCCCGGGTGAGCGGACTGCGACGCCATGGTTACGGGTGATTGTGCGATCAGTTGAACACGAGCCGGGAGTGCCCGCTGGCATCGGTGGCGACATCGACCACGACCTCGTCTCCCTCTACGGATCGACCCTCCAGCAGGGCGATAGCCAGGGGATCGCCGATCTCTCGCTGGATGATCCGTTTGAGAGGCCGAGCGCCGAACTCGGGCTGGTAGCCCTCGGCAGCGATGAAGCCCTTGGCAGCGTCAGTCACATTGAGAGCGACTCGGCGAGCCGCCAGACGATCGGCGAGACCAGCAAGTTGAATATCGAGAATCGCCACGAGGTCGGCTTCGGTGAGAGACCTGAACCTGACGATGTCGTCGATGCGGTTGATGAACTCCGGGCGGAAATGGTCGCTCGGCTCACCACGAAGGTTGGAGGTCATGATCAACACGACATTGGTGAAGTCGACGGTGCGACCCTGGCCGTCGGTGAGTCGGCCGTCGTCGAGAAGTTGGAGGAGCGTGTTGAACACATCGGAATGGGCCTTCTCGACCTCATCGAGAAGTACGACCGCGTAGGGACGGCGCCTCACCGCCTCGGTCAGCTGACCGCCCTCGTCGTAGCCGACATAGCCGGGAGGGGCGCCGATGAGCCGACTGACGGAGTGCTTCTCCATGTATTCCGACATGTCGATTCTGACCATCGCCCTGGAGTCGTCGAACAAGAAGTCGGCGAGCGACCGGGCCAGCTCGGTCTTGCCGACACCGGTGGGGCCAAGGAAGAGGAACGACCCGATTGGTCGGTCGGGATCCGAGAGTCCGGCCCGGCTTCGACGAATAGCGTTGGCGACCACCCCTACCGCCTCGTCCTGTCCGATCACCCGCTTGTGAAGGTGTCCTTCGAGGTGAACCAGTTTCTGGATCTCGCCTTCCATCAGTCGCGAGATGGGGATCCCCGTCCATCTGCTCACAACCTCGGCGATGTCCTCATCGTCGACTTCTTCCTTGAGCATGGAGTCCTGGGCCTGGATCGAGTCGAGGGACTGTCGGGCCTGCTCGAACTGAGCCTCGACCTCAGGGATGCGCCCGTAGCGAAGTTCGGCGGCCTTCTCGAGATCTGCTTCTCGATCGACGTCGGATCTCAGACGTTCCAGTTCTTCTTTTAGTTGACGCATCGCCGTGATGGCGTCCTTCTCGGACTGCCAACGAGCGGTGAGGCCCGAGAGTTGCTCGGTGAGATCAGCGAGTTCCCGATCGAGGTCATCAAGGCGTTCGACCGATGACGAGTCGGTTTCCTTGGCGAGCGCCACTCTTTCGATCTCGAACTGGCGAATCCGTCTCTCCACGACATCGATCTCAGTGGGCACGGAATCGATCTCGATACGAAGCGAGCTGCCGGCCTCATCAACGAGGTCTATGGCCTTGTCGGGAAGGAACCGGCCGGTGAGGTAACGGTCGCTGAGCACGGCGGCCGCCACCAAGGCCGCGTCCTGGATGCGAACTCCGTGGTGGACTTCGTATCGCTCCTTCAATCCACGCAGGATCGCAATGGTGGCCTCAACCGATGGGGGTTCGACCAGCACCTGCTGGAATCGACGTTCGAGCGCCGCATCCTTCTCGACGTATTTGCGGTATTCGTCGAGCGTGGTGGCGCCGATCATGCGGAGCTGACCCCGGGCGAGCATCGGCTTCAGCATGTTGCCGGCGTCCATGGCCCCGTCGGATCCACCGCCCGCTCCGACAACCGTGTGCATCTCATCGAGGAAGGTGATGATCTCACCCTCGGCGTCCTCGATCTCCTTGAGAACCGCCTGGAGGCGCTCTTCGAACTCGCCGCGGTATTTGGCGCCGGCGACCATTGACGACATGTCGAGGCTGATCAGTCTCTTGTTGCTCAGACCGTCGGGCACGTCGCCCTCGACTATTCGTGTCGCTAGACCCTCGACAATGGCGGTCTTGCCGACTCCCGGTTCGCCGATCAGAACCGGGTTGTTCTTGGTGCGTC
>JAJCXW010000013.1 GCA_029263235.1 Acidimicrobiales bacterium
TCCGTCGAGAGACTCCCGACTGGACGGTCTGGACCCACCCGATCATCAATGGCGAGTCCGTTGAATCGGTGGGAAGTCGGGCCGATTCCGTGATCGGCCGAGCTCTGGAGATCGACGGCGACACCTGCCTGTTCGCCCACGGGCACTTCCTGCGAATCCTTGCCGCACGATGGCTCGGCCTTCCCGCCGAAGCCGGGCGGCTGCTCGCATTGAACACCGCAACCGTGTCGACCCTGGGGTTCGAGCGCGAGACCCACGTTGTTCGCTACTGGAACGAGAGCTGCCACCTGATCGACATTCAGTCGGCTCGGTAGAACCTCGCAGCGTTGTCGGCAAACAGCTTCTGCTGATCGTCGATCGAGTAGTCCGACACGATTTCGAAGAAGGCGTCGTAGAGCATCTCGTAGCTGATCGACACCTTGTCCATCGGGAAGTTCGAAGCGAACATGCACCGGTCGACCCCGAACGTCTCGATGCCATGGCGAATGTGGGATCCGATGTCGTCGACCACCTGCTGGGCTGATGAGGGACCGCCGTTCTCGTGATGGCCGAACCCGATGCTGCACATGTACAGACCGCTCAGCTTGAGATGAACCTGGGGGTTCTCGGCCAGGCGGGCTAGGTCGTCATACCAATCCCGACGAATCGAGTCTCGCTGTTGTGGGGTCTGTCCCAAACCGCCGAACGGGCCGGCCAGTGCGACCGGAGTGCCCATGTGGTCGAGAACGACCCTGGTCTCGGGGGCCTTGGCGACCAGGCGGGATAGATCACGCAGCTGGTTGGAGTAGACCCAGGCATCGAAGCTGAGGTCGCGCTCACCGACTCGGCGATACCCGGACTCGAACTCGGGTGAGGTGAGTGTGGCCTCAGAGCCCGACCAGTTGTGGATCCGTTTGGAGGGGTGCGCGGCCACCATGTCGCGTACTCCCACGAACCGATCGCTCGCGGCAGCGTGAGCATCGAGGAGCGCGTCGAGGTTGGCGGTGTCGCTGAGGTTCGCGTGGGCAACCAGCGAGAGCGGCGGGTCGTCGAGATCGTCAACCCACTCGGTTTCACCAACCGGTCCCAGCAGACCCTTGGCCTCCCAGCCCGCCTCCACGTGGACGTAGCCGTCCAGGTCGTACTTGCCAGCGTCGCGGTGGAAATCCTCCGGCATGTGGGCGTTGAGGACGTAGCGGGCATCGCCAACGAACTCGACCAATGGACTGGGCATCAGGACGCGCACCGAACGGTCGAGCAACTTGGGCCACCGTCCGATCAATTTCACTAGCGGGCTCGCTGCCCGGGGTGTCGTGCGGGGGTCCCAGATGTGGACGTGGGGATCAATGATGCGAACGCGTCGGCTCATGGGTCGACAATAGACCCGCGGCTCAGCCGGCCACATGTTCGCTGGGTCCGGGCTCAGCCTTGGCCTCGGCGGAGGCCGCTGGCTACACTCCTCCGTTCGAGCGGCGGAGGGCACCGATGAAGACAAGACGCGCGGCATTGGCAGCGGTTCTGGTGTGGGCAACGATCATGGCCTCGGCCGTACCGGCATCAGCGGTGCAATGCATCTCCGTGCCACCGATCCGAGCCAGCCACGGGTCGATGACGGTGTCGGTGGAGAACCAATTGACCGTACGCGGACAGATATCGAGTCTGGGGCAGGTCACCTGTCCGGTCGGCACCACAAAACTGATCTGGGAGGAATTCTACGCAGGAGATGGGGGCTATCTCCGACAGATATTCGATGCAACGAACGACCCCGAGTTCGCCACGATAGCCAGCGGTCAACCTGCGTCGATGGGCATATTCATCCCGCCGACAAGAGCCCCCGGCAATCTCGATGTCAGAATCACCTGCGTGGTCGGACAAGTCGCGTGGGCTTCCACCACAGTTGGGATGGTGGTAGCCGAGCAGTTCACCGACATCGATCCCGGCAAGTTTTATGCACCTTCGGTGGATTGGGCCCGAGCGTCAAAGATCACCACCGGTTCGACCTGCACCACCTTCTCACCCGATGCACCCGTCTCACGGTGGCAGATGGCGGTGTTCCTGCAACGGCTCGCCAATCGTGTCGGGCTGCCAGCGGTTGGCTCCATCGATTCATTCTCGGACACATCCGCACTCAGCACCACCGCACGTGAGGCGATCGGCTGGCTCTCTTCCTCGCGGATTACCTATGGCATAACTCCAGCCGTGTTCAACCCGAGCGGAACGGTCACCCGCTGGCAAATGGCACTCTTTCTTCAACGATTCGCCAACTTGGCCGGGCTCGACACAACCAGCGGTCCGGATGCGTTCTTGGACACCACGGAGCTCCATGCCGATTGGCGACGGGCCATTGGGTGGCTGGCCACGACTGGAGTCACCGCTGGCAAGACGCTCAACTCATTCGACCCCGACGGCGTGGTCACCCGTGCGCAGATGGTCACATTCCTCGACAGATTCGATCTGATCCTGCATTGATCGGTAGTGGCCATCGGAGCCAAACGGTTTCCGACGACGAGGCGTTACGTTGGATCTCCGATCACCCGCCTCAACCGGTGGAATCCTGATCCAACCGGGGGCCAGCATGACCGACCTACGACCACCAGGGCTGCTGGCCCTCAGGTTCGATGAGCCTCTGATGGCCCAAGAGTTCGTGCTCGCCATGGGTCGGCTTGCCAAGAATTCGGTCATCGAGATCGATGACGTGGCGATTGTCAACCGATCCGACGGCCGCACCCGGATTCGCCAGACCCGCGACCTCAACACCGGCCAAGGCGCCAGTGCCGGCGTGTGGGTCGGTGCGTTGGTGGGAATGCTCGGCGGACCTCCCGGCATGCTCGCCGGCGGTGCGCTCGGGGCCACGGTCGGCGGCTTGTGGGCCAAGCTTCACGATGTGGGAGTCGACGACGACCACATGAAGGACATGGGCAACCGTCTCAGGGACGGCGAGTCGGTGGTTTTCTTGTTGACGAAGAACTACGACGTGCGTGGTCTGGCCAAGGAACTCCGGCGATTCGATGCCGAAATCTTCGAATCGACCCTCACCGACACCGCCGACGACATGATCCGCGAGAGCCTGGCCGTCGAGATCTGACGGGTCGTTATCTGGGGGCGATGATGCACGGCCCGCCGCCGCAGGTGTCGATCACCACGCCATCGGGCTGCAGGAATGCTGCCACCTGGTCGTAGGCGGCTGCCGCACGACGCACGTCCTCATGCGGATCGTCCCCATCAGCGGGTGCGATGTTGGAGGCCGGGGGGATCGCCGCGCCGCTGTCGAACATCACGGTCGCCGAACCCTCGAACGGGTACTCATCGATTCGGGGTATGCCCCAGAACGGTTCGACGTCGATCGAGCGTCCGTCGGCGTAAGCCGGCCAGTGCACGGAGGCTCCCATCGAGCGGGCCATCACATCGGCGGCGGCATTGGCCACCTGATGGTCACCGAGTGCCAGCTGCAGAAGCCCGACCTTTTCGTTGACTCCCGAAAGCGGATCGGTGAAGTGATTGACGTAACCGTTGCCCTCACCACGGTCCCACAGCATCTGGGCCGCGAGCAGAACGATCGCCTGATCGAGCTTGTCGGGGTAGGCAGGATCAAGGACCATCTGGAACGTGGCGAAGTCGATGCTGCGGTTGAGCAGTGTGCTGTAGTTGATGCCCGGCACACCGAACACGCCGCGATCCCAGTCGAGGGCGACGGCCGTGGTTGCCGGACCCATTATCCCGCCTTGCGAAATGCCGTAGTAGTAGAGCTCGTCGGTGTTGATCAACTGGCCGTCGTCGGCCGAACGGAAGGCAGGATCCGCCGCGAACCCACCAGGGTGCTTCAACAGGCGGCCGAGGAACAAGGTATTGAGATGGCCTTGCAGGAGCCGGTCGGCGAGTGTCGGGAAGTTGCTGAAGTCGCTCAATGCCGAGATTGCGTTACCCACGTCGGGGTTGGCCATTCCGATCAGTTCGGTGCCACAGATCACGAAACCGTGGTTCTCCGCCAGAAGCGAGGGTCCGGCGGATGTGACCTGACCGATCTCCCCGAGCAGTCCGTGCCCGTAGAGCACTCCTGCACCGGGGCTGGCCGGTGTTGTCGTGTCGGATATCTGGCAGCGGTAGACCGCGGTGTAGAAGCCATTCTGTGATGGGAACTCCGCACCATCGACCAGATTCAGCCCCTGGCCCGGAGATCCGTCTCCGGTGAGATACAAGGGGACCTCGTAGGTGCCCTCCATCCAGGTTCGGTTGCGATCATCCTCACGGGTCACCGTGTCGACCGTGAAGCTCGGGACATCATCGCCGAGTTGGTCGAACGCGTCGTCGCGCATGAAGAGCAGCGGCCCGGTGAGGTTCTCGGTGGAGATGACCGTGAAGTCCCAGGCGATCACCAGCTCATCGCGGACCACGCCCGCAGCCTCGAGGTCCTGAATGATCTGGTTCATGGCCGGCCGGCGGGCCTCGACCTCGGGAACAGTGCTCTCGAGGCGGTCTCGATAGGAGCGGAAGACGTCGGTTGGTTCGATCGCGGCGCCATCGTCGCCCACAAGATTGCGAATGCCGATCACGATTCGGTGACCATCCGGATAGTTCTTGGCCGGACGGATGAACAATCCGGCATCGGTGTCGGGCAACGCGTTGGAGTCGATTTCCGCCCAATGAGGCCAGAGCTCGCCGGTCGTGGCGTCGATCACCACGGTGGGCGAATCCGGCGACAGCGATGCACCGATGTCGGTGACCGGTGTCAGGTTCGATCCCACCGGGTCGATTCCCGGGATGAGCACCAGGCCGGCCGACCCGGGGCTGAATCCATCGTTGAGGTTGAGGCGGCTCGTATCAACCGGTGCGCCACCTGAATTGGTGGGCATTGATTCCGGCGCGATGTCGACCCTGCGACCGGTGAACGTGGAGGCATCACCGACGGTGAAATAGTTGGAAGGAAACGGCAACATGCAGCCCTCGCCCACGAACTCGCAGCGGTCAGGATGCTCGACGGCCAGCTCGATCGTTCCCGCGAACTCCGAGGTGGTAGTCGGAGGCGGAGCGGTGGTGGGAGCCGCGGTGGTGGCCACCGTGGTCGATGGCGAGGTGGTCGACGTGACGGCCCCCTCAGAATCGGAGGACCCGCCTCCGGAACAGGCCGCCGCCACCAACGAGAACCCCGCGAACACGATCGAAATCCTTCGCATGGAAGTCCCTCCCTCGATGACCTGTGCCTCAGGCCTATCGCTCATTCGGCCGCCGATGCCAATTGATCACCGCGACCCTGCAGCCGACCATCGACTAACCTGACGAACGCATGTTCGATGAACTCAACACCCAACAACACGCGGCGGTCGCCCACACCGGCTCGCCTCTGCTGATCATCGCTGGCGCCGGCACCGGCAAGACCAAGACACTTGTCGCCCGCGTCACGCGAATCCTTGATGATGGAGCCGATCCCAACCGCGTGATGCTGCTCACCTTCACCCGCCGAGCCGCCGCCGAGATGCTCGGAAGAGTCGCTGCTGCCAGCCCCGACCGACAAGCCAGCCAGGTCTGGGGAGGCACCTTTCACGCCGTCGCCAACCGGCTGCTTCGCAGCTTCAGCCAAGCAGCTGGGCTCTCCTCGGGCTTCACGGTTCTCGACAACTCCGACAGCACCGACCTCATGGGCATGGTCCGCACCGAAAACGGCTTCGGCGAGAGAGGCAAGCGGTTCCCCCGTAAGGAAACGGTGGCCGCCATCTACTCCCGCATGGTCAGCAGCCAGGCGAAGCTGTCTACCGTCCTCGACACCGACTATCCGTGGTGCGCCGATCATGGCGACGATCTTCGTACGATCTTCACCGACTACACCTCACGCAAGCGGGCCAACAAGGTCCTCGACTACGACGACATGCTCCTGTTCTGGCGAGGTCTCACCGCCGGAGCAGTGGGCGACGAGCTACGGCGGCTGTTCGACCACATCCTGATCGACGAATACCAGGACACCAACCCAGTTCAGGCCGACATCGTGCGGGGAATGTGTCGCCCCGATACCGACCTTTGCGCGGTTGGCGACGACGCCCAGGCGATCTACGGCTTCCGGGCTGCCACCGTCGAGAACATGTGGCAGTTCCCCGACCACTTCCCCGGCGCCACCACCATCACCCTCGATCAGAACTACCGATCCACCATGCCGGTGTTGGCTGTCGCCAACGCGGTTCTCGACCAATCCAACGACCACTACGACAAGGCGTTGTGGTCCACCCGCACCGACGGTGTGATGCCGACCCTCGTCACCCACAACGACGAAGGCGACCAGAGCCGCTACGTATCGACCGCAGTGCTCGACGCCCGTGAGAGAGGCATGGACCTGCGCGACCAAGCGGTGCTGTTCAGGGCCGGCCACCACAGCGACGGCCTCGAACTCGAACTCACCCGACGCGACATCCCCTACCGAAAGTATGGCGGCCTCAAATATCTCGAAGCGGCCCACGTGAAGGATCTGTTGTCGCTGCTTCGCATTCTCGACAATCCGGCCGATCAGCTGGCATGGCACCGAGTGCTTTCAATGCTGGAGGGAGTCGGCCCCGCGACGTTGCGCCGCCTCTCCGATGAGCTCGGCATCGATCGACAGTCCGATGAGTCGCTGTCGCTGTTCATCGACGGTGCCGGGCGTACCCCATCGGCATCCGAGCAGCAGGTCCACGAACTCCGCTGCGCCCTCTCCGACTGTTCGAGCACCGCCACCAGACCGTCCCAGGAGGTCGACCGTCTCAAGGGGTTCTGTTCCATGGTGTTCCCCACCCGCTACGAGAACTCTGCCGCCCGCATCGCCGACATCGATCAACTTGCCGCCACGGCGGCCAGCTACACCAACCGCGGTCGCTTTCTCACCGAGCTCACACTCGACCCGCCGAGCAAGACCGGGGAACGAGCCGGGCCGCCTCATCTCGACGACGACTGGCTCACCCTCTCCACCATTCACTCAGCCAAGGGTCTCGAATGGCGGGCCGTGCATTTGATCCACGCCGCCGACGGCAACATCCCGTCTGAGATGTCGTTGGGCGACGACATCGGTCTGGGCGAAGAGCTACGCCTGGCCTACGTGGCGATGACCCGCGCCAAGGACGAGCTCACCGTCAACTTCCCGCTTCGCTTCCATGTCAACCGGCGGGCACTCGACGACAAACACGTCTACGCCCAGCTCAGCCGATTCGTCGATCCGATCCGGGAGCTCTTCCACGAGCCAGCCGCCACTCCGGTCTCCGAAGATGAGATCGTCGCGCTCGCCGATGTCGGACTAGCCGACGAGGTCGACACCGCTCTCTCGTCGCTGTGGGAATGATCAGGAGGTGCGGTCGATGAGCGTGCCGACTTCTCTCGTGGCCACCAGAACCGTGGTCAGATCGGTGTGAGCCGTTCGTAGATCATCGATCGTCTGGTGGTAGCGGTCGACCGCTCCCTGATTGGCGCGAACCCAGCGATCGACCAGTTGCAGCGGGTCGGCCCCGTCCTCTGCTCCGTCGAGTACCTGCACCGTGAGATGGCGGTGATCGTTGTAGAGATCGCCGCGCAGCGACAACCTGGCCATTGTCTCCCACTGGCTGTTGCGGGGCAGCGAGAAAATTCGGTCGCGCAGGCGGGTTAGGTCGAGACGGTGCGCTATCGCGAAGTGCACGGCCGACACAGTTTCGAGCGGTGCCCCTGTGGCCGACGCCGCCAGAACGACATCAAGGGCGGCAATCGACGGGACCAGGGCAGCTGCACGAGAGGCGATCGCCTCCGGAGCACCGGTGCCGACCAACTCCTTGAACCTCCGGTTGTAGGCCGACTTGTCGGCACCCCTCAGGTGCTCCGGCAGAACCTCGATCGCCTCCTTGACCGGGGCGGCAAGATCGGCGATCGCATCGGAGGCACTGAACGGAGCCGGTCGGTTGCGGAGCATCTTCCGGGTAGCTCTCTCGGCGAGCTGCCGAGTTCGGAGATGTATCGAGAGTTGCTTCTCGACGTCGATCACGACATCGAGTGAGTTGATCTCCTCGGTGAAACGCTCGAGACCATAAATCTCCCATGCCGCGGTGTAGGCCTCAGCAATTTCGTGACTCGGCGCCGATGTCTCACTTGACAGCCGGTACATCATTGAAACCCCGGCTCGGTCGACGACCGTATTGGCGACCCGGTTGGCGACAATCTCACGGCTCAATCGGTGGCTGCGGATTCGATCGGCGAACGTTTCTCGGAGCTCTGACGGGAAGTAGTCGACGAGCAGATGGCCGAACGCAGGATCGTCGGGGGTGGTCGACTCGATCAGGTCGGAGCTCAGAATGTTCTTCGTGTAGGCCGACAGCACCGAGAGCTCGGGGGCAGTGAGCCCCTTGCCTTCGAGGCGCCGCTCGCTCAGTTCTTCGGCTGACGGCAGATATTCGAGCTCGCGATCAATCAGACCGTCGGCGACGAGCTGTTCGAGGTAGCGCGAATCGACCTCGATCATGCTCCCCGACTCGACACGGGCGACGCTCAACGCTCGGGTCTGGTTGTAGTTGTCGGCCAGCACGAGGTCGGTCACCTCGTCGGTCATCCGCTCGAGCAGCTCGTTGCGCTGTTTGCTGGTCATGTCGCCGTCGGCGACCACCCGATCGAGCAGGATCTTGATGTTGACCTCGCGGTCGGAGCAGTCGACACCAGCGGAGTTGTCGATGGCATCGGTGTAGACCCGGCCACCATTGTGAGAGAACTCGATCCGGCCGAGTTGAGTGACTCCCAGGTTTCCACCCTCGCCGATTACCTTGCACCGGAGGTCGCACCCATCGACGCGAATGTGGTCGTTGGCCTTGTCGCCCACCGAGGAGTTGGGTTCGCTGACCGCCTTGATGTAGGTGCCGATTCCACCGTTCCAGAGAAGGTCGACCGGGGCCCTGAGAATCCCCGCGATCAGCTCGTCGGGGGTCATCGAATCGCCTTCGATACCGAGCGCCGATCTCATCTGCGGAGTGATCTCCACCGACTTCAACGTTCGCGGGAACACCCCGCCACCAGTCGAAATCATCGACTTCTCGTAGTCGTCCCAGGTGGATCGGGGGAGATCGAAGAGGCGCTGGCGCTCGACGAACGACTCATCAGGGTCGGGATCGGGGTCGATGAATATGTGGCGATGGTCGAACGCTGCCAGCAGCTTGGTGTGAGGCGATCGGAGCATCCCATTACCGAACACATCGCCCGACATGTCGCCGATACCGACTGCGGTGAAGTCGTCGGATTCGACATGGACACGGAATCCGTTGAAATGGCGCTTCACCGACTCCCAGGCACCTCGAGCGGTGATCCCCATCTTCTTGTGGTCGTAGCCGTGTGATCCACCCGATGCGAAGGCATCACCCAACCAGAATCCGCGTTCGATGGCCAGTTCGTTGGCCACGTCGGAGAATGTGGCGGTGCCCTTGTCGGCCGCCACGACCAGGTAGGCGTCGTCTCCGTCGTATCGAACGGTGCGGGCGGGCGACACGATCTCGTCGTCGACAATGTTGTCGGTGATGTCGAGCAGGCCCGACACGAACAGCTTGTAGCAGGTGACGACCTCTTCTCGTACGGCCGCTTGGTCGGTGGCCGCCGGACTCTGTTTGAGAACGAACCCACCTTTGGCTCCGGCAGGGATGATCACCGCGTTCTTCACCATCTGGGCCTTGGCGAGCCCGAGGATCTCGGTGCGGTAGTCCTCGGTCCGGTCCGACCATCTGAGACCGCCGCGAGCCACGAAACCGGCTCGGAGGTGCACCCCCTCGAATCGAGGTGAGTAGACGTAGATTTCGAACATCGGCCTCGGCTCGGGCATATCCGTGATCTGGGACGGATCGAACTTGATGGCGAGGTAGGGCCGCGGCTGGCCCGAGTCGTCGAGTTGGAAGTAGTTGGTCCGGATCGCGGCACCGATGAGATTGTGGATCCGACGAATCACGCGGTCCTGGTCGAGGCTCGCCATGCCGTCCATACGTCGGACGATCTTCTCGTCGAGGCCTGCCCTGATGGCCTCCCGTTCATCGTCTTCGATATCGGGATCGAACTTGGCGATGAACAGGTCGACGAGACAGCGCGACAACTTCGGATGCTGCTCGAGGGTCTGCTCGGTGAACAACCGGCTATAGGCGAAACCGACCTGATGGAGATACCGGGCGAACGAACGAAGTACGGCGACCTCTCTCGGGCGGACCCCGGCACCGAGCACCAACCGGTTGAATCCATCGTCGTCGACCGTGCCGGCCCATACCGATGTGAACGCCTCTTCAACGAGCTTGGCAACAACAGCGAACTCCATCTCGGAGCCGAAATGGTGAAGCGAGAAGTCGTAGATCCAAACCGGCGACCGGTCCCTCGGGACAACCTCGTAGGGCCGTTCGTCGACGACCGTTACTCCGAGGTTTGTCAGGCTGGGCATCACGGACGTGAGAGAGATCCTGCCGCCTCGCCGGTAGAGCTTCAGATTGAATTCGGTGCTCGGACGACCGGGCTCGCGGTAGACCTTGATGGCGAGATCGTCGTCGTCGGCCATCTCCTCCATCTGCAGAATGTCGCCCACAGCAGTGCGAGGATCGAACGAGCCCCGGTATTCGGCCGGAAAGCCGTCGCGGTAGGTGTTTGAGATCCGAATTCCGTCTCCCTCGCCGAACTCGTGAATCGCCTGATCGTCGAAATCGTCGTCCCAGTCCTGGATCAGGGTCGTGATCCGGTTCTCGATCTCGCGTACGTCGAACGCTCCGGTGTCGTCGCCGTCGGTTCTGAGAATGATCAGAAGTCGGGCCAGGATCGACTCGGACACCCGGGCATCCCAGCTGGCGAGAGACCCTCCGAAGACATCGATCAACACGTCTTGGATGTGGGATCGGGTGACCGTGCTGTATTGGTCGCGGGGAAGAAATACGAGACACGTGACAAACCGGCCGAACAGCTCCCGGCGGGCGAACACCCTCACCCGACGGCGTTCCTGCAGACATGAGATGGCCATGGCCGTCTCGAACAGTTCGTCGGCCTCCATCTGCAGGATCTCGTCGCGCGGATACGACTCGATCACCGACAACAGGCGTTTGGCGTCGTGGCCGCCTTCAGGTAGATCGGCACGCTCCATGACCTCGCGCACCATGCGCTGCACCTTGGGCACGACCAGGACACTGCAGGTGTAGACCTCCGAGGTGAACAAGCCAAGGAACCGGCGTTCGCCCATCACCTCGCCGTCGGAGTCGAAGGTCTTGACCCCGACGTAGTCGAGATAAGAGGCCCGGTGGACCGTCGACTTCGAACTGGCCTTGGTGAGGTTGAGCAGCCGCTTCTCGTGAATCCGTGTCTGAACGATCGGCGGCATCGACGACAGCGGTCTCCCTGTCGACGGCGAATTCTCGTCCCGGAGAATGCCGAGCCCCGAATCCTTCACGGGCTCAAGCATCTCTACCCCGTCGGCGTGGGCGAGTCGGTACTCCCGGTAGCCCAGGAAGATGAAGTGGTCGTCGGCCAGCCAATCGAGCAGTTGTTTGGTTTCTTCGATGTCGCGTTCATCGAGAGGCACGGTGGTGGAGTCGAGGCCAGCCGACACCTCACTCAACCCGTCGCGCATGAGCTTCCAGTCCTGGACCGCGAACCGAGCGTCGGTCAGCACTCGGGCCAGGTTCGTCTCGATCTCGGCGAGTTCGGTCGAACCGGGCTGACGGTCGATCTCGAACGCGGCAAGAGACGCCAGCCGGGCATCTGACTCGGGGTGCAGGTGCGGGTCGGCGAAGTGGCCGGTCGAGTCTCGAAGGTCGAGCATCACCGGGTGCACGACCAAGTGGATTCCGACACCCAGCCGGCTCAGTTCCATGGTGACAGAATCGACCAGGAACGGAAGATCCTCGGTGACGATCATGACCACGGAGTGTGGGCTGTCCCAGCCGTCGACCTCGACCTTCGGGTTGATGGCCCTGATGGCGGTGTCGTGCTCCCAGGTACGGCCGACTTCGTGGTGATCGGCCGACATGCCGAAGAGATCTTCGGGTCGGCGGACCGCCAGATCCTCCAAATCGACGTGGGAATAGTAGTAGTGCAGATAGGCCGCGAGACCGTCGTCGAAACTCTCTGCATTGGCCTTGGCGTGGGCAACGACGCGGTCTGCAACCGCCTCGCTATCCGGGGCAGCGCTGGATGTGTCTGGCATCGGTATTGAGGGTAATGCGGCCACTCCGGACGCGGGGTGAATCACGAGAATGCTCTGGCCGGGACACGATCAGAGCGTGTCGAGAATCAAGCGAAGACCTTCCACACGGGTCCGCGGACTCACGATGCAGAACCGGAGCGCCGGCTCCCCATCGATCGAAGTCGGAGTGACGAATGCCTGACCCGAATCGAGCAATCGCTGCGACCACTCGCCGTACTCGGAAGCGGTCCAGCCCTTTCTTCGGAAGGCCACGATGGACAGCGGTGGATCGACGATGAGTTCGAGTCGTTCGTCGGCGTCGATCTCGGCGGCGATCTCCTGAGCCATCGAGATCGTGTGCTCAACCGCGTCGCAGTAGGCCTCAGTGCCGTGGGTGGCGAGTGAGAACCAGAGAGGCAGACCCCGCGCTCTACGGGTGAGCACGTGGGCGTAATCGCTCGGGTTCCAGCCATCGCCAACCAGCGCATCGAGGTAGGCGGCATGCTGGGTGTGGGCGGCACGAGCGATCTCAGGGTTGCGATACAGGAGAGCGGCGCAGTCGTAGGGGGCGAACAGCCACTTGTGGGGATCGACCACCAGCGAATCGGCTCTCTCGATACCAATGAAATCGTCTCTCACCGAGGGAGCAGCCAGCGCCGCCCCTCCATACGCGGCATCAACGTGGAGCCAGACCCCGCTTCGGGAGCACACTTCGCCAATACCTTCGAGGGCATCGATGATCCCGAGATTGGTCGTTCCTGCGGTGGCCACGACCGCGAACACCGACGTGCCGGAAGGTGCGTTCTCGATGGCGGCGGCCACAGCAGAACCGGTGAGCTTGCGTTGATCGTCGACTGTCGCCTCGATGATGTCGACATCCATGACCTCGGCGGCGGCCACGACCGAAGAATGGGAGCTGGAAGCCGCCACGATCGCCCACCGACGGGGCTGATGCTCGGTGACGCTCCTGACGTGATGACGTGCCGCCACCAACGCGCTCAGGTTTCCGGCGGTGCCACCTGAAAGGAACACTCCACCGGCCTCCGGAGGGAGGCCGGCCAGATCGGCGAGCCACCGAAGTGCCTGGTTCTCGGCGTATACAGCCCCGGCGCCCTCGAGCCAGGACCCTCCGTAGAGCGACGAGGCACCGACAACCACATCGAAAAGGGCCGCGGCTTCGGTAGGGGCCGTGGGCACGAACGAGAGGTAGCGCTGGTGATCGGTCGAGATGCACGATGGCGCCAACTCGTCGGTGAACAATTGCAGCGCCCGCACTCCACCGAGACCCTCGGCGGTGATCGTCGAACCAACCGCATCATCCAACTCGGCCGCCGACCTGGGACCGTCGAGCGGCGGTGGATCGAGGCGAACCCGATTGAGCGCGTATCGAAAGATCTGCCACGCCAGCTCATCGGTCGACTCGTCGTAGGAGTGCATGTCGGTCATCGTCGGAAGCCTTGCTGGACGTTGCCTTTTTGGATGTTACGACGCGGCGGGCTCCGCACCGAAGGCTTTCTCCACGGCCGCCAACAATGAATCTGATGTCATCGGCTGAGCGATCACGATGCAGTTGGCGAAGTCGTCGGGGTATCGCTCGGCTCGCGGACCGGGGACCTCCACCACGACGGGAAGATCAGGATGTCGCTTCTGGATCTCGAGCAACACCTCGCGATTGCGGGCCTCAGTGTGCCGCAACGCATTGACGACCACGTCGGCGCCATCGCAACCCGGACACACACCGTCGGCGACGAGGCTGCACCGGGAGTTGCTGCCGACCGGGCCATCGCAGGTCAGAACGTCGTAGCCGGCGCGTCCCAGGATTCGATTGAGGGTTTCCTGCTGAGCCCAGTCGCTCGCTTCGACCAACACGCGAGGTCCAGTCGATTCCTTCCATCGAGGCGGGCTGACAGTCTGCTTCATGACGCTCTTCTCATGGTGAGGGCCGACAACACGACAGTAGCCTCTGGCCGTGCCTGCAAATGCATCAGACCCCAGTTCCCGTCGCAGGGAACTGCGAAGTGTCGCATTGCCGCGCGAACACGGTGGCTGGAGTCTCACCATGGAGCCGGCGTTGCTCGGAATGCTGGTGGCATGGTCGGGAGCAGCGTTGGCGTTGTCGGCGGCGGCGTTGCTGATGTTCACGGCCCGGACACCCCTCAAGTACGCCTTGGTCGACCGCGTCAGGGAAAGACGCCTTTCTCGAACCCACACCGCCGAGCGTCTCGCTCTGGCCGAGTCGGCGATCATCGCCGTTTTGTTCGTCGTGGTCGCGTTCACGGCAAAGGGGCCGTTCTGGTGGCCGCTGGCCGCCGCCGCCCCCCTGCTTGGAGTCGGGCTCTGGTACGACATTCAGAGCCGGAGCCGCCGGTTGGTGCCCGAACTGGCTGGAACCATCGGAATCGCATCGATGGCCGCTGCCATTGTCGTGGCCGACGATGGCACAACCAGCCTCGCACTGGGAATGTGGCTGGTCGCATCGATGAGGTCGCTGGCCTCGGTGGTCTTCGTCCGAGTGCAGATCAGTCGTTCTCGCCTCACCCCCCACACCGTGTGGCACAGCGATGTCGCTCAGGTCGGAGCGCTGGCCATGCTCGTGGCCGGCTACTTCGTGGTTGATCTGCCGCTTGCGGCCATCATCGCCATGGCGGTGGCGACCGTATTCCAGCTGGTGGCCGTGCGCCGTTCCGTGCCCAAGGTGGCGATCGTGGGCGCACAGCAAATGGCCATCGGCCTCGGGGTCGTGTTCACCACCGCTCTGGGTGTGCTCGCACCCTGACGGCTACGGTCGGCGCCATGACCAGCATCTCATTCGAGGTCGGACGGGACGACTACGCCTCGACCCGTCTCGTCGAGTCAAATGGCGAACTCGCCGAAGGCGAGATTCGAGCCCGCATCATCCAGTTCGCGGTCACGTCCAACAACATCACCTACGCGACCATCGGCGAGATGCTGGGCTACTGGAACTTCTTCCCCACCGAAACGGGTTGGGGCCGGGTGCCGGCATTCGGCTTCGCGGAAGTCGAGGCGAGCCGAAGCGACCTGGTGGCGGTGGGCAGACGGCTCTACGGCTACTGGCCGATGGCGAGTCACCTCACATTGCTTCCCGGTCGGGTCACGCCACGCGGGTTTCGCGACTTGTCCGAGCACCGCCAGCCCATGGCCGACGTCTACAACACCTACACCTACACCGAGGCCGACCCGATCCACAGACCCGATCGCGAAGCACAACAAATGCTGCTTCACCCCTTGTTCTTCACAGGGTTCGTCGTCGACGACCTCTTCGCCGACAACGACATGTTCGACGCCAACACCGTGATCGCCTCGAGCGCGTCGAGCAAGACCGCCATCGCCACCGCTCACCTGTTGGCCCAGCGACCGAATCTGGAGGTCGTCGGACTCACGTCGGCCGGGAATCTGGAGTTCGTGGAGGGTCTCGGGTGCTACGACCGCACCATCAGCTACGACGCGATCGCCGACATCAAGATCGATTCGGCCATCTATGCCGACTTCTCGGGTTCGGAGACGATCAGGCGTGCGGTCCACTCTCAGCTCGGCGAGAAGCTCCGCTACAGCTGCCTGATCGGCGGCACACACTGGGACGAGACGGGCGGCCCTCAACCCTCTGAGGAACTTTCGGGCCCGGTCCCTGAGTTCTTCTTCGCCCCGACCCAGATCGCCAAACGAACGACCGATTGGGGTCGATCCGAACTCGACCGACGACTCGAGACAGCATGGAACCAGTTCTCGGACTGGACCGACTCCTGGCTCGAGATACGCCGCCACGAGGGGCCCGATGCCATGGCGGCACTCTGGACGCTGATGCTCAACGGAGAAGCCGACCCGAGCGAGGGCCATACCGCCACCCTCAGTTGATCACCGACTGGAGTTCTCCCACGACGATCGATACCGAGGCGCTGCGACTGACCACCCCCCAGATGGTCCAGTCGTCCGGATGAGAGTTGGTGCGCTCGTAGATCGTCCACGAGACGGTCAGATCGGTGGCGTAGCCCGACGGTTCGCTCACACGTTCGAAGTTGTGGGAGCAACTGGTGGACTGCGAAGACGGATCGAGTGTTGGGTCCCAGACCTTGTCGATGTCGGAGATGCAGGTGACGACGCTGCCATCGCCAAGGGTCCAGACCGCGCTGCGAACCGCCGGATGCACTGTTGCCCAAGTATCGCCGGCCTGGGCTGAGGCGTCGGGGTACGACAACTGACTGGCGACACCGAGCCAGGTGTCGATGCCGACGATCTGGCTGTCCGGAGGCGACAAGGCAGGTATTGGTGTCTCGAACTCGATCGAATCGATTGCGTACTGCTCAACCTCGACGATCCCGATAGCGGGCCCATCGACCGGAGCGCCCGGCACGAAACGGACGATACGCGGATAGCCGGTCAGGTTGGACTTGTCGTCGGGATGGAAGCACCTGAGCATGTAGACCTCGTCGGGCTCGGGGAACACCGGCGTAGTGCTGTCCCAGGTCGGGTAGAACCCGGTGCCACCGATCGAGTGCCAACTACACCGGACCCGACGACCCAACGTGGCGGACCCTGGTTGGTCGACGAGGCGCAGCGAACCGGGCTCACCGGCCTCGACCAGCAGGGTGCCGTCGCCGTAGCTGATTCCTGTCCCGGCGGCGGCCAGGTCGATGACCCTCGCGGCCGCAGCCACCGGGGTCGAATCACCGGACACGGTGAGACCTTGCAGCGATATCGGCCGAACATCGTCGGCCGCGCTCGATGATCGGGTGCAGCCGGATGCGACCAACGTCAGTGCCACCGCCAGTGCGAGCGCCGACAAGAGACTCGAGACTCTGTGACTCACGAGGCATGAAACTACACGAGATTCCCTGAATACGCCAGAGGCGATCGTCCTCGACGTTGAGCGGTAGCATCGCCGCATGGCCGGGCCCCTCAAGCTGACATTCCTCAGCTCCTACACAACGGTGGACGCTCTACCCCGCACCCGCTCGGAGTTGGCTCTCGTCGGCCGGTCCAACGTCGGCAAGTCGTCGTTGATCAACGGGCTGGCCAACCGAAAGAGTCTCGCCAAGACCTCCAAGACCCCGGGGGCCACACGGCTTCTCAACGCCTACGAGATCGGTAACACCGATTCCGGTCGGTGGCTCATGGATCTGCCCGGTTACGGCTTCGCCAAGGTGTCGAAGACCGAGCAGGCCAAGTGGTCGGTGATGCTGGGCGGCTACCTCGAACAGCGCGAGAGCCTCGTTGGAGTGCTCCACCTGATCGACGGGGCGATAGGCCCCACTCCTCTCGATCTCGACATGGTCGATTGGCTTCGCGAGGTGGGGCTTCCGATCACCTTCGTGGCCACCAAGGCCGACAAGGTGAAGTCCTCTCGGCGGTCGAAACGACGCAGCGAGGTCACGCGCAAACTCGGTGTCGAGAAGAGCGACGTGCTTTGGGTCAGCGCCGAGCGGGGGGCCGGTCTCCCCGAGCTTCGGAGCAGGATCATCAACCTGGTCGAAGCCAACTGAGACCGTCGACAACTACTCAACACCGACCTAGGGTCGGCCCATGCTCGATCGTATGAAATTCGGCTCCACCGGCCACACCAGTTCGCGGGTCATATTTGGAGCGGCAGCCCTCGGCTCGATGAGCCAGGAGAGGGCCGACACGACCCTCGACATCCTTCTGCAACGCGGGATCAACCACATCGACACGGCTGCCACCTACGGAGAATCAGAGCTCCGGCTCGCCCCATTCCTCCAGGATCACCGCCCTGAGTTCTTCCTCGCCACCAAGACCGACCAGCGCACCGGCGGCGGCGCTCGGGCCGGCCTCGAGTCGAGTCTGGAGCGCATGGGTGTCGATCGAGTCGATCTGATTCAGCTCCACAACCTGGTGGAGGAAGACGATTGGCGCACAGCGTTCTCGTCCGGTGGGGCGGTAGAGGCCCTCTTCCGGGCCCGCGACGAGGGCCTGTGTGGCGAAGTCGGGGTCACCGGCCACGGCCTGCGGATCGCCGGGATGCACGTACGAAGCCTCGCCGAGGCCCCCTTCGCGTCGGTCCAGCTTCCGTGGAATCACACCCTCGCCGAGTTCGACGACTACTCCGACGACTTTCGCAGGCTCAGGGCTCTGTGTGTGGAGCGGGGGGTGGCGATCCAGACAATCAAGTCGATCGCTCGTCGCCGATGGGACGACTTCAGCCAGATGCAGTACTCGTGGTACGAACCAATCAGCCAACCCGACATCTTGGCTCGGGCGGTTCGTTTCGTGCTCGCCGATCCCAATCTGTTTCTCAACAGTTCGAGCGATGCTCGGCTTCTGGAAATGGCTCTCGACGCCGCCGTTGATCTCGGGGAACCCCCCGACCCCGATCAGCTCGCGTCGGACCGCTCCGACCACATGATGATGCCGTTGTTCGACGGCCGAGAACTCGAAACGATCTGAGCGGCCCGCGGGGCCACCGAGGTTTCAGTCGACGCTGATCTGTGCCATCAGGGTGGCGCGGGTCTCATCGAACGTGTCGAGGTCCATCTGACCGTCGTCGTAGCGACGATGCAGGTCGGCGACCTGCTCCATGATCACTTCGTTGCTCACGGTTGGGGTGGTGTCGATCTCACCAGAATCCTCGTCTTCTTCGGAGGTTTCCGGATCGCCTTCGAGTCTGCGCTCGCGCTTGGCCTGAGCCTTGGCCTTCTTGGCCATATCGCGCTGACGTTTTGCAAAGCTGGATCGACCGGTCGCCACTACATTCGCCTCCTGATGCACCCCGAGTGACCACTTGGGGCGTTCAAATGAGGCTACGCCACCGCGACGCCGTTTCCGCGTCACCCACCGCTCTACGGAGCCTGTCACGGGTACACCTACTTGACCACGACATGTTAGGCATGCCTAACATGTCGTCGAACTACGGGGGTTCGCTGGCTCACCGGCAGAGCCACCTTCACATGAGCCCGTGCACACGGGACCAACCGGAAGGAATCGGAATGTACGTCACATCAAGGAATCTTCGGGCTTCATCGGGAAGCGCCATGCCCCAAGCGATCAACTTGGTCAACTATGTGGTCACCCTCCTGAACGAGAACCATGGCGGCCAGTTCACATCTGCAACACAGGTCGGTGGCGACCCGTCGGCGATTGGCGTCCTCGGTCGCTACGAGACTTTGGGTGACTACGAACGAGTGATGGGCGGCGCGGCCGCCGACACCGAGCTACAGGGCGCGATCCAGCTGGGTGCCCACATCTTCAGCAACGAAACAGCCGACGCGATCTGGAACGTCAGGATCCCACCCGGTGAGCCAAGCACGTATTCGACCGTGAACGCCTCCCGAATTCTCATGTCGAAAGTAGGCGAGGCCATGGCCTACGCTGCAGAGGTAGCAGCAACCGTGTCGAGCATCACCGGCAATTCCGTGGGACTGGCTACAGCAGCCACCGGAGATCGATCACGAATTGTCTGGATCGGATACAACTCCTCCATGGCCGACATGGACGGCCAGACAGCCGCTCTCGAAGCCGATGAGTCGTACATGGACCTGTTCAAGCGCAGCGAGGGACTTCTCGTTCCGAACAGCCTCCAAGGAACCATCTGGCGTTCCACAACCGCCTGACAGGTCGAACGTTCACAGGTCCGGCTGGGGACGAGTCCCTCAGTCGCGTGGATTCTTCTGCTTTCGAAGGATCCGGGCCCGGTCGCCCACGCCGAGCACGGTCTTTCGCAGACGAACCGCGTTGGGCGTGACCTCCACGCATTCGTCGTCGTCGATCGATTCGAGGGCCTGTTCCAGTGAGAGAACACGGGCAGGGGTCAATCGAATCGTGTCGTCGGAGGACGCGGCGCGCACGTTGGTCTGCTTCTTCTCACGACAGATGTTGACATCCATGTCGTCGGACCTCGCGTTTTCGCCAACGATCATGCCCTCGTAGACGTCGGTCCCTGGAGCCACATAGAGCGATGTGCGTTCCTGCAACGCCGAGATCGCGTAGCCGGTGGTGGCACCACGTCGATCGGACACCACGCTTCCGTTGGGGCGGGTGCGGAGTTCGCCAACCCAACGAGTCCACCCCTCGAACACGTGATGCAACATGCCGGTGCCACGGGTCTCGGTGAGGAACTCGGTGCGAAACCCGATGAGCGCACGGGCCGGGACCACGTAGTCGAGACGAACCCAACCCGTGCCGTGGTTGGTCATGTCGTCCATGCGGGCCTTGCGTTCGCCCAGGAGTTGTGTGACCGATCCGACGTATTCCTCGGGAACGTCGATGGTGATGCGTTCGGTTGGTTCGTGAAGAGTGCCGTCGATCTCTCGGGTCAGGACAGCCGGCTTGCCGACTGTGAGCTCGAAACCTTCGCGACGCATCGTCTCGACCAGCACGGCCAACTGAAGCTCCCCTCGACCCTGGACCTCCCAGGTGTCGGGCCGCTCAGTGGGCAGCACCCGGATCGACACATTGCCTACCAACTCGGCGTCGAGGCGGTTCTTGATGAGCCGGGCTGTGAGCTTCTTGCCATCGGCGCCGGCCAACGGAGAGGTGTTGACGCCGATGGTCATCGACAGGGTCGGCTCATCGACATGGATCGCCGGGAGAGGGGTCGGGTCCTCGAGGTCGGCGAGAGTGTCGCCGATCGAGATCTCGGGGATGCCGGACACACCGATCAGCTCACCGGGTCCGGCCTCATCGACCTCGATCTGATCGAGGGCCTCGGTGACGGTCAGGCCACCGATCTTGGCCGACACTGTGGAGCCGTCGTCGCGGCACCAAGCGACACTCTGGCCCTTACGGATCACACCATGGCGGATTCGACAAACCGCGATGCGACCGACGTAGGGCGACGCATCGAGGTTGGTGACCCACGCCTGGAATGCGTGCTCGGGATCGTGCGACGGAGGGGGAATCGTGTCGAGCAGGGCACGAAACAGCGGCTCCATATCGGGGCCGGGCACCTCGGGGTCGAGGGTGGCCATCCCTTCTCGGGCGATCGTGTAGACGATCGGAAAGTCGATCTGGTCTTCGTCGGCATCAAGATCGAGAAACAGCTCGTAGACCTCGTCGACCACCGCAGCAATGCGGGCATCGGGCCGGTCGATCTTGTTGACCACGAGAATCACGGGCAGCCTCAGCTCGAGGGCCTTGCGCAATACGAATCGGGTCTGGGGCAGCGGCCCCTCGCTGGCGTCGACCAGCAACACCACCGCGTCGACCATCGTGAGTGCGCGCTCGACCTCACCACCGAAATCGGCGTGGCCGGGAGTGTCGACAATGTTGATCTTCACACCGGCGTGGCGAATGGCAGTGTTTTTCGCCAGGATCGTGATCCCCTTCTCCCGCTCGAGATCGGTGGAATCCATCACCCGATCAGTGAGCACGGCGCCTTCGCGGAAGGCGCCGGACTGACGAAGTAGTGCGTCGACGAGGGTGGTCTTGCCGTGGTCGACGTGGGCGACGATCGCCACATTGCGCATGTCTGAACGAGTGGTATTCACCGACGCAGGCTATCGACCGACGTGTCGGTCCCATCGGGTCGACCGATTCGGCCGGATCCCGGCACCCCATGTCGCCCATTGCTCATGAACGTGTGCAACTCTGGGCCGATGACCGATGCTCCCACTTCCTCAGAATCCGGCCTCGACGACGCCGACGACAGCCAGCCATCGGTCACCGATGCCGCCAAGCTGATTCGACTCGGCACGATGGTCCAGACGCTGATGGACGAGGTGCGCAGCGCCGACACCGACGAACAAAGCCGGATGATGTTGGCTCGGATACACAATGAGACCGTTGAGGAACTCTCGAAGGTCTTGTCGGCCGATCTGATGGACGAACTCTCGGAGTTCGCCGCCTGCTGCGACGACGACGGCATACCCACGGAGTCGGAGATTCGCGTGGCGCAGGCCCAGTTGGTCGGATGGATGCAAGGGCTGCTCCAGGGACTTCAGGCTTCGATGGCAGCGCAGCAGGCCGCCGCGACCAGTCAGCTCAACGAACTACAGACAGCGCGAGCCGCGCAGCAGGCGAAGCGCAGCGACTCCGGAGGCCTACCTCAGCAGACCGGCACCTATCTCTGAATCCGGCCGCTACTTGGCCACGGTGGACAGCCCACCACCGACCGGGATCACTGTGCCGGTGACATACGCCGAGGCACGCGAAGCCAGATAGACCGCCACACCGGCGATGTCGTCGGATTGTCCGATTCGCCCCAGCGGCACATCGGCCGCTATCGCGGCACGGGTCCCCGGATCATCGAGGGCGAATCGCATCATGTTGGAATCGAATGGCCCGGGGGCGATCGCGTTCACCGTGATGTGCTCCGGCGCGAGCTGTTTCGCCAGATGCCGAGTGAGCATGTGAACGGCGGCCTTCGAGGACGAGTAGGAGAACGTGTCCATCTCGGGCGGAGTCAGACCGTTGACCGAACCCGTGTTGACAATTCTCGCCGGCGAGTCGGCTGAAGCCGCCGCCCGCAGCAACGGGAGCAGCTTCTGGGTGAGAAAGAACGGGGTCCGAACGTTGACGTTCATCACCTTGTCCCAGCCAGCGGCCGAGAAGTCATCGAGTGGCTCTCCCCACGAGGCACCGGCGTTGTTGAACAACAGGTCGAGAGAGTCCCATCTCTCGCCGACCGCCGACACCAGATGATCGACTCCCTCATCGGTCGACAGGTCGCAGGGAACCGCGATGCAAGTTCCCTTCTCCGACAGCTTGTCGGCAGCCGCCACGACCTGCTCGATCTTGCGAGCCGAGATGATGACCTCACAGCCGGCGTCGAGCAGACCATCCGCGATCATGTAGCCGATACCCCGGCTCCCGCCGGTGACCACGGCGCGCTTGCCTTCCAAACCGAACAACGACTGAATTCGACCTGCGTCCATGAGTATCCTCTCGCCGGCCACTCAAAGCCGGCTGTACGACCAACCGACATCATGCCCCGCCCAGCGACGACCGGCACATTGACAAGGTGAGCGACCCGACGTTTGTTGGTTTTGCGTCCTGCCGAGGGAATGCGGGAGCACTAGCCACACCCGAATACACAGAAAATCTGACAGACCCCTAGCCCGCAATAGGGGATACCCCGGATTGTCCGGACCCTCACAGATCGTGAAGATGGACATATGCAGATCTCTTCACTTCCGCGAAAGGCGATCGCCATGAAGAGCTCTCTCTCGCCATTTGCCATGGGGGACCGGCGTGTCGCGGCACTGGTCGTCGTCGCTGGTGGCGTTGGGCTGGTGGTCGGTCGATTGCTGTTCGCAGTTTCCGTCGCTGACCGGACCTCTTACGGCGATCTTTGGTCCGTGTGGGCCGCGTTTGTGTTCCTTTCGCTCGGACTGAGTCTGATTCTGCTCGGGCTCGCTACCTGGCACTTCTTGCGGTTCGGGGTGGGGACGCTCGTCGCCATCGGACTGTTGGCCGTCGGGAATGTGCTGATCACGCTCAACGACCTCTTTGACGGCGACTCGGTCTGGCCCCGCGGGTACTCGGGAAACAGACTGGTTGGGAGTTCGTTGATCATCGCGTCGTCGGTGGTGGTGCTCATCGGGGTGCTCTGGTCGGCGGAACAACACCTCACCGACGTGGCGGCCGCGGCGTGGTGGCGGAGACCATGGGTCATAGTGGTCGGCGGCGTTGTCGTGCTCTCGATCATTGGGCGCGTCAGCTTCATCTTCTTTGGGGATGAGGACCCCGTCGTGGCGATCGACATTGCGGGCGAGGGCGACGAACGCCCCGTGCAGGACGAGTGGAGCATCACCTCCGACGGCGACATCGCCGGCAGCTACATCTTCTCGATGATCAAGACCTTCAGCCCGATGGAAGAAGCCGACATGGAAGACCTGGGTGGGCGTCTGATCTGGCCGGAGACCGAGATCGATCTGTGCGACGTCAACATCTACTCGGCCGGCGATGGATTCGTGCAGATCGGCATCGTCTCGCCCACCATGGAGGGGTGCCCAGGCATGCTCCCGGCCTTCGAAGACCTCGGGTTGCCAGAAACCGCGTGCCTATTCATCCGGTCAGACGGCATCGACGACGAATACTGCGAGCCACTCACCGTCGACTGACCCGACGTCACAGACACAAGACTTCACCGGGTCTGGTGCGCGACGCGAACGATGCCGACGACCCGACGATGTACGGTCGTCGCCGAGCCGATGATCCTCGAACCATGATTCCCCTCCGCGACGACAACCCCACCAGCCGATTCCCGATCGTCACGCTCGCTCTCATTCTGGCGAGCGTGGCCACATTCTTGTTCGTCCAGCCCTCGGCCAGCCGCAGCATCGACATGCCGGACGCGGCGCAGGTGGTCGAGGAGGTTCTCTTCACCTACGAGTACGCCGCGATTCCCTGCGAGATCGTCCAGGGTCGGCCTCTCACCATCGATGAGATCGGCGATACTCAATACCGTGGCGAGACGACGTCGTGTCGAGAATCTCCATCGGGTCGTACCCCATTTCCCGACAAGTCGATCTGGCTCTCGGTGGTGGTGTCGATGTTCCTGCACGGCGGCTGGATTCACCTGGCCGGGAACATGATCTTTCTGTGGGTGTTCGGCAACAACATCGAGGACCACCTGGGGTCGCTCGTCTACCTCGGCTTCTACGTTGCCGCCGGCACCGTGGCCACGATCGCCCATGTGATGATGCAGCTCGATTCGACCGTTCCCATGATCGGGGCCAGCGGCGCCATCGCAGGAGTGATGGGCGCCTACCTGATCTGGTTTCCCTGGGTCCGGGTGCGGACACTCTTCATGATCGGCATCATCCCTCTGTGGCCGCGCGTACCGGCTGCCATGTTGCTCACGGTCTGGTTCATCGCGCAGTTCTTCACCGTGCCCGGAAGCGGAGTCGCCTGGGTCGCCCATGTGGGCGGGTTTGCGTTTGGTGCGGTGCTGGCCGCGGTCGCCCGCCGAGACGCGAGGTTTCGCAGACGACTTCAGCTACATCGGTCGCGGGTCAACGGGCTCAGAGCCGGCCGTGCCATTCGGTGATGGCCGCGGCGATCTCCGGCCCGGAGTCCTCCTGGATGAAATGGATTCCCGGCACGGTCACTTCGGACTGGTTGGGCCAGGTCCGGCAGAAGTCGCGTTGAGGACCGGTGAGGATGGTTCCGGGGTCGGCGTTGACGAACAGCTTGGGGATGTCGGACTGTGACATCCATTCGGCGTAGGCGCCGACGATCTCCACCACGTCGGCCGGCTCGCCGCTGAGGGGGATCTCCCGAGGCCAAGTGAGGGTGGGGCGACGGCCTTCCCCCGGATCACTGAAGGGGCGACGGTACTCCGCCATCTCCTCAGGTTCGAGAGTGCGTTGGATCGACGCCGGCAAGATGGCCTCGACGAACAGGTTCTTGTCGAGAATCAGCTCGTCGCCTGCCTCCGACCTCAGTGCCTCGAAGATCCCGCGCGCCGCTTCCGGCCAGGCGTCCCAGGTGACGGGCCGCACGATCGACTCCATGTAGCAGATGCCCTTGATCTGGTCGGCGAACCGGTGGGCGCGATGGAAACCGAGGGCCGATCCCCAGTCGTGGATCACCAACGTGACGTTGACGGTGGCGCCCACTGCGTCGAACCAACCATCGAGATACTCGCGATGCTCGACGAACCGGTAGGAGCCCGGTCCGGAGTCGGGCAGCTTGTCGCTGTCGCCCATGCCGATCAGATCGGGGGCGAGCAGGCGTCCGAGACCGGCGCAACCCTCCATGACGTGACGCCACAGGTAGGACGACGTGGGGTTGCCGTGCAGAAACACGATCGGGTCGCCTTCACCCTGCTCGACGTAAGCCATTTGGCGGCCGTTGACCTCGACGAACTTCTTGTCAGCCATTCGACTCTCCCGATTCGGTGAGGGTTCAGACTTGCACAGCCCGAGCGCCTACGACACTCGACGGCGGTTCGGGAGGCTCAGGCCGGTGAGCCTTCGTGGATCCCGGCCATCATCAATCCCAGCGTCTCGCGGGTTGCATCCTCGATCTCGACGATGCCGATGATGCGGCCCTCGAACATGACCGCGATCCGGTCGGCGATCGCCAGCAATTCGTCGAGGTCCTCCGAGACGACCAGTGCCGCCGCGCCGGCGCCTCGCTGTTCGATGATCTGCGCGTGTATGTATTCGGCCGCTCCGATGTCGACGCCGCGGGTCGGTTGTGCCGCCAGCAGCACCGTGGGACCCGACGCCAACTCACGGGCGAGGATCAGCTTCTGAATGTTTCCACCCGAAAGGGAGGAGGTGGTGGTGTCGAGCCCCGGGGTCTTGACATTGAACCGGTCGACCAATTCCTGGCTGTGACTACGAATCATGCCGAATCGAAGTAGTCCTCTTCGTGAGAACTCCTCTGAACCATGATCGACGAGCACGAGGTTTTCGCTGACCGTGAAATCACCGATGGCACCGTCGCGCATTCGCTCCTCTGGGACATAGGCGAGTCCGGCATCGCGCGATAGACGGGCACCCTGTCCCACCACTTCGACGCCGTTGACTTGAACCGATGAGCCGGCTCTCGCATCTCGTAGGCCCGCGATGACTTCGGCAAGCTCGCGTTGGCCGTTGCCCGACACTCCGGCGATTCCGACTATCTCCCCGGCTCTCACGTCGAGGTCGAGTCCGTCGACCGCAGTGGTGCCACGATCACTCTCGACGACGAGGTTCCGGATCACCAGCCGGGAGTCTCCAGGCTCGATCTCAGGACGATCAGGAGCCAGCGAGACCTCGCGCCCGACCATCATCGTGGCCAACTGTTGACGATCGGATTCGGCCGGCGTGGTGTGTCCGGTGACCCGACCGTTGCGGAGAACCGTTATCTCGTCGGAGATGGCAACGACCTCCCTCAACTTGTGGGAGATGAAGATCAATCCATGCCCGGAGCTCCTCATTTCGTTGAGAATGCCGAAGAACTCCTCGACCTCCTGAGGTGTGAGGACCGCAGTCGGCTCATCGAGAACGAGCAGTCGGGCGTCGCGGTAGAGGGCCTTGATGATCTCGACTCGTTGGCGCTCGCCCACGGCCAGCTTCCACACTTCGATCGAAGGATCGATGGCCAGACCGAACTTCTCGGAGATCTCCTCCACCCGGCGGCTCACAACCGGAAGGTCGGTGAGGGGCCACCGCGTCGAGCGGGTTCCCAACGCCACGTTCTCGGCCACCGTGAGGGTGGGAACCAGCATGAAATGCTGGTGGATCATTCCGATGCCGTGAGAGATGGCGAAGGAAGGAGACTCGACCTCGATGGCTTCGCCGTTGAGACGAATCTCGCCTTCATCGGGCTGATACAACCCGAAGAGGATCTTCATCAGGGTGCTCTTGCCAGCACCGTTCTCGCCCAGAAGGGTGTGAACCTCTCCCGAGCGAACAGTCAAATCAACCGCGTCGTTGGCCAGAACGCCCGGGAATCGTTTGGTGATTCCCCGCATTTCGAGCATCGGTATGTCGGTATCTGTGGCCATTTCTACTCAGGTCCTGTGTTGATCAGTCGGCCTGGTGGGCGGCCGCAGGGAAGCGACCGCCCACCAACCCGGTCGGATCAGCCGTTGGGGTCGATCGACCCGTCGATGATTCCGGCGATGGCGGCATCACCCGCAGCCCTCGCGTCGGCAGAAAGATCGAACCCGTCGTTGAACTCGATCTCGAGGCCGCCGTTGGCGAGGTTGATCTCGAAGGCTTCGCCCCCGAGAACTCCTGCCTCACGCTGGTCGATCATCTCTTCGAGTATGACCTCCCAGTGGTAGACCTGTGACGCAACCACGAGACTCGGGTCGAGCGAGGTCTGGTTGGCCTGGGTGCCGAACCACGGCACACCCTCATCGGACGCAACACCAACCGCACCGACGACCATCTGCGCCGACCCGGTGAGCACATCAGCACCGTTGATGATCAGTGCAGTGGCGGCTTCGGCGGCCAGTGCCACGTCGCCGAACGAACCCGTGTAGGTGATGCTCACGTCGGTGGCTCCGTTGGCCAGAGCGCCGTTGTTGAATCCCGTGATGTAGGTCACGGCATCGCCGGCCTCGATGGGACCAACCACACCGATGGAGCCACTGGCCGAAATCGCCGCGGCCACGACACCGTTGACGTAGCCACCTTCAGCGGCGTCCGGCGAATACGCGAACACGTTGGCTAGGCCCTGCGTGTCGGTGGACGTACCCCAGAGGAAGGTGACCTCGGGGAAATCGGGGGCGATCTCGGCCAGCGAGGCACCGAACTGCGTGCCGTGGGCGACGACGATCTCATTGCCGGCCTCCGCATACCCACGGATGGCAGCTGCGGCATCTTCGATCACGAACGTTCCATCGGTGATCGATAGATCAACCGGATCGCTCAGCGCGTTGATGGCATCCACCATGCTCTGGGTGAACGCCAGATCGTCGGACGCGCTGGGCGCGACCAACGCGATCTTGAGAGGGGTCTCAGCTGCCGCTGTGGTGGCAGGTGCAGTGGTGGCAGGTGCAGTGGTGCCCGTTGCCTCACCATCATCGGAATCGTCGCCGCAGGCTGAAGCGAGAAGCCCCAGCGCCATCACTGCAGCCACGAACCGAAGCAACTTGAACCTTCTACTTCTGTTCTTGTTTCTCAACTTACTCGCCTCCTGTATTGGGTTTTCTTGGTGCGACTAGTGCCGCGAGAACGGTTGCGTGAGCGCGGCCGGCGGTTTGACCCGACGTGCCAATATCACGAGAGCGCCGATGGTTATCACAGCCGGAGCCATCGCCGATATGTCCGAAAGGCTTCTGGGGATGATCCCTAGAGCCTTCCAGGTGATCACGGTGGCTTCCACCAACCCGTAGAGCAGGGCTCCAGCCATCACTCCGGGGGCTCTCCATGCCCCGAAGTAGACCAGCGCTATCGCAATGAAGCCCCTACCTGCAGTGAGGTTCGGCTGGAAGATACCCAATTCGAGAACGAGCGCCGTACCGGCCACCCCAGCCAAGGTGTTTCCGATGACAATGGCCGAGAAACGCATCCGAGCGACCGACACCCCGAGGCTGTCGGCGGATTCCGGATTCTCACCCACCGCCCGGATGTTGGTCCCGAACGTGGTGCGGCGCAGCAGGATCATCACCAGTGGAACCATTACGAAGGCCGTGTAGGTCATCGCCGAGTGCTGGAAGAAAGCCACGCCCACATGGGGGATGTCGGACAACAGCGGGATGTCGACCGATGGGAGCTTGCTCGTGAACTTCGGGGTCCCCACGTTCTCCTGGAACATCAGGTCGCTGAAGCCGAGACCGAACAGGAAGATCCCGATGCCGCTGATGCCCTGCTCAGCGTGGAAGACGACAGTGATCAGCCCATAGACGACCCCCATCAGCAACCCGACCAACATGCCGACCAGCACGGCCAGCCAGAGGCTCCCGGTGGACAAGGCCGTCCAGTAGGCGAAGAACGCGCTCAGGAGCATCACTCCCTCGACCCCGAGATTCAGGACCCCGCTCTTTTGGCCGATCATCTCCCCCAGGCCCGCGAAGAGGAACGGCGTCGACAATCGGATCCCAGCGGCGAGAGTCGAGAACAGGACCGTGGCGGTGAAGAAGTCGCTCATGTGGCCGCGACCTCCTCGGCCGGCGGGCTGCTCGTCGACTCGTTGGCGGGATGGTCGAATTCGCGGCGGGCCTTGAGGATGGCACCGATTCGATCGCGGACCTTGCTGCTGCTGACCACGAAGATCACCACGATGCCGTTGAGCGTCACTGCCAACGCTGCTGGAACCTGCAGTACCCGCTGGAGATGATTGGCACCGGTGATCAGACCACCGAACAGGTAGGCCGAAGGAATGGTCCAGAGTGGATGGAGCCCACCGAACAGCGCGGCGACGATTCCGTTGAATCCGGCCGACCCGGTGAATCCAGCCGACGATCCGTCGGTGATCATTCGCTGTCCTTCACTTCCGAACACGAGAATCGCTCCGGCCAGTCCGGCCAGTGACCCGCTCAACGCCAGCGCCGAGACCACGCTTCGCTCGACCGGGATACCGGCCGCTCGTGCGGCATCCGGGCTGTGCCCCACCGCACGCAGACGGAACCCGAGCGGAGTTCGCCAGAGAAGGAAATAGGCGCCCACCGCGGCAGCAACGGCCACAGGCACACCGAGATTGAAACGGGTGCCGCTGATCAAGGTGGGCAGCGCGGCGTTGTCGGACAGGCGCTCGGTCTGGGGGATTCGCGTGCCGCGTTCGATCTCGAGCGGATCGATCAGAGGGCTCCGCAGCATGTAGTTCATGAATTGCACGGCCACGATGTTGAGCATGATCGTGCTGAGAATCTCGTTGACCGACGCGTAGGCCTTCAACACGCCCGGGACCGCTCCCCAGATCCCGCCACCGACCAGGCCGGCAAAGAGCACCAGTGGAATGAGAATGATCGGGGGTAGTCCCGGGAGAGCCAGGGCAGTGACAGTTGAGAGCAAGGCCCCGGCGATGATCTGGCCCTCCCCGCCGATGTTGATGACACTCGCTCTGAACGAGATGGATATCCCCGCTCCGACCAGCACCAGAGGTACCGCCCTGACGGCGGTGGCCGACAACCGATCAACGCTGCCGAACGCACCGGTGTACATGGCCCGGAAACCCTCGAACGGGTTGGCTCCGAGGGCAAGGAGAATGATCGCCGCACAGGCGAACGCAGCAAGCGCAGCCAACATGGGGATCACTGCGCTGACCAGACGATGCAACTACACGACCCCCATCTCACATAGTTGGGCGACACCGGCCGCCCGCGACGGGGGGGACTATAGAACCGATTTCACTCGGCGGCTGAACCGGAGAGCCCGAGCGGCGCGAAGATCGCTTTCGATCGTGCCTGTTCCGACAATTCAATTCAGTCCTCGCCGATGTCCTCGTTCCAGAGTTCGGGCTGTGCCGCGATGAATTCGCTCATCAGTCCGACACACGTCGGGTCGTCGACCACCACGACCTCAACCCCACGCTCGGTCAACAAGTCCTCGCCCCCGACAAAGGTGGTGTTCTCCCCGATCACGACCCGGGGAATGCCGTAGAGAAGGGCAGCACCGGTGCACATGTCGCACGGCGACAGCGTGGTGTAGAGAGTTGAACGGCGGTAGTCCGAGGCAGAAAGTCGTCCGGCATTCTCCAGACAGTCCATCTCGGCATGAAGCACCACGCTCCCCTGTTGGACTCGCCTGTTGTGGCCACGGCCCACGATCTCGCCGTCGATGACCAACGCCGAACCAATGGGAACGCCGCCCTCTCTGAGCCCAGTGTTGGCCTCCATCACCGCGGCTTCGAGACCCATCCGATCATCGATGTTTTCCACCATGGACCGATCGTAGGCCACTCGGCAATCTTGACCGAGCCGCCGTTCCGACTATGTTCGTTCACGTTCCGGCCGCCGGGGGCGGCCCCAACGAGGGGGATACATGAACCAGTCGGGCCACCGATCGCGACATTCCAGCCGCTGGCTGATCGGTGTCGTCGCCGCCTTCGCCCTTCTGGGTGCAGCCTGCGGATCCAGCAACGACTCTGCGGTGACAGCCGGGCCGTCCAGCACCACTACCGCCGCGCCAACCACGACATCAGCAACGACCACTGATGCCACCACCACCGCAGCGCCGGCAACCACACCTGCCCCAACCGACGAGCCCCGCACGGCCAGCTTCAAGGGCATCACCGAAGACACCATCAAGATCGCAGTGTCGTACCTCGACTTCGACAAACTCCAGGAACTCAACCTCTCGCCCAACGGCTGGGGGGATCAAGAACTTGTCTACCGAACCCTGATCGACGACCTCAACGCCCAGGGCGGAATCAACGGGCGCCAGATCGAAGTCGTCGCCTACGAGTCCTACAGCCCCATCGATCCGGTGGAGGCCGACGAGGTCTGCGTTCGAATGACCCAGGATCACGACGTCTTTCTCGTGCTCGGTGGCTTCCTCGGCCCGACCGACAAGGTCAACCCCTGCATCGTGACCCTCAACGACACCGCGTTGGTGGGCGGCGCCCTCAAGCCCGAGGCCGTCGCCGATGCCACCGCACCGTGGTTCGACTTCCGGCCTGAGGAAGCATCCCAGGCCCGAGCCATGATCGACCTTCTCGATCAGACCGGACGAGCCGCTGATGCCGAGGTGTTCATCCTCACTCTCACCGGAGCAGAAGCTCTCGCTGACGACGTGCTCGAACCTCGACTCGACGAACTCGGCATCTCCGTGGCCGGCTCGGCGATCCTGAGCGTTCCCGATGGCGACCCGGCCGCCCAAGACGATGCCATGCAGCCGATCATCGCTCGCCTCCAGGCCAGCGGGGCCAACACGATCCTTCTTCCTGGCGGTGTGTCTGCAGTTCTCCGCAATCTGCTGGCTGCCGACATCTTCGACGAGTACGACATCTGGGCATTCGCCAACGACCATCTCGCCAACATGGGAGAGTCCGTCGACCAGACCAAGGTCGGTGGCGTCATAACGATCGGCCGGCTTTCCGCGACCGAGACCTTCAACGACCCCTCGATGGTGCAATGTCGCGCCGTATTCAACGAGGCCAACCCCGGTGTGGATGTCAAGCCGCCCGACGAGGTGCTCGAGGGCGAAGACGCTTGGTATCAGTCGCTGGGTTCGTATTGCTCGAGAGTGGCACTCATGAAGGAACTCCTGACCGCAGCCGGGGTCAATCCCACCTACGACACCTTGCAGGCCGGAGCCGACTCGATCGGAGAGTTCACGATGCCGGGGGTACCCAACGCGTCGCTGTCGCCCGGCAAGCTCGGGGCCGACGATTCGTTCCGCCTATCCGTCTGGGACCCGACTGCTGGCGAACGGGGCGACATCGTGCCGCTCACTGAGATCATCGACGCCACTCCCTGACCCCGTCAGCGAACCTCGAGCGACGATCAGCGGGCCAGTCAAGTAGGCCCACAAGACTGCCGAAGTACCCTGCGTGGGAACATCTCGGTCGAGGCTGCGCGCCGCCATCACAGCCGGAGCGCTGATTGCTCCGTTGTTGGTCATCGTCGATCCCGTGCCGGTGGCCGCAGTCGACACACCGGCCGAGTGGATCGACACCAGCGATCGAGCAGCCGTCCTCGACGCCTATCGACTCGAGTTCGAACGCACCGAACCTGAACCTGAATTCACCGGCGACGTATCCACCTGCAACGCCGGAACCACGAGTGCCGAGTTCCGCCAGAGCGTCGTTCAGCGGATCAACTGGTACCGCCGAATGGCCGGACTGAATGTGGTGACCGATCGAGCCGACTACAACTCCGCCGCCCAGCAATCCGCTTTGATGATGGCCGCTCAGGGCTCTCTCTCCCATACCCCGGGCGCATCTTGGGCCTGCTTCACCCCCGACGGAGACACAGCGGCATCGAAGAGCAACCTCGCTCTCGGCACCTACGGAATCAGAGCAATCGACGCCTACGTGCAGGACTCGGGCGCCAACAACCTCGAAATGGGACACCGCCGAACGCTCCTCTACCCACAGTTGCAGGAAGTCGGCAGCGGTGACGTTCCGTCTGGCCCCGGCAACTGGGCCTCCAACACCTTGCGCGTCTTCGACGACAACCTCTGGGGGCCCCGACCGACCGTCCGCCAACCCGAGGGATTCGTCGCCTGGCCACCTTCGGGATACGTGCCCCCTCAAGCCGTGTGGGGTCGTTGGACGTTCTCGATCTTCGGTGGTGACTTCACCAACGCAACCGTCTCGGTGAACGACGCCTTCGGTCCGATCCAGACATCGATCCTGGCCCGGCGGCAGTCTTCGAGTCCGACCGGACGAATTGCTCCCGAACCGTCGATCGTCTGGTCGATCGGTGCTGACAACGGCTCGGCACTCATGTCTACCCCGACCAACGGTGACAGGTGCTACGACGTCAGAGTCTCGGGGGTGACGGTCGGGGGAGCACTGCAATCCGACTACGTCTACACGAGCTGTGTGATCGACCCCACGTTCGTGATCGCTTCAGTCGGGCCGGGCTCACCCCAGGCACCCTGCACCCCGGTGACGTTCACCACTTGGACAACTCCGTGCTGGAATCCTGTCGCGGGGAACTCCAGCTTCGTCGACGTGGTGCGAGCCTGGCAGAGACAGCCGGTCCGCTGGCTGCTGGACAACGGGATCACATCCGGTGTGTCCATCGGGAGATTCGAACCCGAAGCGACCCTGACCCGAGCCCAGGCCGCCACCATGATCTGGCGTCTGGCCGGATCACCCACCCCACCCAAAAACGCACCGGCCTTCCAGGACGTTCCAACCGGAAGCTGGTTCCATGACTCGATCGCATGGATGGCAGCCAACAACATCACCATGGGCACCGGGGCCGGACGATTCTCGCCGAATGCCCCGGCCTCCCGCGCCGAGATGGTCACCTTTCTCTGGCGACTCGTCGACTCCCCTGACACCGCCGGCGCCCTGCCGTTCGGTGATCTGACCGCGTCTTGGCAACACGACTCGGTGATGTGGGCCGCCGATGTCGGTGTCACCGCGGGGACCAGCGACACCACGTTCAGTCCGAATCGGCCGGTGACTCGGGGCGAATCCGCCGCACTGCTCTCTCGATTCGCCACAGCAGTCACTGCCTGAACAGAAAGTCCGGATCGGGCGAACCGTTCGGAGGGTCAGTCTCGATAGGGGAACCAGAGGAGGTTCTCATGTCGATCCAGAACCCCGAATCGAAACTTCCCCCGCCCCCGATCTCCAGCCTGGCTCCACCGCCAGGCTCGAGCCTCACCCCACCGCGACCCGTACACGGTCGTCGGTCCCCGGGGCTGATCAGATGGATCCACGTTCTGGCGCTGGCAACGATCATCCCTGCGGGTGCTGTGCTCGGCTACGGCGGGGCCGTTGGTGTGATCATTCTGTTTGTCATCATCGTCCCGTTCGAGAAGATGTTCCGGCGCCACGATCAGCCGATTCGCCGACCCGGCCTTCGGACCGACCTCACCTACGCTCTGGTCAACACCCCTTTGACGGCGTTTGGCACGGTGGTGGCCATAGCCATAGCCCTGGTGATGTTCCCCATCTACTTGCCGGCGCTCCTGTTTCGGCCACTCGTGACACTCCAACCGGGTTGGCTGATGGCTCTGGAGGGAGTGTTGCTGGCCGACATCGCCATCTACTGGGCCCACCGACTCCATCACGAGATCGGCTTCCTGTGGCGATTCCATTCGGTTCACCACTCCAGCGAACGGATGGACTGGATCGCCGGGATCCGCCAGCATCCGTTCGATGGCTTCATCATCATCGGGCCGGTTGTCTTCCTGATCATCGCCGGATTTCAGGTGGAGGTGGTCGGGGCGTTCGCCGTCGTCCAGACCATTCTCGGCTTGGCCGCCCATGCCAACGTCAGGTGGAGACTCCGCCCCTTCCACCGGATCGTGATGACCCCGGAGTTCCATCATTGGCATCACGCCAACCACCCCGACGCTATCCACACCAACTACTCGGTGTTCCTGCCGGTGTGGGACATCATCTGGGGCACCTATCGCATGCCCACCGACGAACGGCCGCAGCGCTACGGCATGGATGATCCGATATCGCCGAACGTGCCGGGGCAGATGCTCCACCCCTTCACCAAGGAGAGCCGAGAGCGATATCCGCTCCCGCCCAGAGCCCAGCGCGTGGTCGCGAGACTCGGCCGATTCGTGCCCTTCCGCAGACGGGCGGCTCGGGCTTCCTAGCATGACCCTCGTGTCAGACGCTCCAACAGCAACCGACGACGTCGAACTCGTTCGACTCATCGGTACCGGTGACCGCGACGCCCTGTCCGCTCTCTATGGCAGGCACGCCGGCTGGCTCACCGTGCGGCTCAGCCGCCGATGCGGCGATCCCGACACGATCGACACCGCGCTCCAGGACACCTTCCTGGCGGTATGGAAGCAAGCATCGGGCTACCGGCCGACAGGAGAGGTGGGCGCATGGATGTGGACCATCGCCCTACGGCGCCTGATCGACCAGATGCGGAAGCGGCCGCCGCCCGAACCAACCAAAGACATCGAACCCATGGCGGCGGTGATCGCCGAAGAGGTCCCACTGGCGCTGGGCCACACCGACATGGGAGCGGCATTCGCTTCGCTGGAACCACAGCTCCAGGCCGTGATGGCCGCCACCGCCCTCGACGGGCTCACCAACAGCGACGCTGCCGCCCTTCTGGGCGTGCCGGTCGGAACAGTCAAGTCGCGGCTCTCACGAGCCCGCGAACTGCTCAGGGAGGCTCTGCAATGAGCACAATCCAAGAAGTAGAGGCAGCCCTGGGTCGAGCCGGCCAGCAGCCACGCTTCCTCACCGGGTCCGGCTCTGGCCCCGACCATTCCGCTCGCATGGAGGCCAACTTCGCGGCGATATCAGCCGAGATCGACGCCCCGCGCCAAGGGTGGTTGGCGAGAATCCTCAAACGCCTCGGTGCCGACGACCGCATTGTTCCTCTGGTCACCGCCACACCAGCCCTTCGTCGATCCTGGCTCGCCGCGGTTGCCGTGGCTCTGCTCTTCGCCCTCAACGCTGCCTCGGGCAGCGCCGCCGAGGGCACCGACAGAATCGTCATCTTCCTCACGATCGCCCCTCTGGTGCCACTGCTGGGCGTGGCTCTCGCCTTCGGCCCGGCGGTCGACCCGACCCATGAAGTGGCGGTGGCCGCACCGATGGACGGCTTCCGGCTGTTCCTCGTGAGAGCGGTGACCGTGTTCGTGGCCAGCACCGGAATCCTTCTCATCGGGTCATTGCTCGTCCCCACCGGCGGGGCCGCACGAATCGGCTGGCTACTCCCGGCCATAGCCACCACTGTCGTCGCCATGGCGGCAACCACCCGAGTCGATGCCCGTGCCGCAGCCGGCGCGGTGGCCGCAGCATGGGTGGTGCTGGTGGTCGTCGTCTCGCAGATCACCGACCCTGGCGCCATGTTCGGTCCGATCACCCAGGTCACTTCGGTAGCGGTCGCATCCGGCGCCATAGGCGTGTTTCTCAAGAGGCGCCGCCAGCTCGACGAGCTCTCGGTCAGAGGCAATCGATGACCGTCCCGACCATTTCCGTTGATCGGCTCAGCCATCAATACGGCCAGCAGATCGCTCTCGACGTCGACCGGCTCGTGACCGGACCCGGGGCGACAGCGGTGCTCGGCCCCAACGGATCGGGCAAGACCACCCTCCTGCAGCTCCTAGCCACTCTGATGGTGGCGCAATCGGGATCGATTCGTGTGGACGGCCTCGACCCGTCGTCCCCGCTCGAACGAACCGCCATCAGGCGGCGGCTCGGCTACGTCGCTCAGCACGACGGCCTACCCGATCGCATGAAGGTCGCTGAATACTGCGACTACGTCGCCGCTCTCAAGGAGATCGGACCGGAGCGACTTAGACGGAGATGGATTGCTTGGGCCCTCGACCGGGTCGGCCTGAGCGATGTTGCCACCGACCGGATTCGTACTCTCAGTGGAGGAACGAAGCGGCGCCTGTCGATCGCCCAAGCCCTTCTCGGCGGACCCGACGTGATGATTCTCGACGAACCGCTGGCCTCGCTCGATGCCGAACAGCGAGGTGAGATCACCCGACTGATCGCCCAGACCGCCTCGGAGGCCAACATCGTCGTGGCGACTCACCACCCTGATGAGCTCGCTTCGATCTGCGGGCAGGTCGTCGTTCTCGACCACGGCGTGGTTGCGTTCGTTGGATCTCCCGGCGAGCTGGCGGCCCGAGCCGAGGGCCGGGTCTGGGAAACCGCTGTACCGGACCCCAACGCCACCTGCCGGGCCGTCGGCCCCGACCGGTTCCATTGCGTGGGCGATTTCGTGCCATCCGGTGCCGCCAAGGCCACCCCGACGGTCGCCGATGGCTACCTGGTTCTGGTGCGCCACCGCTGACGCAACAGGCCGAGGGCCGTCAATCAGATCGTCTGACCTCGAGCGCCATCTGGTTGGTCTCACCCACGGTCACGACCAGCAACAGCACGCCCACAGCCAGGACCACGGCCAAGGCCACCGCCGACGGGCCGAGACCGAATGCATCAGCCGACCATCCGACGATGAGGGGGCCAAGGATGCGGCCGACGTTGGCCATCAGATTGAATCCTGCGATGAACGGCCCGGTCGCGTCGGTGGGGGCCAGATCGGCTCCGAGCGTGAGCAGTGCCCCTGCGCTCATTCCGTTGCCCACACCCATCACGATTCCGGCCAGCACCGCGGCGGTCGCCGAGTCGGCTGCTCCGAGCAACAGCAGTCCGGTGGCCATGAGAGTGAAGGCCGGGACGATCGCCCGTAGCCGGCCGAACCGGTCCATCACATAGCCGGCCAGCGGGAACAGCAACACATCGGCACCGGTGCCCACGGCAACGAGTGCCCCGACCGCGATCGGGCTCAGACCCAGCGAGTCACCTATCAACGGAACCACCACATGGCGGCCGTCGCGTGCCGCCATGACCAGCATCGGGCCGAGGCCCGTGGTCAGGAGACGGCGACGATGGGTGGATAGCTCGGTCCACATCGACGATTCCACGATCGGTTCGTCTTGGATCTCTCTCGGTCGGCCCTTGTGGTGAACCAACAGTGCCAGCAGACCGCTGAGGGTCAGGACTCCGCTCAGGACGAACGCCGCCTCGAAGCCCCACACTTCGACCACGAGGCCACCGAGCAGGGGACCTATCAGCACCGACATCCGGAATGTCCCGCCTGCCATCGACATGACCCGGCCGCGTAGCCCGATGTCGACCGTGCGGGCGATGAAGGTCTGACGTGATTGAGTGACCCCGATGATCCCCATGCCGTATACGAGCCGGAATGCCACCAGTCCGAGAACGGCGGTGGTCAGACCGAGAGCAGCAGCGGTGATCGCCATCATGATCACCGACACGACCAGCAGTAGATCTTCGCCGCGTCGATGAGCGAGGGATCCCGCCGGGATGCCCCCGAGCACCGTTCCGGCGCCCGCCGCGGCCAGGACCACCGAGATGGCGCTGAAGCTCAGCCCGCCGTCGCGCAGGTAGAGGGGGAGCACCGGAAGAAGCACGCCCGTGCCCATGCCTGAGGCCAACCACGGTATGTAGACCGGAAGAGCCAGCCGTCGGACCGTGGGCCCGAGCGGAGGTACCGGACCAGCGACGTCGGGTTGAGGCGAGTCGTTCACTCTGGGGATCGTGGCGCGACGAGAACAACCACGGTCCAGTCGAGAATCGGTGTGCCGTACTCAGGAGAGTTGTCGCGGTGGGCGAAGCCTTCCACTCGTACGGCCAGCAGCCCGGCGGAGGGGGTCTCGACCGAATCCATGAGCGTGTGTCGGAACGACAGGAGATCGCCTTCGAAAGCCGGCCCTGAGTGGTTGCATTCGTGCCAGCCGAGAACGGTGGCCATGTTCGGCACCACCCGGCTCAGTGAGGCCTGCGCCAGCCCCACGACGTGGCCTCCGTAGACGAGCCTCTCGGGGTAGGGAGCCTCGGAAACGTCGCGGTGGATCATCGCCAGATTGTGAGTGAGTCGGACCAGTGAGGTGGCGCCGTCTATCACGTCGCGGGTGGGGTCGAGGACCGACTCGCCAACCTCCCACGGCGCCGGTTTGCCGAGCAGGCCGAGCTTCCACTCGGGTGGGATGATCTCGACGAACAACTCCAGGTCGAGTGGCCCGAAGCCGCCCAGGTCGTCGACGTGTCCCGGCAGGTCCGGTCCGGCCATCGGAAGCATCGGGCAGCGTTGGTATGTCGCCACGGGTTCGCCGTCGGCCGCAGTGGCGATGTCGACCAGGACCTTGCCCCGGTGGGCTCGCCCCGGCTTCGGGCTCGAATCGGCCAGCGCCGACACGACGACGGCCGTTTCAACCGTGTCGCCCACGAATACCGGGCTGGGCAGCCGGACGTTGCGGTAGAAGAGGTTGGCGACCGCCCGCCGACTGATGGTGGTGCTCTGGCCAATCGACATCTGCATCACGAGCCCGGGGCTGACCAGCAGCCGATCGGATCCGGTCACCGCTCGACAGAGCTCGATGTCGAGGCAGAGCACCAGGCGCTCCCCCACGATCGCCTGGTGGAGTGCGGTCACCCCGCTGTCGAGGGTGACCGCCGGTTGACGAGGTAGCCGCTGGCCCACGCTGAGGTCGTCGTAGAAGGGTCCATCGAGCGGGATGACGTCGGGCACGGAACGAAACTACTTCGGTGGTCGTCCCAGGGGTGTTCCGACGGCGGAAATGTACGTATCAATACCCCCTCGTTTAATCCCGACCAACTCAGTAGGGTTTCGACTCATGTTTGATCTGCTCCCCGCCCGAATCCCTTGGTACGTCGTCGGCCCCGGCCTCGGACTGCTGATCGTGGCCCTGTTCGCCATCGCCAACCAACCCCTCGGCGCCAGCGGTGCCTACATCCAGACCAGCGGCCTCCTGCGCCGAGGACGCGACGTGGCGGTCTGGCGAGTCTGGTACTTCGCCGGGATGATCGGGGGCGGACTACTCGTCACCCGCGTCCTCACCGCCGACGGACCCGGAGTCCGCTCCGGCTACGACAGCCTCCGCGACGCCTTCCCGCTCTGGGCCGTGGTGCCGCTGGTGTTCGGCGGAGCGACGATCCTCGGATACGGGGCCGGACTCGCCGGAGGATGCACCTCGGGCCACGGCCTGTGTGGCACCGCCCAACGTTCGCCCGCCAGCGCGACGGTGACCCTCACCTTCCTCAGCACCGCGATCGCCACGACATTCGCTCTGCACGTCGCCACAGGAGGCTCGCTGTGAGAATGAACACGATCGGCCTCACCATCGGAATCCTGTTCGGGGCACTGCTCGCGGGCGCCCAACTCCACGAGTACGACACCATCCACGCCATGCTCCGACTCCAAGAGGCCGACATCTACTTCCTCATGGCCTCAGCGATCGCCGTGTCGGCACCGCTGCTCTGGCTTCTCGAACGCCGCAACCACCAGACTCCACTCGGCGGCCGCATCTCACTGTCTCGATCGATGCCCCAGCGCCATCATGTGAAGGGAGGCGCCCTGTTCGGTGTCGGCTGGGCGATCGCCGGCACCTGCCCGGCACCGGCATTGGTGATGCTGTCATCAGGAGCGTTTCTCGGCGTGATCGCCATGGCCGGAATCTTCCTGGGGTTGCATCTCAACACCACCAGGGCCAACCAGGCTGCCCCCAGCGGCGACGGCGAACACCGAGAACTCGTCACGGTCGCCTGATCCGGCCCAGACGACTCAGGGGTCGGGATTCAGGACTCGGTCTCGCCGGCGACCATCTGACGCATCAGCTCGTCGAATCCGGCCGGATCCGTTGTCGCCACCTGGTAGGCGAGCTCGGCATCATCGGTCGGGAATGCCATTCGTTCCCGGGCCGCCACCGCGGCGTGGATCACGTCGGCAACATCGTCGGGCTCGGCCTCCTGCCCGGTGGTGCGACGAGGGCCGGTGTAGCTGCGTTTCCCGAGCATGTGGTCCTCGATGTCGGTCCGCACGAACGACGGGCAGACCACAGTCACCGACACTCCATCGGGCAGGACCTCGACTCGAAGGGTGTCGAAGAACCCATGAAGGGCGTGCTTCGAGGCCGAATAGGCCGACCGCAGCGACAGCGGAGCGAAACCGGCCACACTCGACAGCACGACGATGCGGCCACGGCGCTCGACCAGAGAGGGGAGGAATGCCGCCGTGCAGTTGACCGACCCGAAGAAGTTGATCTCGACCACCCGTCGGAAGACCGCGAGATCAGTGTCGGCGAACGGGCTGAGATGACTCACTCCAGCGTTGTTGATGAGCACATCGATCCCGCCCCAGGTGTCGGCCACGACCCGCGCCGCGGCCTGACACTCGTCCTCCGACGTCACATCGAAGTCGATGGTGAGGACCCTCTCTTCCTCATGCAGGTCATCGGCGAGTGATCTCAGACCGTCGGCGTCCACATCCAGTAGGGCCACTCTCGCCCCGCCGGCCAGGTAGCGGCGGGCCAGAGCGCTGCCGATGCCGCCCGCTGCTCCGGTTATCACGACAACGTCACCAAGCTCACTCATCGGAATCCCTCTCGGCCATCCACTGTTGAGGCATTCGATCGCGTAAACATTGCCCATGACCACTTCAGGTGAAATCGACTGGACCCAACTGCTCCAACAAGCCACGGAAGCAGCCAGCCACGCCTACGCCCCCTACTCCGACTTTCCGGTCGGGGCCGCCGGGCTGACCGACGACGGGCGCATCGTCACTGGCTGCAACGTGGAGAACGCCTCCTACGGACTCGGTCTGTGTGCAGAGTGCGGGATGGTGTCGCACCTTCATCAGAGCGGTGGCGGACGACTCATTGCCATGGTCGCTGCCAATCCCGAGGGCGACAAGCTGGCCCCTTGTGGACGCTGCCGGCAGCTTCTCCATGAGGCCGGCGGGGGTTCGCTCCTGGTCGACACCGAGTCGGGGGCACGACCGCTGCGCGAGTTGCTCGTCGATGCCTTCGGGCCCGAAGACCTCGACGCCCGGAAGGGCTGATCCGATATGGAGATGGTCGACCTGATCAAGACCAAGCGCGACGGTCACCGCCTTGCCGATGATCAGATCAACTGGTTCATCCAACGATTCGCCACCGGCGAGATCCCCGACGAACAGGCCGCCGCCCTCGCCATGACCATCTATTTCCGGGGCATGGAGCCCGAAGAGCTCAACGTCTGGACCCAGGCGATGATCGACTCGGGCGACACCCTCGATCTATCCGGAGTTGGCCGGCCCACCGTCGACAAGCACTCCACGGGGGGCGTGGGCGACAAAGTCTCTCTCATCCTCGTTCCTCTGGTGGCAGCATGCGGAGCAGCGGTGCCACAGTTGTCCGGGCGGGGCCTCGGCCACACCGGAGGAACCCTCGACAAGCTCGAGGCAATCTCGGGTTGGAGAGCCGAGATGACGGCGGGCACCATGGTCTCGCAGCTACGCGAGGTCGGCGGAATCATCGCCGGAGCCAGCGCCGACATCGCCCCGGCTGATCGTCGGATGTATGCGCTCCGCGATGTCACCTCAACCGTCGACTCCATCCCGCTGATCGCCAGTTCGATCATGTCGAAGAAGATCGCCGAGGGCACAGATGCTCTGGTGCTCGACGTGAAGTACGGAGCCGGAGCATTCCTGAGAGAGATCGACAAGGCACGTGAGGCCGCCGAAACGATGGTTCGCATCGGCAACGACCATGGCGTTCGCACCGCGGCCCTGATCACCAACATGGACACGGTGTTGGGTCGATCGGCTGGCAACGCCGTGGAGGTGCAGGAGTCGATCGACGTGCTGGAGGGCGGCGGACCGGCCGACCTGCTGGAGGTGACGTTGGCGCTCGCCGACGAGATGCTCCAACTTGCCGGACTCGACGCCGATCCCGCCGAGGTCCTCGCGTCGGGCCGAGCCCGTGAGGTGTTCGACCAGATGATCGCTGCTCAAGGCGGCGACCTCTCAGTCGAGTTGCCCCAGGCCGCCCACCGTACGACCGTTGATGCGACGGAGTCGGGCTACATCACCCGACTCGACGCTCTTTCGGTCGGGATCGCGGCGTGGCGACTCGGCGCCGGGCGGGCACGAAAGGAGGATCCGGTCAGCGCGGTGGCCGGCGTGATCTGCCTGCGCAAGCCGGGAGAGCGGGTGAGTGCAGGCGAGCCGCTGCTGGAGCTACGCACCGACGATCCCGAGCGATTCACCGATGCTCGGGCCGCCCTCGGCGAGGCGATCGACATCGGCCCCGAGCCGCGCTCCAGCTCACCTCTGGTGGCCGATATCATCCGCTGAACCAAACCCGACCGACAACCGGCGACGTGATGGGGTCAGGTTTGCGGCAGCGGTTGTCGATGGGAGATGCGTGACGAGTTCGCCAACAGTGGTGTCGATTTCAACGATCAACGCTGCGCAGGAAGGCGACCGCGAAGCCCTGGGAACGATCTTTCGGGCCTACCAGCCGGCCCTGCTCCGCTACATCAAGGCCCGAGCCGCAGGGATGGCCGAAGATGTCGCCTCACAGACCTGGGTGTCGGTAGCCGCTTCGATCCAGAACTTCCGCGGCGACGGCGAAGCCCTCAGGGGCTGGATCATCACGATCGGACGACGTCGCCTGATCGACGAGTTCCGCCGGCAGGGAAGACGCCCCGAGGACCCCGGCGACCTTCCCGACATCGTCGACGAGCTGACCCCCGAAGACGCCGTGCTGTCGTCGGCGGAGTGGGCGCAGAAACTGATCTCCGAACTGCCGGCCCAGCAAGCCGATGTCGTTCTGCTCAGGGTCATCGGTGGATTGAGCGTCGAGGAGGTCGCTGAAGAGACCGGCCTCACCCGCGCCAATGTGAGGGTCCTGTCTCATCGGGGACTCGCCCGGCTCCAGGAGCTCCTCACTGACGGACGCTCCGACGGCGAGGTCGAGGAATTCTCGAGCTTGGTGTAACGCCACCGGCCCGGCCGGCGATACACCAAGCGTGACCGAACACGAGATCGACCCATTCACCTCTGAACGAATCCTCGACGCCGCCTCCCGGGGCGAAGCGGTCGAAGGCTCCGACGGGCTGAGCGCTCTGCTCAGCTCGCTGCACGACCCCGCGTCGACAGCCGAGGCATCCACCACCCTGCCCGCCGCCGCTGTTGTCGCACCTCGACACCACTCGATCGGCCGCGTCACACGGCGCACGGCCGTGGCGGCTTCAGTCGCCCTGTTCGCCCTCACCGGAGCAGCTGCTGCGGTCACCGGCGGCACCGCACTCCTCGACCCGATACTCGGGTCCGATGCTCCAGAGGTCACCGACGAGCCGGTGGAGATAGATCCGAGCGATGGCCTGTCCGATGAGGAACTCGCTCTCTTGTGCGAGACCGCAACGAGTCACGGCGAGTACGTCTCTGCGGTAGCCCGCGACACGATCACCGAGGGCTCTCACAGCAAACGAGTCGCCGCCGCCGCCCAATCCGACTGCGGCAAGACCACCGACGACCCCGATGCCGATCCCATTCCAGATGTCGACGTAGACGTCGTTGTCGATGTCGAAGCCGGCGATGAGGTCCCCGACCCCGACGAGCCGATCGTGGTCGACGCGACCGACGGGCTGTCCGATGAAGAACTCGAGGTCCTGTGTGAGGAGGCCCGCAACCACGGCGAGTACGTCTCCGCCGTCGCTCGCGACAAGATCACCGAGGGCGCCCACAGCCGCCGAGTCACCGCCGCCGCCCAATCCGACTGCGGCAAGACCACCGACGACCCCGATACTGATCCCGATGTCGACGTGGACGTCGATGTCGTCGTACCTGCTGACACCGTCGCCCCCGAAGTCACCGTTGAGGTCACCGTGGAGGTCACCGTCAATAGCGACGGGACCACCGAGGACACCAACGATCTCGGTTCGGGCAACGGCAAGTCCAACGGCCAGGGCAATGGTCGAGGCAACGGTCAGGGCAACAACAGCACCGATTGAGCAATCGGGGACGAAGATCCGTTCATCTCGGGTTTCGTTCTCATGCGATCCAGAACCGTTGTAGCGGTAGTTGCCGGAACGCTGGCCACCACCGCCATTGCCCCCACCATCAAGCTCAAGCGCGACGAGGTCGAGGCCGCGGTGCCATCAGCCGAGCTGATGGCCCTGCTTCGGCAGCGCTTCACCGAACACGGCGGGTCGACAACCGTCGCCCACACCGGTGAGTTCCGACTACGGGCGGAATCTGGAGCGCCCTTTTGGCAGTGGGGCCAGTGAAGCACGCCTTCGAGACCCACGTTCACGAGCACATGATCGAGATGGCTCTGACGGTCAGCGACCAATCGGATGCCACACCGTCTTCATCTCACAGAAGTCAGTGATCGACTGAGGACTCTCGTCGCCGACGCTGCCACGCACGACCCTCTTGACGTTGGTGGCGGCCTCATCAAGAACCGCAGGATCGAGATCGTCGGAGGCTCCGGTGAGATCGACAGCGTTGACATCGCTGTGACCGAGCATCCATGGCAGTAGTTCGTTCCTGGTGCCGGTGAGCATGTTGACCACCCCACCCGGGACATCCGATGTGGCGATCACCTCCGACAGGCTGATAGCCGGTAGCGGCGAGGTCTCGCTCGGGATCACCACCGCGGTGTTGCCGCCCACCAAGACCGGGGCAAGGCGAGACACCAAGCCGAGAAGCGCAGGCTGATCAGGGGCGACGACCCCGACCACTCCGGTGGGTTCGGGCACGGTGAAATTGAAGAACGGTCCGGCCACCGGGTTGACGGTGCCCACGATGTGCTGGAACTTGTCGCACCAGCCCGCGTACCAGACCCACAGGTCGATGGCCTGCTCAACCTCGCGTCGAGCCGCCCGCTGCTCCACTCCACAAGTGCGCAGCTCGGCCGCGAACTGCGACCGGCGGCCCTCCATCACTTCGGCCACCCGGTAGAGAATCTGGCCTCGGTTGTAGGCGGTGCGACCAGCCCAGCCGCTCTGAGCCGACCGGGCGGCACGAACTGCATCACGCAGGTCCTTGCGAGAGGCCTTGGCCACGTTGGCAACGAACTCTCCCTCGACCGAGGACACCACTGTGGTGCGTCCCGATTCCGAACGGGGGAAGGCCCCGCCGATGAACAGCTTGTAGGTCTTTTGAACATCGAGTCGTTCGGCCATCACGAGCGTCCCTTCATCGGTGAGAGTGAAAGGTAGGGAGCGAGGCCGTGCAGGCCGCCCTCTCGGCCGAAGCCGCTCTCTTTGTAGCCACCGAAGGGGCTGGTCGGGTCGAACTGATTGAACGTGTTGGCCCAGATCACACCGGCATCGAGCCGGTCGGCCATCCAGAGGATCTTCGAACCCTTCTCGGTCCAGATCCCCGCCGACAATCCGTAGGGGGTGTTGTTGGCCTTGGCGACCGCTTCCTCGGGAGTACGGAAGGTGAGAACCGAAAGCACCGGCCCGAACACTTCCTCTCGGGCGACTCGATGGGTCTGTTCGACGTTGCTGAGGATGGTCGGACGATAGAAGAAGCCACGATCAGGGAGAGAACAGTCGGGCTGGAAGAGCTCGGCACCCTCCCTCACTCCAACCTCCACGAGCTCAGAGATCTTGGCCAGCTGCTGCGACGAGTTGATGGCTCCGACATCGGTGTTCTTGTCGAGGGGATCCCCGACTCTCACCGTGGAGAGCCTTCGCTTCAGTCGATCGACGAACGAATCGGCGATGGATTCCTGTACCAGCAAGCGGGAACCGGCACAGCAGACATGCCCCTGATTGAAGTAGATGCCGTTGATGACTCCCTCGACGGCCTGGTCGATGGCGGCGTCCTCGAACACGATGTGGGCAGCCTTGCCTCCCAGCTCAAGGGTGACGGGCACGTTGCGGGCCAGCGCGGTGCGCTGGATCTGCTTTCCGACCGCTGTCGACCCGGTGAAGGCCAACTTGTCGACATCACGATGCTCGACGAGAGCGGCGCCGGTTTCGCCGGCACCAGTGACGATGTTGACCACACCGGGCGGCAGACCGACGTCCTGCATCAGCTCACCCAGCAACAGCGCGGTGAGCGGTGTGGTCTCGGCCGGCTTCAGCACCACGGTGTTGCCGGCAGCCAACGCCGGGGCCAGCTTCCATGAGGCCATCATCATCGGGAAGTTCCACGGGATGATCTGGCCAACCACACCCCTCGAGTCGTGGCGACGACCCGGATAGGCGTAGTCGAGCTTGTCGGCCCACCCGGCGTAGTAGAAGAAATGCGCCGCGGCGAGAGGGATGTCGATGTCGCGGCTTTCCTTGATCGGCTTGCCGCCGTCGAGGGTCTCCAGGACTGCGAACTCCCGGGCTCGTTCCTGGAGTTGGCGGGCGATCCGGAACATGTACTTGGCTCGTTCCTTCCCGGGCATCGAACCCCAGACATCGGTGTGGGCACGGCGGGCCGCCGACACGGCACGGTCGACATCGGCCGCCGAAGCCGAAGCCACGTTGGCGAGGTGTTGCTCGGTCGAGGGCGAGATCGTCGGGAAGTAGCCACCGTCGATCGGTTCCACGAACTCGCCGCCGATGAACAGCCCGTAGTCGTCGTCGATCGAAACGATCGATGTGGATTCGGGCGCCGGGGCGTAGTCGAGGCCGAAGCCGTGGGACGGTTCGACAGGTTCGGGGTGTTTGTTGTCGGTCACGATCAGTCGACGCTCACGTAGTCGGGGCCGGAGTATCGGCCGGTTTCGAGTTTCTGGATCTGGAGAAGCGCATCGTTGAGCAGGCTCGACGCACCGATTCGGAACCGGGAGGCGTCGAGCCAGTCGGGCCCGAGAGTTTCGCCGACCATCACGAGGTAGTGCCAAGCCTGTTTGGCGGTGCGAATACCACCGGCGACCTTCAAACCAACCGGCTCACCGGTCTGGTCGACGTAGTCGCGAATCGCCTCTGCCATGCACAAGGCGATCGGCAGAGTCGAGTTCTTGGAGACCTTGCCGGTGGAGGTCTTGATGAAGTCGGCACCGGCCGCCATCGCCAGCATCGATGCCCGACGAATCTGGTCGTAGGTGCCGAGTTCGCCGGTTTCGAGAATCACCTTGAGATGGGCCTGACCGCACGCGTCCTTGGCCGCCGCTATCTCGTCGAACACTCGTCCGTACTGGCCGGAGAGGAAGTCGCCGCGCCCGATGACGATGTCGATCTCGCCGGCACCAGCCGCCACTGCCTCACGAATGTCGGAGAGTCGCACCTCGAGTGACGACAAGCCGCTCGGGAAGGCGCCGGCCACGCTTGCGACCGCCACCGATGAGCCCGCGGTGTTGGCCACGGCATGGGGAACCATCTTCGGATACACGCACACCGCTGCCGTGGAGGGAACCGAAGGGTCGGACGGGTCGGGGGTGATGGCCTTCTGACACAGAGCACGGACCCGGCCCGGGGTGTCCATCCCCTCCAGTGTGGTCAGGTCGATACAGGAGATGGCGAGATCGAGCGCGGCTCGCTTCGAAGTCTTCTTGATCGAACGAGTCGTGAAGGCCTTGGCCCGAGCCTCGATGGCCACCTCGTCGACGGGTGTGACCTTCAAGCCCAGCCCGTTTCCGGAACCAGCGCTGAACCCGCTCGGGGACGAAGTCGTGTGGTCTAGTTGCCTGCTCACAGTGTCCAGTGTGCCCGTGGAATCGGGGGGACGCCCACCAATCAATTCGGCGGCGGCATCGAGAGCGCTGTGAAGTGTTTCGACCGCTGACTCTCGGGCGACAGCGAGGTCGTCGAATCCGGCCTCCACGATGGTCTCGCCGTAGAGCTTCAACTTGGGTTCGGTGCCGCTGGGCCGGAGCACCAGACGTGTGTGCGACGACAGGTCGAGGATCAGGGCATCGGTGGCGGGAAGCCCTGTTCCGGCGGCGAGCAGATCGGTCACGCAGTCGACCTCGAGGTCGCCGACCGAGACCGGCGGACGGGAACGCATCCTCTTCATCAGGTCGCTCATTCGTTCTGAGGCATCGGAACCCTCGAATCGGAACGACCTCTGATCGCTGTGATGGACACCGTGGCGACGATGGAGACCATCGAGCAGGTCGAGAACAGTGGTGCCGGAGGCCTTGGCCTCTGCCGCCATTTCCGCGAATGCCAGAGCCGCGCTGACGCCGTCCTTGTCTCGCACCGCATCTCCGACGGCAAACCCGAGTGCCTCCTCGAAGCCGAACGCGAACTCGAGTTCGGTGCGTTCGATCGCCGGCCGCATGATCCACTTGAAGCCGGTGAGGGTCTCCTCGAATACCACACCGTGGTCGGCGGCGATACGAGACAGCAATCGTGACGACACGACCGTGGTGGCAACCAGGCGATCGTCGCCGTCGCCCCGGGACAGGGTGTGTTCAGCGAGAAGCCCGCCGATCTCGTTTCCGGTGAGGGGCCGCCACCCGTCGCCGTTGGGCACCACCACGGCCAGGCGGTCGGCGTCGGGGTCGTTGGCGATGACGAGTTCGGCTCCCGTATCGGCGGCCAGGTCGATCGCCAGGTCGAGAACTCCGGGTTCCTCCGGATTCGGGAAGGCCGCGGTGGGGAAATCCGGATCAGGGTCTCCCTGTTCGGGCACGACATCCGGCGCCGGAAAGCCCGCTGCGGTGAAGGAGCGAAGGAAGACTTCGCGACCCACGCCGTGAACAGGCGTGTAGACCACGGCCAGATCACGCGCGGTGTCCGACGAGATCACACCGACGGCAGCCTCCACATAGGCGGCGATCAAAGAGTCGTCGGTGTCGGAGATTCGTGGGTCGTCGGCCGCGGCCAGGTCGGCGTCGGAGACCAGTCCCACCGCATCTATCTCTGTGGCTATCTCGGAATCAACGGGCGACGCTATCTGGGCACCGTCGCCCCAATAGACCTTGAAGCCGTTGTCGGCCCTCGGGTTGTGACTGGCCGTGACCATCACGCCGGCATCGGCACCGAGGCGACGAACCGCGAAAGCCAGAACCGGTGTCGGGTGGGGGCCACGAACGATCTCGACATCGAGCCCGTGGGCCGCCGCCACTCGCGCTGTGTCGTCGGCGAAGACGTCGCTGTTGTGCCGGGCATCGTGGGCGACGACGATCTTCGTGCCACCCTCGGCGATCACCCGTCGCGACACCCCAGCGGCGGTCATTCTCACCAACACCCGGTTCATACGGGTCGGTCCGGCGCCGAGAGCACCTCGTAGCCCGGCGGTCCCGAACGCCAGCCGAGCGGCGAAACGCTCCTCCAAATCCGTGCCTCCAGCGGCGATCAACTCCTCGAGTTCGGCGCGGGTGTCGGGATCGGGGTCGGCCGCCAACCAGGCGCGTGCCTCGCTCAGGGCTCCCCCATCGACGGCGCTCATAGCCGCTCCAGTACGCCGCGCAACAACGCGACCATTCTCGGCCCGGCGTCACGAGCGGCGTCGAGCACATCGGTGTGGTCGAGCAACTCGTCGGACAGTCCGGCCGCCGCGTTGGTCACGAGCGACACGCCGAGAAGCTCGGCGCCCAAGTGGCGAGCCGCAATCGCCTCCAGCACAGTCGACATGCCGACGAGATCGGCGCCCATGGTCTGGAGCATTCGGATCTCTGCCGGAGTCTCGTAGGCCCCCCCGAGCAGGCCGGCGTAGATCCCTTCGGGAAGGGTCGGATCGACGTCCAAGGCGAGGGCGCGAAGGCGAGCCGAGTACGCCTCCGTGAGGTCGACGAAGCGTGCTGGCTTGTCGTCCGGAGGCGGTGGCCCGACCATCGAGGTCGTGCCGGTGAGATTGAGTTGGTCGCACAGCAGCACCGGCTGGCCGACCGGCCATGTCGGGTCGAGACCACCGGCGGCGTTGGTGAGAACGATGGTTCGACAACCCGCGGCAATCGCAGTGCGCACACCGTGGACCACGGTGTGGACCGCGTGTCCTTCATAGAGGTGAGCTCGACCACCGAGCACCAACACGGCAAGATCGCCCACCTTGACCGACCGAGCCAGGTTTCGGTGCCCGACCACCGTTGGGGCCGGAAAGCCGGGCAGGTCACCGAGTTCTACGTCGGCAACCACCGCACCGAGTTCGTCTGCTGCTGCGGCCCATCCCGATCCGAGCACGACCGCGGCATCGTGGCTCTCGACGCCCGTGCGACGAGCCAACTCGGCCGCGGCGTCGGCAGCCAGTTCGTAGGGGTCGGTCCCGATATTGGTTTCCACGTTCGATCCTTCCAAGAATGAATTCTGCTCACAACCGCTGTCGTAGGAAAGGGAGCCTCTCGGCTACACCCCGAGCCCGGTCAGCGCATCTTCGAGTCGGCGACCGCACTGATCGCCGAATCCAGCCCAAGTGTTGCTGGAATCGTCCATCTTCGAGTCGGCTTCCTCCCACATTTCGGCCTCCAGGGGATCGAGAGCCTCACGCACATCGACCAGCGTCTCGAGGATGACCTCGACCATGTCGCGCAGGGCCGCGAAACTCTCGACCAGTCGCAGATCCGACAACACCGTCGGGACGCTCGATGCCACGAACGGAACATAGACACCACAGCAGGGAGATCCGACGCACGCCCAGAACCTCACGGGCCCGCCGTCGGACGGCAAGAAGCACACCATCGACGCGGTAGTCGCCTGGTATCCCGGGATGTGCATGCAGACGGTGATGCCCGACAGGTCGTCGCCTAGCTCCGATGGAGGCAACTCAGGCCGGTCGCCTCGCCCCGGAGCCCCCCACGGAACCGTTCCATGGAATCTCAGTGTGGCGACAGCGTCGGCCGGCGACGGATCCGACAACGAGCACGCTGATGTCGCGGCCAGCCGATGATCGGCAAGGCGGGTGTCGACCGAGGTCTGATGCCAAAGCTCGACGGACTCCCCTTCGGACAGCGCTCCCGAGGAACGGGTCCAGTCGGTTCCGAGCGTGTATCGGTTGGATATGGCGGCGTGATCAACGAACGGTGCCGCCACCCAGTCGCGGCCCGATGTCTCCACCACCCAGCCAGCGGTGGCGTCCACAAGCAGGAACGACGAGTCGTAGGCATCACCTTGGTCGGGCTCCCCGCTGCCGCCCTGCCCATGACGAGCCAGCATCTCGGAGAGGACGTCGACGCCTTCCTCGGCCGAGCGGGCCCGCTCCAACGTGAGCCGAACCAGGTCCATGCCGATGAGCGCGTCAGGCCCAGTGAGGTCGCGGTTGGAGTAAACCCTCTCGTTGCCGACTGCCAAGCCGTGTTCGTTCACACCATGCTCAGCCCCCCACAACCAGGTTGGTCGGGACAGCACGGTCGGACTGGCATCGGCATCGTCGATTTGGAGGTATTGCGTGTGCAGTCTCCCCTGGGGCCGCCGAGCCGAGTTGGCCTCGATGATCTGCGGTTCGAGAGGGCCGCGATCGGAGTTCTTGGCGAACAGCGAACCAGCCGACGAGATGGAAGCGAATGTGTCGCACATGGCCACGACCTTAGGAGACGAATCATCCCAGACATGTAGCCACCCGACGAGCGGGTGTAGACCAGTGGGCGTGAACGGCCGCATCAGCGACAGCGAACTGACAAAGGTCGAGGAGGCGATATCCGCGGCGCTCGCTTCCGACGACCATTCCGGACTCACGATTCTGGGCTACGGAGAGGTGTCCGTGGCGGTGGGTTGGCCCAGTGGATCACCGACCTGGGCCTGCAAACGCATGCCTCCCTTCGCCGACCAAGAGACCTTCGACGCCTACCTGACCCTCGTCACCGACTACATCGCCACTCTCACCGCTGCCGGGGTGAACGTTCTCGACACCGAGGTCCGTCAGCTTCCGGGCCCCCACGGAAGCCGCATCGGCTACCTCGTGCAACCTGCCCTCGACCCGTCGCAGCTCGGCCCCAATGTGCTGCGGTCCGCCGATCCCACGATCGGCCACCCGATCATCGAAGCGATCGTCGATTCGGTGCTGGCCTGCACCGATGGGCGTACCGGTATCGACGCTCAGATCACCAACTGGGCTTGGATCGACGGCCGGGCCGTCAACCTCGACGTCAACACCCCGTTCACGTTCGACGAGGCCGGGCACCCGGTTCTCGACATCGACATGTTCATCGGGGCGCTGCCCTGGGCAGTGAGGGCGACCCAACGCAAGGCCGGACCGAAGATCATCGCTCGATGGGCCAAACCACGCTGGACGCTCACCGACATGGCCATGAATCTCCACAAGGACCGTCTCGAAGAATGGATACCTCTCGTTGTGGAGGCCGCCAACAGCAGACTCGATGATCCGATCATCGAGTCCGACCTCAAGGCCGCTTACGCCAAGGAAGCGAAACTCTGGGTGAAGCTGCACCGACTGAAGCGGGTCGACCGTTGGTGGCAGCGAACGATCCGCCGACGTCGCTACCAGTTCCTCGTTCCCGAGACGACCGACTACGCATGACCACAGGAGACATTCGATGAGCGCCATCGACAGCACCTATCCCGACCGCGACGCTGTCGAGGCCTCCTATCGCGAGCACGTCGACGCCGGGCGGGTCGACACGTGGCAGCTCGCCGACATGCAACTCGTGATGGGCGAACGAGAAGGGCCACGCTTCAGCGATGCCTTCAGCGGAAAGTGGTATCTCAACTGCCACAGCAACGGCGGAGTGTTCAACCTCGGCCATCGCAACCCCCGTGTGATCGCGGCGATGCGAGAAGCAATGGATCACATCGACATCGGCAATCACCACCTCGTGTCGACCCACCGGGCCCGGGCCGCCGAGAAGCTCGTCGAGTCAACCGGAGGGAACCTGCCTTGCGTGGTCTTCGGAACCACTGGAGGTGAAGCCATCGATCTCGCCATCAAAGCGGCCCGCCACGCCACCGGGCGAGACGGAATCGTCTCGGTCGAGGGCGCCTACCACGGCCACACCGGTCTGGCCCTGGCCACCGGCGAGGCCAAGTTCCGTGAACCATTCCGCCATGTCGTGCCGGGCTTCGCCCAAGTGCCCTACAACGATCTCGGAGCCATGGGGTCAGCCATCGACGAGTCCACGGCCGCCGTGATTCTCGAGGCGATTCCAGCCACTCTCGGTTTCCCGATGCCCGAACCCGGATACCTGGCGGAGGTGCAGGCAATGTGCCGCGATCGGGGCGCGCTTCTCATCATCGACGAGGTCCAGACCGGTCTGGGCCGCACCGGAAGCGTCTGGTACTACCAGCAGGAGTCGGTCGACCCCGACATGTTGGTCGCCGGCAAGGGTCTGGGAGGGGGCATCTACCCGATAGCAGCCACATTGATGACCGCCGACGCACACCGGTTCACCAGCGAGGAGCCGTTCTCGCATGTCTCGACCTTCGGAGGTTCCGAACTGGGGTGCGTGGCGGCGGAGACGGTTCTCGACATCGTCACCGATCCTGTCTTCCTCGAAAGAGTGAAGGAGGTCGGTGCACGAATCGGCGACGGCCTCGCTGGAGGGCCGTTCGAGATTCGTCGGCGCGGCATGCTCACCGGCCTGAAGTTCGAGCAGACGACCGGTGGAATGACCGCCATGAAGGCCCTATTCGACCGAGGCATCTACAGCTTCTTCGCCGGCAACGATCCCTCGGTGCTGCAGTTCAAGCCGAGCCTCATCGTGTCCGACGACGACGTCGACTGGCTGATCTCGACCGTGCGTGAAACTCTCTGGTGACCGCACCGACTCACCCGAGGATTCCCCAAGATGACGACCACGGAGACGGATCTCCCCAATCCGATCAATCCTGAATTCTGGGTGAGATCCGAAGCCGCGATCGACCACGACCTGGCGGCCCTGCGATCAGCACCGTTGTCGTACCATCCGGAACCTCCACTCCCAGTTGAGCTCGGCATTTCAGCTGGCCCCGGTTGCTGGGTGGTCACCAAGCACGCCGAGATTCTGGAGGTCTCGAAACAGCCGGAGTTCTACTCATCGGCCTCCGGCATCACGATTCTCGATGCTCCGGCTGAGTTCAACGAGTTCTTCGGCTCGATGATCTCGATGGACGATCCTCGGCACGCCCGACTTCGCAGACTGATCTCAGCGGGCTTCACCCCCCGGATGCTCACCAAGCTCGAAGCCGGAGTAGCCGAGCAGGCCGCCCGGATCGTCGACCGGGTGAGCGAGAGAGGCGAATGCGATTTCGTGGTCGATGTGGCGGCACGGCTCCCGCTTCAGATCGTCTGCGATCTCATGGGGATTCCGGAGAGCCAGATCGATTTTGTGTTCGAACAAACCAACATGATTCTCGGCGGCGGCGACCCTGAATACGTGCCTGACGTCCACGACATTCTCACGTCGATGCTGCTTGCCGGGCAGGGCCTCTCCGATCTGATGCACGACGTGGCGCGCTCCAAGAAGGGCGGCGACTCCGACGACCTGACAACGATTCTCGTCAACGCGACCGTCGACGGGGAACAGCTCACCGAAGCCGAAATCGCC
>JAJCXW010000014.1 GCA_029263235.1 Acidimicrobiales bacterium
CAGCGCGAAAACCATCCGCACCGCACGCTCCTTCTGCTCCGGCGAATACCGCCGCGTCGTCGGATTCGATCCCACATTCATATTCATAGCTCTCATCCTCATTCAAAGGTCAAGAGACTCCGCGGAACCCAGTGCGAATCAGACAGGTTCGAAGCCGACGCTGAGGTAGAGATGGCTCGATGCTGGGTTGTCCGGTTCGAAGCAGATCTTGATGCGCGCTGCGCCGGCTTTGGCGAGAAGGTCGATGCCGGCGGTGAGTACGTGGCGGGCGAGCCCTCGTCGCTGGTGATCGTCTTCGGTGCGCATGGGTTCGACGAGAGCCGTGGCGGTCTCAGGGTCGTACCAGAACAACCCGTACGCTGCGACGCTGTCGTGACTGTCGTGTACCACGAGGTCGAGGTCGGGACGGTAGAGCGACGTTTGACGAAGGCGCGGTTCGATGTCGGTGTGGTTGCGTTCAGGGTTGATCATGTGATGCGGACGCTGCGTCGTGTCCAGGCGACTGGACAACCGATAGTTTTCGTGCAGCGGGCTGATCTCTGGTCGAGCGTCTGCAGGCAGCCACGTTTCGACCACGGACACGCTTGCCGACGAAACGTCCGTCCCGTCTTCCTTCATTGCGAAGCCATGGCCGACCAATACCTCACGCATGACATCATCACCAAGGTCGACCTCGAGGTCGACGGCTCCAAACCCGGACTCACTGGCGTGAGCAAGCCCGCGCTCGATGACATGTGCAACCCAGTCGGGCGTTGCGTCGGGCATGACGATCGGGGCGAGAGCTATCCCGTCGCCCCAGTCGGTTGCGATCACTGCAGCTTCTGGGCGACCGTGGTGATCGAACCAGAAGAGCTGACCGAGATCATCTGTTGAACGCGGGGTGCGCCACCACCATTGCAGGTCGGCGGCTTCGTACATCCCTTTGGTGGGGTGAACGCCGCGGACTCGTTGCAGGAGCTCCGTCGCAGCTTCCAAATAGCGGGCACCAACCCGATGCTGTTCTCGCATTGTCCGCACCTCACAAACCTACGGCGTCGAGATTGCCCCAACAAGACTGACAATGGGTGTCAGACGGTGTCGTCGGGGAAGAGACAGAATGGGTGACCGTCGGGGTCGATCATTACTCGGACATCTTCTTGTGGCTGATGATTCGCAAGTCGAGCACCCTGCTCAAGCGCCCATTCGACACCCTCTCGCAGACTCTCGACACCGATGTCCAGGTGCAGCATCATCGTCGGCTCACCAGCTGTTCCTGGCCATGTGGGGGCTCGATGGTGCGGTTCCCACTGCACTTCGATCTTCTGTTCTCCGGTAGGCGAACGCAGCATCGCCCAGCCATCGCTTGAAGGGTTGCCCGGCTGAGGACCCTCGCGACGCACAATTGGCCAGCCGAGGAGGCGCTCGTAGAACTCGGCGAGCGCGATGGGATCGGCCGAGTCGAAGGTCGGTCCGGAGATCCGCATCTTTGGTCGTTGCACAAACGCCATCGTCTCACCACCCGCGGGTCCACGCCATCGCCAGATTGCCAATTGGTAGGCGGCGTCCGTAGTCACGTCGACCTGAATGCCTCTCGCGCTTCACTACGGCCCTGATGCGGTACCGCAGAAGGTCGCCGGACAACGTCGTGCCGGTGCCTCTCAGCGGTCGCGTTATGTGCGGGGTCGGCACAAGGTGAACCCGCTGCATCGCGCCGGGTATGTGTGGTCCTGGCACGTGGCGGGCCCGCGTTTATTGCGCGGGCGTTTGTGGTCCCTCGCGGCTGATCTTCAGTGAGGTAGCGAGCACCTCGACCACACATTCCTTGAGAGGGATCACGTAGTGCGTCGTTGGCGGCTGGGACGCCATCCGTGCGAACTCGTCGATGCGTGAGCTGTCGAGAACCAAGCCGATCCAGAGCACCTCGGCGAGCCCCCGCTCGTAGAGCCTGTGAAGATGCCTCGCTTCATCATTCGGTGCGCCGAACTCGGTTGAACTGCACGCGGTCCAGGTGAGAACCACGCGTCGTTGATCGTCGTCGTCTGGGTGGGCGGCGATGCTGAGCACGGATCGTCCGGCATCGGTCGAATTGAGTTGGGCGTCGGGCGCGTTCGGCTCCCAGCGCACGTCTCCCTCGAAAGGCACGACCCGTTCAGACACACCGACATCCTCGCAGAGCCTTGTCACCTCTGGTGGGGCCGACGACGTTACCGAGCGATCGGGTCACCCGTAGCGCCGGATATGCGGCACGCACGTCGGGTTCGATGGTCGTGATTATCGAGTGTCTCGATGGGCTCCCTGGCCCGCTGTCGCCTCGATCGATACGTGTCGATATCGCGCTGGCCGGTGGCATGGGCGAGGTCGCGTAGGGCACGTCGTCGTAGTGTTGCGAGATGGGTGCATTCGACAGATACCTGGCGGGTCAACGTGTGGGTGCTTGGACTGAGGTTGTGAGTCTTGATGGCGGGCTGCGAGGCAGTATCGAGTCGCTTCGCGATGCGAAGGCAATCGCCCGCGAGACAATGAGGCGCTCTCGACGCAATATCGAGCAACTAGTCGAGTCGCTCCCGACGATCGGGTATGTGTTCGAGCCTGGCGATGGCTTGGTGGTGTTTGAGCCACCGAGCCCTGGAATCAGTGCGGACCTAGATGAGATCGAGTCTCGGGTTGGCGAGATCCCGCTTGCGTTTCGGTGCTGGCTTGAGGAAGTCGGAACGGTAGACCTGATGGGGCACCATCCGGATTGGGTGATCGATTACCCGGACCCTCTGGTCGTCGAGTCTCCGATCGACTATCTACGCGGCCTGGTTGAGGCTTGGGAACAAGATCTAGGGACCGAGTGGGAGCGTCAGCCATTCACGATCGACTTCTCCCCGGACCTGCTTCACAAAGCGAATGTCAGCGGGGGTGCTCCGTACGCGGTTGTTGTTCCGAATGCGGCAGCTGACAGCCTCGTTCTCGGCGAGCGACACCAGACGACATTCGTGAACATGGTGCGCATTGCATTCAACCAAGGGGGCTTCCTCGGCTGGGACGACCCCGACCGTTCGCTCCACACCTCTTTGCCCACTTCGCTGGCCGAACTGGCAAGCACCCTCGAGCCAATCTGAACCACCGGGTCAGACCAATCGGGCAACTCTGCTGAACGCAGAAGTCCCGATCGCGGGCGCCCTCCTGTGCCCTACGTGAGGGCCGAGAGGTGGCCCTACTTCTGGCATACTCCACAGGTGGGTATCCAGTTCGATGATTTACCGGCCTGGGAATTCGTCGTCAACGAGGCCTCAGCCGGTGTCTACGCATTGAAGGCTGTGAGGAATGGCGGCATCTCGGGAGAAGCCAGTGGCTCCGACTACGACGGATTGCTGGCCGATCTCAAGGAGTGGGCTCATCGGGTTGAGAACGGCTTGGAGCGAGACGGCCGTTAGCTCATATCCGGATGCGAGAATGGAGGTCGTGCTTACAGATCGTCCTGGTCGACGTGCTCGAGTTTGCCGCCGCATAGTCACGCCGAAGGGCACAGCGGTCGCGCCGCACTCCGGCCCAAGCCGAGCACTCGGGAATCGCGGACGATCCTGCTTAGGTGCGCTTTGTGGGGCAGTGTCTGGCTGAGTGTGGCTGCCGTCATGAGTAGGTGCGTTGGCGCCTAGGGTCGCGCCCGTGGATGCGAGCGAGTTCAACGGGGCGTTCGATGAGCTGGTATCGCCTGCGTTCACAGCGCGTGGTGGCCGCCAAGCCGGGAGGCGACTCATCTGGGAGTCGGGGTCACTCACGGTCGCGTTGTTGCGAACCGAGCCCCGCAATCAACCCCCGCCGCGCTTCACGCTCTGCATCCGCCACACCAAGATGAGGGGCCTCGAGGAACAGGTCCCGGAGACAGCGCCCACCAACCCGTCGGCGTACATGATCAAGGTCGCCCCAAGCTCAGCAGACGCGATCCTGCGCGACGGCTGGCGCTATGAGCCCTACAACACGGGTCGCTTCCCCTTCGACGAGATCGACTACCACGAGGAAGGACAGGCAGTGCTGCAACGACTCGGCGCCCTGCGAACCCAGCTCGACCAGGTGCTTCCCCGTCTCGACGGAGCTCTGACGCCGGCCGCGCTGAAGCGACAACTCCAAGCCAACGGGTCAGGCGCCTGGGTCGAGACGATGTGGATCGAGGATGTCGAAGCGCTCGACACAAACCCCATGATCAGTTGAACGCCTATGGTCGCGAGATGGCATCAACTTCGAATCAGGAGGGCATCCTCCGCACGATCTGGGAGAGTGTGGTTCCCTCCGAAGACCCGGATTGGGTCGAGAGAGTCGCGGCTCTCCCCGTCACTTCGGAACCTCTCGGCGACTACGGCGAGGTCGTTCGGTCAATGCTCCGAGCCGGCGTGCCAGCAACCACGATTGCCCGACTCGCACGCATCGTCGGATATGAAGCCGTCTTCGGCGCGCTCTACGAACTCGACGGCGAAGCCTGCCCGGGTGGCCACGAGATGCTCCTGACGCTCGACCCGACGGGCAGAGAGATGCGCCCACCACCAAGTAGTCCTTCGGCGACGCCACGGCACCCATAGCGGGAATCTCGACCGCCCAGCAACGGCGAGGCCCGCATGGAACGCGCTCGATATCACCACCGCAGAATCTCGCCAGCTCGCCGGGCAGGCGTGCCACACTCCGGCCCAACTGTGGCGCTCGATAATCACACTCAGCCCGCCCCCGATACCGCAGCCCACACTCAACTGCTGGGAGTGGCTCGGCTCAGAATCGCCTAGTGCCCGCTCGATATCGTCACGGGGCCGGCGGGCCTCACCCGCCCAGGACGGCAGACCTGGTCATCGAGTTACCCCTCGTTTGCACATGGAGCTACGCGATCCGACTAGCCGCCGAGCGCGTCTCCGAGGATCTCGGCCAGTGCTTCGTCGGCTGCACCGACCGCGTGGGCGTAGACGCGGAGTGTCATCGCGGGGTCGGCGTGGCCGAGGCGGTTGGCGACCGTGCGGACGTCTTGGCCTGAGGCGATGGCCTCGGTTGCTGACCAGTGGCGGAGGTCGTGGAGTCGCCAGTGTGGATCGATGCCGGCCAGTTCGCGGGAGCGGCGCCACCACCAGCCGATGCGGTCGGGGTTCGGTGGGTCCGCGTCGGGGGTGAACAACCACGTCGTGATGTCGCCGTAGTTCGCTCGGGCCGCCTCGACCATCGCGAGCAATGCAGGGCTCAGCGTGACAACTCGACGGCTGCCGGTCTTCGTCGGCGTGATCCTCGCCGCTCGGACACCGTCGGCATTGGTGGAGACGATGACCTGTCCGTCGACCACGACCTTGTCGCCGACGAACTTGTCCCATCGCAGCGCCGCCAGCTCGCTACGGCGAGCGCCCATCTCGGCGCCGAGGCGGAAGGCGAGGGGCGCCAACTCGTGGACCTCCGCAGCTGCGGCAATCACCGCACGCACCTCGTCATTGGTGAGCGTCCGCTGCTGCTGGCGCTTCGGGCTCTCGATCGGGGCGCTCGTAGCTGGATTGGTGGCGATCCACTCCCAGCGGACGGCCTGCTGCAGCGCTGACCTCAACACGGTGTGTTGATTGCGGATCGCGCCCTCCCCCACCCCGGCCTTGCGTAGACGAGCAACCCAGCGGTCGACATCGGACACGCCGATGGAGGCGACCGACATGTTGCCGATCGGATCGGCGGCGACCTGCTTGGCCCGACTGGTCTGATCCCGGATCGTGAGGTCGGCCCAGCCCGGCGTCTTGATGTCGACCCACTCGTCGAGCAACTGGCGGAGCTTGCGGCCACCTGCGTTGCGGGCCGGCTTCACTGTCAGCTCGGCAGCGACGAGCTTGGCGTCCTTCTTCGTTCCGTAGACAGTGCGCGAGACCTGGGTCGACCTCCCGTCGACGTCCTTGCCGGTGTAGCCGCGCACTTCCCAGACCCCGGGTCGCCGCTGTCGGATGGTCGCCATGGTCATCGACCGTAGCGCGTTCATCCCTACCCCGGGTAGGGATGAGGGTAGGGATGGATCAGTTATCCACAGGACGTGACCGCTGGTTACCTTTGGTAACTGCTGTAACCCATAGCCACATAACCGCAGGTCAAACTACTCAATCCGCAGACCCGAAATGGCCCGACTGATCACCAGTTGCTGGATCTGCTCGGTGCCTTCGAAGATGTCGTGGATCTTGGCGTCGCGATGCCAGCGCTCCACCGGGTACTCGCGGCTGTAGCCGTAGCCGCCGAGGATCTGGATCGCACGCTCGGTGACCCAAACCGACACACGGCCGGCCTTCAGCTTGGCCATCGACCCTTCGGCATTCTTGAACTTGCCGTTCTTGCCCAGCCAAGCGGCACGCCAGATCAGCATCCTGGTGGCGTCGATCTCGGTGGCCATGTCGGCCAGCATGAACGCGATGCTCTGGTTCATGATGATCTTGCGCCCGAAGGCCTCCCGTTCCTTGGCGTACTCCAAGGAGTACTCGTAGGCGGCACGAGCAACACCGATCGCCTGCGCTCCCACCGCGGGGCGGGTGGCCTCAAAGGTCTGCATAGCGGCCTGGGCGTTTCCCTTCTTGCCCTCACGCACACGTGCGAGGCGCTCGTCGAGCTTCTCCTTGCCACCAAGCAGGCAGTGTCCCGGAACTCGCACTTCGTCGAGAACGACCTCGGCCGTGTGGCTGGCCCGAATGCCGTGCTTCTTGTATTTCTGGCCCTGTGAGAGGCCGGCAGATCCGGGAGGAACGATGAAGCTGGCGTGGCCCTTCGAGCCGAGCTTCGGATCGACCACCGCTACCACCACGTGGATGTTGGCGATGCCGCCGTTGGTGATCCAAGCCTTGGTTCCGTTGAGTACCCACTCGTCGGTGGCCTCGTCGTAGGTCGCACGGGTGCGGTAGGCGTTGACATCGGAACCGGCGTCGGCCTCGCTGGCGCAGAACGCACCGAGCAGAACGTTGTCGGCTGTGCCGTAACACTGCGGCACCCACTCCATGACCTGTTCCTGGCTCGCCGAAGCCATGATTCCGGCGGCAGCAAGACCAGATCCCATGATGGCCCTGCCGATACCGGCATCTCCCCAGAAGAGCTCTTCGATGGCCATCGTCAAGGTGATGCCGGTCGGATCGTTCATGATGGCCTCGGCCATGAACTCCCAGCCGTAGAGGCCTATCTCAGCTGCTTGCTCGACCACGGGGAACGGGAACTCCTCACGCTCGTCCCATTCCGAGGCGGCGGGGCGGATCACGTCGACTGCGAATTCGTGGATCCATTTCTGGAGCTGGAGCTGATCTTCGTTGAGTGAGAGAGAGAATTCGGCCATGACGACCTCCAAGGTTCACGCCCGTCGAGAGACACGCGAGCGGCCGTAGTTACCGGCCAGTAACAATGAAACCGTATAGATCCTTCCGGAATCTGGCAACCCGGCCGCCCAGATGGGTCCATCCGGGGACAGGTCCGTAGGCAGGAATGCCACGAGTCGATCGCGGGTTTTGGGCACGTGCGCAGACTCACCATCATCATCGCCGTGGTTGCCATACTCGCTGTCGCCTGTGGTGGCGGCAGCACTGACACCGCCACCCCACCAACGTCGACGACCACCGCCGCCGACAGCCCAACCACAACAGCCCAGACGGCCGCCTCCGGACCCAGTAGTTCCGTGGCAAGTGGTTGGAATGCGACACTGATCGCCGAGGGCACGAAACCGTCGCTGGCTCTCGATTCGGCCGGCCAACCCGCTATAGCGTTTCTCTTCGAGAGCATCCCCGACGGGTTCGTTTCATACGCCAGCGCGGCCAACGGATGGGCGGTCGACGAAATCGTCGAGGGCTACTTCTACGGCCCCATCGGGCTCGACTTCGACCCCGACGGCAACCCCAACATCGCCTACCACGATCACCAGAGCTCCCAGTTTGATCTCGACCTCGGCGATCTCACCCACGCCAGCCGAACCGACAGCGGATGGAACACCACGGCCGCCGGCGACGGGGGCCACGACGGCTGGGACTCGACCATCAGGGTCGGGTCCGATGGTGTGGTGCGAGCCGCCGGCATCGATCCCGTGCAGTTCGGCAGCGCCGACGGCGTCGAGTACTACGAGCTCATCGCGGGCGAATGGACCGTCGAGTCGATCGGTTCGGGCCCGATCGAATACGAGTGGAACGTCGACCTTCAGGTCGCCCCCGACGGAACCGTCGGAATCACCTACTTCCAGACCACCGAGGCCGACCTCGCATATGCCTCCCGCGCCCCCGGCGGATCATGGGAGCTCGAAGTCGCGGCCGACACCGGCGACATCGGGCGATTCTCCTCGTTCGCGTTCGACGACAACGGCTACGTGCACATCAGCCACTGGAACACCACCACCTCCGAAGTCACCTACACGACCAACAGCTCCGGCAGCTGGGAGACCTCAGCCGTCGCCGGGCTGAGCGCGGTGGAAGTCGGAATGGAAGGAGCCCGTCGCATCACCTCCCTGGCCTTCGATGCCGACGGATCTCCGGTCATCGCCTACTCCGACACAACCGGAATCTGGCTTGCCCGCACCTCCGCAGACGGGGCGTGGGAGTCCGAACAGGTAGTGACAGCCGGCGACGATGCGCTCGGCCAGCTCATCAGCTTGGCGATCGACGACTCCGGCACACCGCATCTCTCCTTCACCGAAGTGACCGGCCACGCTCCCCTCGCCGGACAGATCATCTACGTCACCGCCGGGTGACAAGGCCCGAAACCACCGCGGAATGAGCGACCCCGCCCACGCGGGCTGACCTCAAGAACTCCCCTGTTCGTTCGATAGGAACGGACGGGATGCGAAACAAGAGACGAAACTCCAGCCGCCGAGACGGTTCGATTCTGGCCGCCGTGGTCGTGGCACTCGCCACCGCCGGCACCGCGGCCGCGGTCCAGTACACGGCCAACGACGACATCCACGACGTAGCTGCCATCACAGCACCAGCCGTGGTGGCCGCCCTCGTCGCCGCCATCGCCACCCGCAGATACGCAGCCCGCCGACTCGCCGCGCTCACCAGCGCCGACCGCGAACTGTGGCGAGCCCACGATCGGCTCGAAGACGAACAGGCCGAGAGATCGATCCTCCGAGACTTCAGTCATGCCCTCGATGGTGCCGACAGCGAAGCCGCCGCATTGAAGATCACCAACGACATCTTCCGCCAGCACCTCTCGCCGCAGTCGACCGAACTACACCTCGTAGATCGCGCCGACCCGGTTCTGTCACTGGCCCTTGCCACCGGCGACCATCGAACACTCCCCGACCACCGACCGTCGCCCTGGACCTCGCTCGCCGGACGAAGCTCGTCGACACTCGTCTACAAGACCACCAGCGACCCTGAGGTCTGCCCCCATCTCGACTCCCGTTTGCCCGATCCCGTGTCGGCGATCGCAGTTCCGCTCATGATCGGAGGCGACCTTCTCGGAGTGCTCTACGCCTTCGGTCAGGCCGGCGATCGTCCCGGAGAGCGCGACGTCATGTATATCGAGGACCTCGCCGCGGTTCTCGCCGGACGACTGGCAGTGATCCGCTCCACCACCGACCACGAACCCGACGACCGGATCGACCGGCTCACCGGGCTACCCGACCGAGCCACCACCCAACGCCGCTTGCTGGCGATGATCGACGACCAACGATCGTTCACGATCGCCGTGGCCGACATCGACAATCTTGGACAGATCAACGACACGGCCGGCCGACCCGCCGGCGATCGTTCGCTCGAGATAGTCGCCGCCACCGCCCGACGGGCCGTCCGACCGATCGACGTTGTAGGCCGAATCGGCGGAGACGAACTCCTCATCATCTTTCCCGACACCACCCCCGACGACGCCGTCAAGGCGCTCGAACGGCTCCGTGAGGCCCTCTTCCTCACCCAGTCGACCGAAGAGGTCGCAGCGTTCACGCTCAGCATCGGGGTGATCGGATCCTCCTACGGCGGACCAATCGACAAGATCCTCGTGCGGGCCGCCGACGCCCTCCACCAAGCCAAGTTCGAGGGCGGAAACCGGGTCGTTCTCGCCCCGGCGGCAGCGCAGGAACCGTCTGTCTGATCTGCTCTGCGAGCATCGATGCGGCTGCCGGTAGCGTGGTCGACCGTATGAGCGCCACCGGAATCCCAAACAAGCCCAGCCTCGAAGGTGTCGAATCGAAGTGGGCCGACGTGTGGGAACGCAACGAGATCTACCGATTCGATCCGAACAAGACCCGCGATGAGGTCTTCTCGATCGACACGCCGCCCCCGACGGTGAGCGGATCGCTCCATGTCGGCCACGTCTTCAGCTACACCCACACCGACACCATCGCCCGCTATCAGCGCATGGCCGGACGCGAGGTGTTCTACCCGATGGGCTGGGACGACAACGGCCTGCCCACCGAGCGGCGGGTGGAGAACTACTACGGCGTCCGCTGCGATCCGTCGCTGCCCCACGACCCGTCGTTCGAAGCCCCCGACGACGCCGGCAACCCGAAAGCCATCAAGAAGCGTCGCCCGATCTCGATCAGCCGACCCAACTTCATCGAACTCTGCGTGGAGCTCACCGGAACCGACGAAAAGGCGTTCGAGGGTCTGTTCCGTCAGCTCGGCCTGTCGGTCGACTGGTCTCGAACCTACGAAACCATCAACGACCACTGCCGTCGGATCAGCCAACTCGCGTTCCTCGAAAACCTCGAACGCGGCGAGGCCTA
>JAJCXW010000015.1 GCA_029263235.1 Acidimicrobiales bacterium
CCCTCGACCAGGCCGGCGAGGATACGACTGTCCCAATCCTCGAGCGCCTTCACCTTGGCGGCAACATCACCGGCATGGCCGGCTTCGTCGGTGGCTTCGACATGGATCACGAATAGGTCGAGACCATCGGCCAGGGCCGTCAGGGCCGCATCTCGCTTTCCTTCGAAGTTGGTGTCGTACCAGCCATTGGCTCCCTCGACCGCGACAACATCCATGTCGGTCAACACGCCGAGCCCTCTGACCAGGTCGACCGCGGTGACCATGCCGGCCTCGACTCCGTGCTGTTCGACGAAGTCGGGCAACACAGGCTGAGGCCCTTGACCCCAGAGCCAGATCTGGTTCGCCTCGACTTCGGGGTGGCGGGCCAGCACTCGTCGTGAGGCCTCCTGCAGGCGACACAGTTCGGCCGCGGCCACGCCGACAGGATTCGGGGCGACCCGCCCGGTGTGGTCGTGAGGCGGGGCGCAATCGGTTTCGAGCCACGAACTCGGGGCAACCATGGTGTGTCGGTACTGAACCCCAGCGTGGAACTCGACGATGCCGGCCGGTCCCCAGTCTCCGCCCGATGCGAGTTCGCGCTGCAGATCGGCGAGCACCTCAATGGCGGCGTCGATGTCGGGATGGCCACCAGCGAAGTCGATCATCACTCCCTGGTCGTCGACCGTCACCAGATTGCATCGGAACGCGATCTGGTCAGGCGGCAGGCGCAAACCAATGGCGGCCGCTTCGATCGGGGCCCGGCCGGTGTGGTAGCTGCCCGGGTCGTACCCGAGAATGGCGAGGTTGCCGATGTCGCTGCCGGGTGCCATGCCATCGGGGATCACCGCGGCACGGCCGACGGTGGATCGTGCCGCCAGAGAATCGAGAACAGGCATGTGGGCGGCCTCGAGCGGCGTACGCCCGTCGAGATCGGGATGGGGCTCATCGGCACAGCCGTCAGGGACACAGACCACGTACTTCACGGCCGACATGTTGGCATGGTCTGGCCGGGATCGAAACGTCGCCATGAACGAGTCACACAGCGTTCATCGAAGGATCGTGGCCGGTTGCCGTGCTCTGCGCTCAGTGGCGACGAACCGAATCGACGTAGTCCTCCACGACACCGAGATCATTGGGAAGGGAGTCACAACGCTCAGCCCGCTCGAACAGATCGGCGAGATGATCCGGAAGCTGGGGCTCGATGCCGGTCGCTTCGCGGACGGCGTCGGGGAACTTCGCGGGATGGGCGGTGGACAGAGTGACAATCATCTCGCCGGGTCGGCGCATGTGTTCCGCGACTCCGAGCGCCACGGCGGTGTGGGGATCGATCAACAGGTCGTGCCGATCATGGATCTCGGACATGATTTGGAGGGTGCGCTGGTCGTCGATGCGATCGCCGTCGAACTCCAGCCGCAACCGACGGTGCTGCTCGGCCGTCAGCGAGGCCCGACCGGTGGAGCGGAACGTGGCCAGAAGTTCGGCGGTGGCCGGACCGTTTCCATCGAGAAGCTCGACGAGCAGGCGTTCGAGATTCGATGAGATCTGGATGTCCATGCTCGGCGAAAGTGTGGGCAGAACTTCTGAAGCGCTCAGTTCGCCGGTCTCGATGAGCCGGCTCAAGATGTCGTTGGAGTTGGAGGCCACGAGGAAACGCTTGACGGGCAGCCCCATGCGGCCTGCGACGTGGCCCGCGAAGACGTTGCCGAAGTTTCCGGTGGGCACACAAAAGGTGGTCTCGGCGGAGCGACGACCGAGGAGTTGCGCGGCCCACACGTAGTAGACGATCTGGGCCATGACCCTCGCCCAGTTGATCGAGTTGACGGCCGACAACTGGTTTCGAGACCGGAACGCTTCGTCGGCGAACATGGCCTTGACCAGGTCCTGGCAATCGTCGAAGGTACCGTCGACCGCCACGGCGTGGACGTTGGGGTCGCTGAGCGTGGTCATCTGCCGGCGTTGGACTTCTGATGTTCGACCGGCCGGAAACAGCACGACCATGTCGGCTCGCTCACTGCCGCGTACGGCCTCCATTGCGGCCGAGCCAGTGTCGCCGGATGTCGCTCCGACGATCATGACGCGGCTGTCGCGACGTCGTAGTTCGTGGTCGAAGAGTCGCCCCACCAACTGGAGCGCTATGTCCTTGAAAGCGAGAGTCGGGCCATGGAAGAGCTCGAGAAGATGGTGGGTCTCGTCGAGCTGGACCAGGGGGCACACATCGGGATCAGAGAAGGTTGAGTAGGCGTCGTTGACCATCGCCTCGAAGTCGGACCGGTCGATGGTCCCTTCCACGAACGGGTACATGACCTCGACGGCCAGTTCCGGATAGCTCTCCGGCTCGCGCTCGGTGAGCGCCGGCCAGGAGTCGGGCACGTAGAGGCCGCCGTCGGTCGCCAGCCCTGCCAGAAGAACATCGGGGAACTCGAGCCGCTGCGCCGCCCCGCGGGTGGAGCGGTAACTGACGGACATGGTTCAGGCCTCGTCGATCACACGAATCAGGGCGTGAATGTCGCTGACGACGTCGAGATCGCGCAACGCTCGAAGAGTTGAGCGGACGTCGGATTCTCGGGACCGGTGAGTGATGAAGATCAGCCGGGCACCAGAACCGAGGTCCTGTTGTTCCATCGACCCGATCGAGACGCCGAACCGACCGAACTCTGTCGCAACCTGGGCCAGGACACCGGGCTGATCGCTCACTTCCATGCTCAGGTAGTAGGCCGACTCGAGATCGTCGATCGACCGGATGCGAGCCCTCGTGAGCTTGCCGATGCGACCGGTGCCACCCGATGTGAGGTTGACGGCGGCATCGATGAGATCGCCGAGCACGGCACTCGCCGTGGGTAGGCCTCCGGCGCCGCGGCCATAGAGCATGAGGTCGCCCACCGCCTCGCCTTCGATGAAGACCGCGTTGAAACTGTCTCGTACCGATGCCAAGGGGTGACCGATCGGCACCATCGCCGGATGGGTGCGGACCGCCACCTCTGGCGGGGTTTCGTGATCGGGAGCGGGTGTCCCCTCCACCACCGCAATGGCCTTGATGACGTAGCCGAGACGCGTCGCGGTGTCGATGTCGTGGGCGGTGATTCCCGAAATGCCTTCGTGGTAGACGTCGCCGGCCACCACAACCGAACCGAAGACAATGGTGGCGATGATCGCGGCCTTGGCACCGGCGTCGTAGCCCTCAACATCGGCGGTCGGGTCGCGTTCCGCGTAGCCGAGGCTCTGGGCTTCGGCCAAGGCGTCGGCGTAAGACGTCCCGTCTTCGGTCATGCGGGTCAGGATGAAGTTGGTGGTGCCGTTGACGATGCCCATCAGGCGGCTGACCGGCTCGCCGAGAAGCGACTCACGCAGCGGCCTCACCAACGGGATTCCACCGGCGACCGCCGCCTCGAACAGGAGATCGACTTCTGCCTTGTCGGACTCGGCGAACAACTCGGAGCCGTGATTGGCCAGGAGTTCCTTGTTGCCGGTGATCACCGGCTTGCTGAGTTCGATGGCCCTGAGGACGAGTTCGCGGGCCGGTTCGATGCCGCCGATCAACTCGATGACGATGTCGATCTCCGGATCTTCGACCACGCTGAGGGAGTCGGTGGTGAATATCTCGGGTGGAAGATCGACATCACGATCGCGCGATAGTGATCTGACAGCCACACGGCTGATCACCAGATCGATTCCCGTACGCGCTGCGATCACCGATTGCTGACGCTGGAGCAGTCCGGCGAGAGCGCCGCCGACATTGCCGCATCCGAGTAGTCCGACTCTCAGTTGTTTCACGGTCACCGAGGGTATCGGCTGGCCGCGTCGCGTCGTAGCCGATTGTTGTGAGAGGCGTCGGTGTCAGAGATCGAGCCGGAGCAGATCGTCGTAGGTCTCCCGACGAACCACCAGTCGGGCATCGCCCCCCGACACGAACACCACAGCCGGTCTCAGGACCTTGTTGTAGTTGGAGCCCATCGAATGTCCGTAGGCGCCGGTGACCGGTGTGCCGAGAATGTCGCCCACCTGCAGATCGGCCGGCACTGCGGCGTCGCGCACCAGCACGTCGCCCGATTCGCAGTGTTTGCCGACCACTCGGACAATGTCGGGGCGCTCGGCCGAGACATCGCGAGGGAGAAAGGTCTCATAGCCGCTGTCGTATAGGACCGGACGGGGATTGTCGCTCATTCCGCCATCCACAGCGACGTAGGTGCGGATTCCGGAGACTTCCTTGACCGTGCCCACCGAGTAGAGGGTCACCGCGGCCGAGGCCACTATCGAACGACCCGGTTCGGCCGATACCTCGGCCGTGACTCCGGCGGCGAGACAGGCGTCTCGGACCGAGCGACCCCAGTCGCCAATCGATGGAGCGATCTCGTCGGCGATGTAGGCCACGCCGAGCCCACCACCGATCGACAATTCCGGCAGACCGTAGGGCTCGGCCGCCGCAGCAATCACCGCCACCGCCTTGGTGAACGACGAAACCGCGAACACCTGGCTCCCGATGTGGGCGTGGACCCCGACGAGCTCGACCGAACTCGAATTCGACGCCCGATCGATGGCGGCAGCCGCTGCGCCGGTGGAGACCGTGAAGCCGAACTTGGAATCGTCCTGGCCGGTGGCGATGAACTCGTGGGTGTGGGCCTCGACCCCCGGGGTCAGACGCAACAGGATCTTCGGCACCACTCCTGTCTGGGCGTGCAGTTGGTCAAGTCGGGTCAGCTCATCGAACGAATCGACCACGATCCGGCCGACACCGTGCTCGACTGCCAGCTCCAGTTCGAGAGCCGACTTGTTGTTTCCGTGCATCACCAATCGGTGGGCTGGAACTCCGGCAGCCAGGGCGACGTGCAGTTCGCCACCGGTGGCCACGTCGAGCTTCATGCCCTCTTCGTGAGCGAGCTTCGCCATGGCCTTGCATAGAAACGCCTTGGTCGCGTAGGCGACACCATCACCGAACGCTGCTACTGCCTCACGACATCGGGCACGTAGATGATCTTCGTCGTAGACGAACAGCGGGGTACCGAAATCAGACGCGAGATCGACGACGTCGCAGCCGCCAATGTGAAGGCGGCCCTCGACGACCTCGGAGGTATCGGGCAGCAGGCGAAGTTGCAGCGGCCTCATAGCGAGGTCACATCGACTCTGGGGCGCTGACGCCGAGCAAGTCGAGGGCGATCGCCATGCCGACCCGCGATCCTTCGACCAAAGCCAGACGGGCCTGTGTGAGCTCGACCGACACGCCCTCCCCCATCACGTAGCAGTCGTGATAGAAGCCGTGGAGCGCCGCGGCCTGTTCGCGAGCCCAGCCGCTGATGCGATGAGGGGCGTTTTCGGTGCACGCAATCTCGACGAGGTCGGGAAGCTCAAACAGTGAGCGCAGCAGGTCAGTCTCGCGCTCGTGCGTGAGCAAGGTGAGGTCGATCTGATCCAGCGGCAGTCGGACGACACCCGCCTCACTCGCCTTGGCCTCGATGGAGCAAATTCTCGCGTAGGCGTACTGCACGTAGAAGACCGGATTGTCCATCGCCTGTTTCTTGACCTCGTCGAGGTCGAAGGTCTGGCGGCTGTCGACCGACTGCATGAGGTAGGTGAATCGAGCGGCATCGGAGCCCACCTCGGTGATGACATCATCGAGCTCGATCAAGTCGCCCGATCGGCCCGACATGCGCACCGGCTCACCGTCGCGCTCGAGATCCACCAGTTGGGTGATGACAACTTCGAGTTCGTCGGCGTCGTGGCCCAGGAACCTCATGGCGGCCTTCATCCTCGACACGTAGCCGTGGTGATCAGCACCCCACACGTTGACGAGGTGTCCGGCCCGACTGAACTTGTCGCGGTGATAGGCAATGTCGGGCAGCAGATAGGTGTAGTCGCCGTCGCTCCTGATGATCACGCGATCCTTGTCGTCGCCGTGATCGGTGCTGCGAAGCCAAG
>JAJCXW010000016.1 GCA_029263235.1 Acidimicrobiales bacterium
TGTGGGCGAAGCTGGTCAAACAGTTCGATCCGAAGAATCCGAAGTCGCTGTCACTTCGCACTCACTCCCAGACCAGCGGTTGGAGCCTCACCGCGCAGGATGTCTACAACAACGTGTCGCGTACGTGCATCGAGGCCATGGCCGCCACTCAGGGCCACACCCAGTCGCTGCACACCAATGCGTTCGACGAAGCGCTGGCGTTGCCGTCCGACGCGTCGGCTCGAATTGCTCGCAACACTCAGCTCTTTGTGCAGCAGGAGTCGGGCACCACCCGAACCGTCGACCCGTGGGGCGGCAGCTACCACGTCGAACGTCTCACCAATGAACTGGCCGAGCGGGCGTGGGAGCACATCGTCGAGATAGAGGAGATGGGCGGCATGGCTGCGGCTATCGAGGCGGGCATTCCGAAGCTGCGCATCGAGGAGGCGGCGGCACGAACTCAGGCCCGTATCGATTCGGGACGCCAGGCGGTTATCGGCGTCAACAAGTTCCGCATCGAAGAGGACGAGCATGTCGATGTCCTCAAGATCGACAATGCTGCGGTGCGTGCCGCTCAGATCGCCAAGCTCGAGCGTCTCCGATCCGAGCGCGATGGCGAAGAAGTTGCGAGATCTCTCGAAGCACTCACCGAGGCCGCCGAGACCGGCGACGGCAACCTGCTGGCGCTGGCAATAGATGCAGCCAGAGCGAAGGCGACGGTCGGGGAGATGAGCGACGCCCTCGAAACCGTCTACGGTCGTCACGTAGCCAGTATCAGAACGATTGAAGGGGTCTACAGGTCCGAGGTGGGAGTCGACACGGAATCCGTGGCCGTCGTTAGAGCGACCGTCGAGCGTTTCGCCGACGCGCACGGACGCCGACCTCGCATTCTCGTCGCCAAGATCGGGCAGGACGGACACGATCGGGGACAGAAGGTGATCGCCACGGCGTTTGCCGATCTCGGCTTCGACGTCGATATCGGACCCTTGTTCCAGACACCGACAGAGGTGGCGCGGCAGGCGGTCGAGGCCGATGTCCATGTCGTGGGCGTGTCATCGCTGGCGGCCGGCCATCTGACCCTCGTTCCTGAGCTGCGCGAGTCGCTCGACGGGCTGGAGCGCCCCGACATCAAGATCGTGGTCGGTGGTGTGATCCCGCCCGACGACATCGCCACTCTGATTGAGGTCGGCGCAGTGGCCGTCTACCCGCCCGGCACGGTGATCGCCGAGGCCGCCACGGAGTTGCTGGAGATGCTCGGCTGAAACTCGGTGTCGGAGTGGGTTCAGGTGCTCCACGAGTGTGCTGGATCGGTTATCTCCAGCACTTCGGAGTCGCTGGTGAACGCCATGAACCGGTCGAATGTTCGCAGGAACCAGCGATCGTGGGTGACGCACACGACAGTGCCTTCAAACGCGGCCAGCCCGGCTTCGAGCGCCTCGGCTGAGGCCACATCGAGGTTGTCGGTCGGCTCGTCGAGCAGCAGCAGGTTGGCTCCGTCGAGTTCGAGCAGCAGGATCTGGAACCGAGCCTGCTGGCCGCCCGAGAGTGTCTCCCAGGCCTGTTCGGCGGCGCCGTTGAGTTCGTATCGACGAAGACGCGACATGGCGGGACCGCGGGCGAGATCACGTTTGGCCAGGACATCGATGAGGTCTTGGCCGCGAAGCTCCGGATGGTCGTGGGTCTGGTTGAAGAGCCCCGGCACAACCCGCGCCCCGAGCTTCCACATGCCGTCGTGTTCGACGTTCCCGCCGCTGAGAAGGCGAAGGAAGTGCGACTTCCCGGTGCCGTTGCGGCCGACAACAGCCACGCGTTCTCCGAACCACACCTCGAGGTCGAACGGGAAGGTCAAGTCGGTGAGTTCGAGCGCCTCGCAGATCACCACCCGTTTTCCGGTGCGGCCGCCTCGTAGCTGCATGTCGATCTTCTGATCCTTGGCCAACTCCGGAGGCTTCTCGGACTCGTCGAAGTGACGCAGGCGAGTCTCGGCGGCGCGTGCCCGGCTGGCGTTGGTGTCGCTCATGGCGGCTCGACGCTTCTGTTCTTTCATGTGGTTGAAGAGGCGCTTTCGTTCCTCCGCCCACCGACGTTGCTCGTCGCTGATCAGGGCCACGCGATGCTCGCGGGCCTCTCGCCAGGTTGCGAAGGATCCGCCGTGGGTCCAGGACCCGTTGGCTTCGATCGTGACCACCTTGTCGGTGGTCTCGGCGAGGAGCTCCCGGTCGTGACTCACGAAGAGAATCGATTTCGCCGACTCGCGGATTCGTTCCGCCAGCCACTCCTTGCCCGGCACATCCAGAAAGTTGTCAGGTTCGTCGAGGAGCAGCACGTCGTGTTCGGAACGCAGCAACAATTCGAGCGCCAGGCGTTTCTGTTCGCCACCGGAGAAGGTCGACATCGGCCGGTTCTCGAGGTCCCGCCAACTCAGATCGACGACTCGGTGGGCGCATTTCTCCCAGAGCACCTCGGCGGTATAGCCACCGACTCCCTCCCAGCCCTCGAGGGCCTTCGCATACGTCATGGCATCGCTGGTCCCGTCGGCCAGGGCCGATTCGGCGCGGGAGAGCCGAGCGGCGGCCCGCTGGATGTCGGGGCTGGAGATCGAGAGGTAGAGATCTCGCGTGGTTGTGGTGGAGTCGAGCGAACCGACGAGCTGTGTCATGACGCCGAGCGATCCCTGCACCGAGATGTTGCCGCTGGCCCCGGTCTCGGTCCCCGCCACGAGACGCATCACGGTGCTCTTGCCGGCGCCGTTGGCCCCGACCAGCGCGACATGTTCGCCTTCGCCCACGGAAAAGGAGACGTCGCTGATCAGCGTCCGGCCGCCCGGAATCGACCACTCCAGATGGCTGACCTGTATCGAACCCACGGCGAAAGAAGCTACAGCGACCGGGCGTTGACAGCGAGGAGGTTTCTCAAGCGGGTGAGCTGACTGCTGTCTAGGTGAGTGCGCGTTCGAATTCGTCCTTGTGATCCGACCACCAGCGTTGCCGCCGATCGAAGCGTTCGCTTCCACCCATGTCGTTCCACATTCTGAGGAAACCCGGGTCACCGGCTTCGACCCTTCTCCGGACGAATCCTCCGCCCCTCTCGATCGATTCGGACAGATGCCCGAGCAGTTCAGCGCGCTGCGACTTGTCGAGACCGTAGGCATCGGCGACGAGGCGAAGGCGGGCGGGCAGATCCGCTTCGGTCCAGCCGAGCCTTGCTGCGTTGATCTCATCGTCGATCGGAACACACATACGGGCGAAAGAGGCCAGGTCGAACGCCCGACGGCCAGGGGCGGCGAAATCGAAGTCGAGCAGCGCGATCGCCTGCCCTTGTTCGAACACGACGTTCTCGAGGCAGACATCGTTGTGGCAGAGCACTGCCCCACCCGCAGGGTCCGCCATCTCATCACTCCAGGTGCTGCCGGCGAACTCCAAACCGGTGGAAGCGTCGTGGAGTCCCTTGAGGAGTTGGGTCACCGAGGCGAGGGCGGCATCTGATCTCGCCCAGTCCGGGTACGGCGGGAGAGGGACGGCGCCCGCGATGAACTCCAGACGCTCACGCCCGTCGGGGTCGATCCCCACGGGATTGGAGGCGCCATCGAAGCCGGCGTCACGGAGCCCGGTCAACGCGCGATGGATCGACCCTGAGTGAGGGTTGGACGGACGAAGAACGTGAGGTCCGGATCGGACGACCGAGTCGGCGTTGGCAACCCCGCCGTGGAGGATCTCCTCAGTCATGATCCAAGAGTGCCGAGGCCGATGAGTCGTTCAGCGCAGAAGCGGTCGAGCAGTTCGGCGACGACGCTGAGGGACTCCCCGAAGCTGTCGCTGAGAGCCAAAGACTCGGGGTGTTCGAACATTCCTTCTGTGCCGGTGACGTGCCGTAGGAGATCCTGTCCCTCGAAGACTGCCGTGATTGACTCGGTCGGCCGATCCACTTTGACCCACAGATCAATGCACGGAATGTCTCCGGGATCGCCCCGCGAGATTTGGAGCGTGTCGCTGGGGGAGCACCACACAACGCTCGGTCCTCGCTGTTGGCGACGGGCTGGGTGGACCCCGTAGATCGTGAGCGTCGGTTCGAGCGCGGCGATGAGCATGGGGGCGACGTCGTCATCGACGGTGGGGTGCCCCGCCACGCAGTGATCAACCAGATGCCACATGTCCGCAGAATACGATCTGCGTCACGACAGCGTTGGCCATTTGGTGGGTCCGTCCGCAGCGCTGAGTCGGTCGTGGAAAGCGGAGACGTCCCGTGGAGCCGTTGGGCGAGCGGTCAGGTGATCCAAGTCTCGTGGACGTGCTTCCAGAGCAGGCCGTTCGGGGCTGTTGGGTCGGGCACGAACACGACGGTGCTGAGTCGGTGGTTGATTCCTTCGCTGAGCTGGTGATGCTCGATGTAGGTGGCCACGATCACATCGGCGGTCTGGAGAACCAGTCGATGATCAGAAGTCGTGATCGTCAGGTTACTGGTGTGGGCGTGACCATCTCTGATCATTTGCAGGGTGTTGTCGCGGTCGGATTCAGTTCCGCTGGCGCCCACGAAGCTGAACTCGGGGGCGAATACCGCCTCTGCTCGCTCGATCGATGACTCGGTCCCGAGGAAATAGGCCTCGAAGAACCGGTGCAACTCGTCGATCTCCTCGCGCCATCGCATGCCCGAGACCGTAGTCGGCCACCGGGAGCCACTCGCGGGCGTCGCTACGTGCTGGTGATCGGGCCTGGCACGGGCCCGTACAACGGGTGAGCGTCGCTGCGCGGAGGTAGGTCGGCTTCATCGCGAGGGGCGTCGACGCAGTCGGCATGGAACCGGTCGTCGTCCTCTGCAAGCGCCAATCCGCAGAATCGACATCGACTATCTTCCGCCATGGGAGCCTCCCGGCGCGACCGTACACCCTCACCGTGGCGTCGTTGTTGGCGGTTAGGCGGTATCGGCTCGCTGTCCTGGCCTGAGCGCGTGGACACCAACGCCAATGAGCAGCAGTGTCGGAACCACAATCCGGATTCTGGAACCCCGATTGGTCCGCTGACGGTGCGGGCGGTCGTCGATGTCAGGATGACCGGATGGCATCGCCCGACGATTCGTCGCTCTGGGACCGCGTTCTTCTGGGCGTCGTGGCAGCCGTCGCCCTGTACGCGCTGGTCCTCGTTGTCGCCGGACTGTGGCTCGGTGACGCCGTGTTCGACAAGCTCGGATTCGGTCCCGACGACGGAGACATCGCCGGGAGTCAGCGTGACTACGTTCGGCTGGTCTACGGAATCCTGGGTGCGGTCATTGTCGGGTGGATGGCAACCCTTGGGGCGATCGCGGCCGGTCCGCTGCGCCGCCGCGAGTCCTGGGCCTGGTGGACGATTACCTCGGCGGCCTCGGCCTGGTTTGTTTTCGACACGGGGTTGTCGCTCGTTCTTGGCTACGTGGGCCACGCGCTGTTCAACGTCGTGTTCGCGCTGGCTCTGGCGGTGCCGCTCGCCGGCATCAAGGCCGATAGTCGGAAACCCCGGCCCTAGGTCTACCGAAGTGGCCCCTCAGCGAGGGTCGGTGGGAGTGATGATCCCGAGCCGGTCTTCGATCGCCTCGGCCCCTTCGAGAGCGAGATCCTCTCGCCACTTGTCGGCGTAGACCTGCACCCCGGCGGCCAGCCCCGTGGCAGTGTTGCCGGTGGGGACACACACCGACGGGATCCCGAGCACATTGCCGGGGGTGATGAACCTGAGCCGATCGTTCACCGTGTCGAGCCCGGTCTCGGGGTGGAGGTCGGCATCGTGTTCGAAAGGATCTTGGCACCAGGTGGGCCCGACCACGATCGGATGATCCGTGAAGAAACCGGCCCAGATTCGCTCCAGACGATGTCGTTCGATGTTGGCCAATTGCGGCGGCATGGCCGTGGACGGGTATCGCTCGACGAGGCGTTCGATCTGCCTGACTGCCGAGTCGCTGAGGACCTCCGAAAGGACCGGCAACATGAACTCCAGGTCGGAGCTGAGCGTGTGTGCCCACACGTCGCTGACGAGCTGAAGCTCCGGGGGTGTGGACTCAACCACCTCCCATCCGGCATCAGTGAGGGCCTTGCCGGCTGCTTCGATTGCTTCGAGGACCGAGTCGCTGATGGTGGCGTCGGGGATCTCTGTGACGAGCGCAGCGACTCGGCGTGGGGGTGCTGGTCCGGTCAGCGGGGCAGGTACCGAACCAGGATCACGGGGGTCGTAGCCGGCCAAGACCCCGAATGCGGTGCGCAGGTCGGTCACACGACGGGCCATCGGACCTTCCACAGCCATGAGCTGCGCGGCGAGTCCCGGGTCCTGCGGAGGAAGTGAGTCGGCGCGGGCAATCCGGCCACGTGTGGGCTTCAGTGAGCAGATGCCGTTGCAGAACGCCGGGTTGCGCAGAGAACCGCCGATGTCGTTTCCGAGGCCGATCGGGGACATGCCGGTGGCGATCGAAGCGGCTTCGCCGCCGCTCGAACCACCCGCTGTGAGAGTTGGGTCCCAGACGTTGTTGGTGCGGCCGCGTAGCGGATTGTCGGTGCTGATCCTGAGCCCGAGCTCCGGAAGGTTGGTGCGCGACAGCGGGATGGCTCCGGCGGACTTCATTCGAGCAACGGTCGGCGAATCCGAGGTCGGGAAGGCATCCACGAGGGCCGGGATGCCTTGTGTGGTGGCCGACCCGACGCAGTCGATGTTCTCCTTGATCGAGAACGGCACTCCATGGAATGGGCCGGTCGGTTCGGATGAGTCGGCAGCATCGGCCATCGCCAGCGCCGACTCCTCGAGCACCACCGCCACCGAATTGACCGAACCATTGACCTCGCCGACGCGAGCGACATGGGACTCGACCACCTCCCGGCTGGTGGTGGAACCGTCTTTGATCATCTGCGCGAGCTCACCCGCCGAATACCGCCACAACTCACTTGTCATGGTTGTGGAACCTACCCGTTGGAGCTGGTCAACCGGGCCATCTGCGCCCACCGGTAGTGTCTGATCGATGTCCGGTGTGCTCGATTCCGAAGACCGCAGCCTTGTCGAGGGAGTGCTGGCTGGCGACCGAACCGCAATTGGGCGCGCCATCACTCTGGTCGAGTCCACTCGGCCCGACCATCGTGAGAGAGCGTCGGCCGTGCTCGCCGAACTGCTTCCCCGCTCGGGGTCGGCTCTGCGGGTCGGGATCACCGGCGTGCCCGGCGTCGGCAAGTCGACCTTCATCGAACAGCTCGGAATGCAGCTGACCGACCGGGGTAGCCAAGTGGCGGTTGTGGCCGTCGACCCGTCGAGCTCGCGCTCCGGCGGTTCGATCCTGGGCGACAAGACACGGATGTCCCGGCTCGCTGTCGTCGACGGAGCGTTCATCCGGCCGTCGCCCTCGTCGGGGACGCTCGGAGGGGTGTCGAGGGCGACTCGCGAGGCGATCATCGTGCTGGAGGCAGCCGGTCACGATGTCGTGTTGGTCGAGACGGTCGGGGTTGGTCAATCCGAGACTCTCGTTCATGGGATGGTCGATCATTTCCTGGTGCTGATGCTGGCAGGTGCCGGCGATGAACTGCAGGGCATCAAGAAGGGCGTGTTGGAGCTTGCCGACATGGTGGCCGTCAACAAGGCCGATGGCGACAACATCGAGAAGGCCCGGATGGCGGCGGCCGACTACCGCAACGCCCTCCACATGCTGGCCCCATCCTCTCCGACATGGGACCCGCCGGTTGTGACCTGTTCGGGACTGACCGGCGACGGTGTATCCGAACTCTGGGACCAAGTCCTCGAACATCAATCGAAACTGACCGCCACAGGCGAGCGCGAGCAACGACGCCACGAACAACAGCTTGAGTGGATGAGAGCGATGACCGCCGATCGGGTGGTCGATCGGTTCATGAGCGACGCTCGGGTGCGGGATCTTCGTACTGTTCTCGAGGCCCGCGTCCTGGCTGGCGACTTGGCAGCATCATCTGCCGTGGATCAGCTGCTCGACTCGGTCGGCCCGGAGTAGCGACCCACTGGTCGGAATCTGAGAGGTTGCTCTTCGTATTCCTCCAGCGCGTGAGCGATCCACCCCGCGGTACGAGCCACGGCGAATATCACCTCTCCGGCGTCCCCATCCATGCCAGCCATGTAGGCGAACGCTCCTAAGGCCATGTCGATGTTGGGGGCGACATCGTATCTGTCGGACACTCTCGAGATCACTGACGCCACCACGTCGGATCGTCGCGGATCGAGCTTCGATTCTCCGAGCGCGTCGAACAGCAGGTCGTGACGGGGGTCGGCCGTCTTGTGGATGAGATGGCCAAGGCCGGGTATTCGCTCGTCTCGCCGGAGCACCTCGGCGATGGCCGAGTCGGCTCCCCGATCGGCGGCATCGCAGAACATGTGATGCACAACCCGTGAGGCTCCTCCGTGGAGCGGTCCGACGATGGTTCCCAGTCCGGCCATCACCACCGGATGGATCCCGCTGCGGGTCGACGCGGCGAGTCGGGCCGCCAGCGTGGAGGTGGCCATGCCGTGGTCGGCCAGTAGCGCCAGGGCGAGGTCCAGTAGGGGCCAATTGATGTCGTCGGCGACAGTGAGGCGGTGCCATAGCCGCTGAGCGAGGGGATTCTGTCCCGATGGCGTGGCGCTGGCCTCGGGAAGTGAGTCGACCATCGCGGTGAGAAGCGAGGAGGCAGCCGAGGTCGAACTCGGCTGCGAGCGATCGTCTCGGAACGGGTCGGCGGCGGCGCTGGCGATCACGGCGGCCATGATTCGATCGGTGGGGAGTGAGCCGGCCGGAAGTGCACGAGCCGATCGCTTGGCGGCCTTGGTGATGCCTGCGGGGGAGGACCACGCCGCGGTGCCCGGGAGGCTGCCGGTCCAGAGCAACTCGGCGACCTGTTCGAATCCAGTGTTCTGTCCAACCAGGTCGGCAAGGTCTTGCCCGCGGTAGGCGACTCGGCCGTCGACGACGTCGGTGATTCCCGATGTCACCGGAACATCGAGCCGGCCGCGCTTGCGTCCGGCCCGTCCGGAACGAAGTCGTGCCACCTCGGCCGGATCAAATGTGGATGACTTGCCGTCGATGGCGCGATGAGAGTCGAGCAGCCCTCGGCTCACATACGCGTAGATAGTCTCCCTCTTCACTCCGAGCCTGGCGGCCGCCTCGGAGGCGCTGATCCGTTCACGTTGCATATGAGTCTTCAGTTTCTCGGCATTCGGGTCGGAATACATTGATCGATCAATGTTGAGTGGAATCAACGTTGTCAATGTGAGTTCTCTACGTCAATGTATTGCACCGCAGACGAGATCGGAGACATCGTGGAAATCGCACCACCAGGGCTCAAGGGACTTGCCGTGGCCGACACGTACCTCGGTGGAGTGCGAGGCACCGAAGGGTTCTTTCATTATCGCCAGCACGACGCCGCCGAATTGGCTCGAAACCGATCGCTCCAGGATGTATGGACCTTGCAGATCGACGGAGCCCTGCCGCCCGACTCTCCGCAGTTGTCGCCAGGTCCGATGAGGATGATCCCGCCGCAGCTGGAGGGTCTCATAGATCGCGCCGCCGAGGTGGTGTCCGATCCACTGTCCGCACTTCGGATTGCCCTGCTGGCCCTCGGCGAACTCGAAGGTCGCGGGCCGAGTCTCGATCGCAATCCGAGCGAACTACGTGACGACGCCATACGCCTCGCTGCTGCGGTCCCCACGATTCTCGCCCGCCATCACCGTCGATGGGTCGGTCTGGAGCCGATCTCGCCCGATCCCGAACTCGGACACTCGGCCGACTACGTACGCATGGCCACCGGCACCACACCGACCGAGCTGGCGGCCTCGGCGGTGGAGCGCTACCTCGTGGCGACCGTCGATCATGGCTTCAATGCCTCTACGTTCACTGCTCGCGTCGTCGCGAGTACCGGAGCCGACATGGCCGGCTCGCTGGTGGCCGCGATCGGTGCGCTCTCGGGCCCGCTCCATGGGGGTGCACCCAGCCGCTGCATAGAGATGATCGACGAGATCGGATCACCCGACCGGGCGGCCGAATGGACACGGCACCACATCGATGTCGGCCACAAGATCATGGGATTCGGCCATGCCGTCTATCGGGCTGAAGACCCGCGAGGTGTGGTGCTTCGTGAAGCAGCCGAGTCCATGGGCGGAGAGCTGGTCGAGCGAGCCGCTCAGATCGAGGACGCCATATTGGACGTGCTGGCTGAGTGGAAGCCCGATGCCCGGATCGTTACCAACGTCGAGTACTGGGCGTCGGTTGTGCTCGAACTGGTTGGCCTGCCTCGTGCGATGTTCAGCCCCACCTTCTCGGTCAGTCGTTCGATCGGCTGGTCGGCTCACGTGATCGAGCAGGTCGGAGTGGGGAAGATCGTTCGTCCCAGCGCCCGCTACGTCGGCCCGACTCCCGTCGTCGCCCGGGGCCGACTGTCGTAACCCCGAGCCGCCATCTAAGATCCCTTCGCAGGAAGATAACGCGGCTAGGACGAGGAGAACGATCGTGGCGATCGATGTGGACCTGTGGGACATGGACGCATTCCAGCGTCAGGAACACCACGAGATGCTCGACCAGCTGCGGGAGACCGAGCCCGGCATCCACTGGGTTGATGAAGGCGACAACGGTCCCGGCTTTTGGGCCATCACCCGCATCGAGGACCTGCGCGAAGTGAATCGTCGCCCTGAGATCTTCTCGTCCAACAAGGGTGGCACCCAGATGCAGGAGCTCGACGACGAGAACTCAGTCGATGTCGTGCAACGCGACAGCCTCATGCTCTCCATGGATCCTCCCAAGCACACCAGATATCGTCGACTGGTGAGCCGGGGATTCACGCCTCGCATGATCGGTCTGCTCGAGGACTACCTCGAGAACCGCAACGAGATCATCCTCGACGGAGTAGTCGAAAAGGGCAGCTGCGACTTCGTCGCCGATATCTCTGCCGAACTGCCGATGCAGGCCATCTCCGAAATGATGGGCATTCCTGCCGAGGACCGTCCGAAGATCTTCGAGTGGACCAACAAGTTCATCGGCACCGACGACCCCGACTTCGTGGCCGACCACGACGAGGTCATGGAGGCCTTCACCGAGCTCTACATGTATTCACACGCCCTCCAACAGGAGCGTCGCGACAGGCCCGGCGACGACATCATCACCACGTTGCTGCAAGCCGATGTCGACGGGGAGAAGCTCGACGAAACCGAGTTCGACATGTTCTTCCTGTTGTTGTGCGTGGCGGGCAACGAAACGACCCGCAATACCGCAACCCGCGGAATGATGGGCTTCTTCGACTTTCCCGATCAGTGGCAGAAGTTCGTCAGCGACCCCGATCGCTACATGGACACCGCGGTCGAAGAGATCGTGCGTTGGGCCACACCCGTACTCAACTTCCGCCGACAGGCCGCCTGCGACACCGAGATCCGAGGGGTCAAGATCAAGGAGGGCGACAAGGTCGTGATCTGGCACATCTCGGCCAACCGCGACCCACGGGCCTTCGACGATCCTTGGCAGTTCGACATCGAACGCGATCCCAACGACCACGTCGGTTTTGGTGGCGGCGGTCCGCATTTCTGCCTCGGAGCCAACCTGGCGAGGATGGAGATTCGGCTCATGTTCCGGGAGCTCGCCGCTCGCATGCCCGACATGAGACTCGATGGCGAGATCGGCTACCTGCGGTCGAACTTCATAGGCGGCATCAAATGGATGCCGATCGCCTACACCCCGAGCGAGTCACGCCATACCAAGCCCATGGAACGGCTCGGATCGGCTGCCGGAATGGGTGGCACCGATGGCTACGGTGCGGCCGTGGAGCGCTCGGAGAGCTAGTACTGGGTCGGTAGAGTTCCAATCGTGGACTCGTGTTGGACAGGACGCTGCCGGTCGGTCTGGGCTGGGCCGCTCGTCGTGATAGCTGCGGTTGTAGCAACGGTGAGCGTCGTGGTCGGGCAACCTCTGTTGGCGCTGGCCGCGGCCCCGGTCGCTGTCCTGACAGCGCCGTTTCGGGAGCTCACCGCAACCATCGACCAACGTGAGTTGAGAATCGACTTCTCGGGCCCGTATTGGCACCCGGTCAGGATTGAGCGATCGGAGATCCTCGACCCGACCGTTGTCGATGCCAGGCCTCTCCGCCACGGCGGATGGGGCTACCGAGGAAGTCTCAATGTCTTTCGCCGTTTGGCGGTGATACTGCGAGCAGGGCCGGCTCTCAGAGTTGAAATCGCCTCCGGAGGCTGGCTTCTCGTGACCGTCGACGATCCCGAGTCGGCGGTGGCAGCGCTTCAGACGACTGCTTGATCCCCAGCAGGCTGGCTGCTGTCGGAGGTTGCCCGTTCGTCCCGCCCTGCGATCACGACACGGTCCCGACCCGTGTTCTTGGCGCTCAGCAGAGCCTCGTCGGCGAGATTGATCAGTTCCTCGAGATCGGTTCCCATGTTGGTGTCGGTGACACCGAAGCTGACCGTGAAGGGTGGTGTGGTTCCGCTCGATATGGCGATCAACAAGTTCTGACGGATCCGGTCGAGTGCAGCACGTGCCGTCGAGGCGTTGGAACCGCCGAACATGATCACGAACTCTTCGCCGCCCCACCGGGCCGCGATGTCGAGCTCACGGAGGCTGTCGCGAACGACCCTCGAGAACAGTCGCAGGGCCCTGTCGCCGGCGTCGTGTCCGTAGGTGTCGTTGAGATTCTTGAAGCAGTCGAGGTCCCCGTAGGCGATCGCCAGAGACTGATTGGCGTGGAGCTTCTCCGAAACCTCGTTCTCGAACGAGCGTCGGTTGGCGAGACCGGTCAAAGGATCGGTGGACGCCTGCGTCTGCGACTTGGCGAAAGCTCGGAGTACACCGATTCTGTCGCCGGTGCGGTCGGCGATCTTCTCGACGATGGCGACGATCTTGGGATCGAGAGTCTCCAAGTTCGGACCGGTGGCGTGGAGAACGCCGACGGTCCGACCGGCGATGCTCACCGGAACGCAGACAGCGCTACACGCGACGTCTCCGCGGTCTCGTAGGTTGGGGCACGCCGAGTAGGCGCTGCCATCGATGAACGTGTGGGTCGTGCCGCGCCTGATCGCCGGGCATTCCGACGGGGTCTGTACCGGACAACCAGCGTTGTGATCGACCAGATCGGTCTTCAGTACCTGTTCGAGGTGGGCTTGGCTGGAGTCGGCGAGCAGAACCTCGACCGGTCTGTTCCCGACCTCACGGTCCAACACCAGGCGGATCGAATCGAGAGCCGCCGATTCGGTTTGTGCCATCTCGAGGGCCTGGTTGAGTTCTGTCTGGAACAGGTTTCGTTCGGCGTCGTCGCTTCGTTCCAGGTCGCGTTCTCTCGCGGTGAGGTACTGGCGACGGGCAGCTCTGTAGGTACTCACCGAAATGCTGCTTCCAGCCAGGAGACCAACGAACATCAGAACCAAGAGCACGGTCATGATGAGTTCAGCGCTGTCTCGCACCGACTCTGTTGACGACTCGATCAGCGGTTCGGCAACTCGCTCTTCGAGATCGTCGACTGCCGATCGCATGGTCGCGAAGTCGCGTTGGGTGGCTGGGAGCAGGGTCGCAACCGCGGCATCGTCGAGGGAGTTCTTGTTGGTGACCAGCATGGCGAGAGCCTGCGACGATGAGAGCCATTCGGAACGAGCGGCGGTGTAGTCGTTCTGCCATTGCAGTTCGTCGCTCTGATCGGCGGAGACCTCCAAGTAGGAGTCCCAGCGGGCGGCAGTTCGATCGATCTGGCGGCGGTATTCGGCGAGATGGATCTTCTGCTCTTCCGGATCGTTCGTCAGCAACCCAATTTCGAGAGAACGTTGTCCTCGGAACAGGTCACGGTCGAGATGAACCAGACGGTCGAGGCGCGGCACGTCGGAATCGATGACCTCATCGAAGCTGTTTCCGATGATGATCGTTCCGACGGTGCCTGCCGCAACCACTGCTGTCATCAGTGACATCAATACGAAAGCGAGAACCATGACGCGCCGGTGCGGCTTGAGATTCAGCATTCCAAGCCTCCTCATAGGCGCGGGCATGGTACTCATGTCGGCCACTGAGAGTCGTTATCAAGGAGATGTGAGGTCAGCCTCGGGCTTCTCGCACCAACCATTCGAACAGTGGATCTTCGCTGCGGGTGGCCATCATTTCGGGATGCCACTGCACGCCGATCCAGCGATGCTCGGTCGACTCGATCATCTC
>JAJCXW010000017.1 GCA_029263235.1 Acidimicrobiales bacterium
TGACGTCGCCGAGTACTGCGACGGGGCAGGCGATTCCTGCCCGACCGACGCGTTCCTCTCGGCCGGTACCGAGTGTCGAGGTGCGGCCGACGTTTGTGATGCAGCGGAGTCGTGCGATGGCGCCACGGCCGCGTGTCCGACCGATGCGAAGCAATCCGCCGGCACGGAGTGTCGTGGGTCCGCCGGTACGTGTGACCTGACTGAGGCGTGTGACGGCGCGAGCGATGCGTGTCCGGCTGACGTGCTGGTCTCCGGCGGGACCGAGTGTCGTGCCGCGGGTGGTGTCTGTGACGTCGCAGAGGCCTGCGACGGAGCGAGTGTGTCCTGTCCTTCGGACGCAAAGGCGTCGGCAGGGACCGAATGTCGCGGCGCCGGCGGCGCGTGTGACGTCGCCGAGGCCTGCGATGGCGCAACGGACTCATGCCCGGCCGACGGTGTCGCGGCGGGTGGAACGGAGTGTCGGGGCGCCGGTGGCGTCTGCGACGTCGCTGAGACCTGCGACGGCGCGAGCGGCGCTTGCCCCTCGGACGCCAAGCAATCGGCCGGGACGGAGTGCCGCTCGGCTTCGGGCCTGTGTGATGTCGCCGAAGCCTGTGATGGCGCGACCGACTCGTGTCCGGCAGACGGACTCGCCACGGCGGGTACCGAGTGTCGCGGCGCCGCCGGGGCGTGCGATGTCGCCGAGGCCTGTGACGGCGCAACGGGCGCCTGCCCGGCAGACGCGGTGGCATCGGGTGGAACCGAATGTCGCGGCGCGACGGGAGCGTGTGACGTGGCCGAATCGTGCGATGGCGCCGGTGTGGCTTGTCCGGCGGATGGTTTCGTCGCCGGTGGTACCGAGTGTCGCGCGATGACCGGTACGTGCGACGTCCCCGAATCGTGCGACGGAGCGACCGGGGCATGTCCGACCGACGGATTCGTGCCGACCGGGACCGAGTGCCGCGCCTCGTCGGGCATCTGTGATGCCGCAGAGGCCTGCAACGGCGGTAGCGCGACGTGTCCGGTGGACATCTTCTCTCCCGCCGGAGCATCGTGCAGCGACGGCGACGCGTGCGACGGAGAAGAGACCTGTGATGGTGCAGGTACGTGCCTCGAGGATCCGGTCTTTTCCTGTGACGACGAGAATCCGTGCACCACGGATTCGTGCGACCTGATCACGGGCTGCGCGAACGACGCCGTCATCCTGGCCGGCTGTCAGTCCACATGGGGCAAGAAGCTCCTGCGGATCAACGAGCGGAACCCCGGCAAGGAACGCTTCCAGATGAAGCTGACGCGGGGTGGCGCCACGGTCGCCTCTGACTTTGGCAATCCGGTGAACATCGGCGGAACGGCGTACGGCATCTGCATCTTCGACGACGCGGGGACGCTCGTCGGCAGCCTGGGCGTCGATCGGGCCGGGGATGATTGCGGCGGCAAGAGCTGCTGGCGCGGCCTCGGCGCGAAGGGCTTCCGCTACAAGGACAAGTTCCAGACGTCCGATGTCATTTCTCATGAGCATGACCCACCCTGGGGGGCGGAATTCTCACGAGCATGACCCAGGTGGACTGAGGGAATTCTCACGAGCATGACCCACCCCCGGGCGGCCGCGTGAGGTCCCTGGTCCGTTCCCGAGACCATCTCTTGCCATGGTCAGCGCCGAGGAGGCGCAGCCATGGCGTACCGCGAGGTGGACATGTGGGAAATTCTGGAGGTGCTGCGCCGGTTTCACCGGCGTGAATCCAAGGCCGCGATTAAGCGGGCGACGGGCCGGACGCGCAAGACGGTCCGGCGCTACGTGGAGAAGGCTCGCGAGGTCGGCTGGGACGGCGAGGTCGAGCCCGACGAGGCCCTGGCCGTCGAGGTCGCCCGGCGGCTGAAGCCCGTCGCCGATGAGCCGCGGGAGGGGACGAGCGAAGCGGCGCTCACACCCCACCGCGAGCAGATTCGCACATGGCTGTTCCCCGAGGAGGGGCGGGGGCTGCGGCTTGCGAAGGTGCACGACCTGCTCGGCCGCCAGGGCGTCGAGGTGCCGTACAGCTCGTTGCACCGGTTTGCGGTGGGCCACCTGGGCTTCCAGGCACGGCGGCGGACGACGGTGCGGATGGCCGAGGTCGAGCCCGGCGAGCTGGCCGAGGTCGACTTCGGTCGTCTCGGACTCGTGCCCGCCCCCGAGACGGGCAAGCGACGCGTCGTGCACGCGCTGATCGTCACGCTCGTCTACAGCCGCCACCAATACGTGCACGTGACGGTGTCGCAGAAGATCCCCGACCTCGTGGACGGACTCGAGGACGCCTGGGAATTCTTCGGGGGAGTCCCGTCTCGGGTGGTGATCGATAATATGAAGGACGCGGTCACGAAGGCCGATCGCTACGATCCGGTCTTCGCTCGCACCTTCGAGGAGTACTCGCGTCACCGTGGCTTCGTGATCGACGCCGCGGTGGTGCGCCATGCGACGGGGAAACCTCACGTCGAGAGAAACGTCCAGTACCTGCGGGAGAACTTCTTCCGCGGCGAGACGTGGATCGACGCGGCCCACGTGCAGCGCGAGGCGATCCGCTGGTGCACGGAGAAGGCGGGCATGCGCATCCACGGGACCCTCCGTGAGCGCCCGCTCGTGCGTTTCGAGACGGAGAAGCCCGCCTTGCAGACTCTGGACCGAGCGCGCTTCGATCCGCCGACGTGGGTGAAGTGCAAGGTCCACCCCGACCACCACATCCAATTCGACAAGGCGATCTACTCGATCCCGAACAAGCATCTGAGAAAACGCCTCTGGGTGCGCGTCGATCGCAAGCTCGTGCGTGCCTACTTCGAGGGCGAGCTCATCAAGACCCACGCCCGCAAGCCTCCCGGCGGCCGCTCGACCGACTACGACGACTACCCCGAGGAGCTCTCGGCCTACGCCATGCGCGATCCCAACCGCATGATCGGCGAAGGTCGTCGCCTCGGGCCCCACGTCGGCCGATTCCTCGAACGCCTGCTCGTCGCCCCGTTTCCCTGGGCCTACCTGCGCCAGGCTCAGAAGCTCCTGCGCCTGGGCAACAAGTACGGCCGCGGCCGCATCGACGCCGCATGCAAGCGCGCGCTGCACTTCGATCTCATCCACGTCGGCCGTGTCGAGGCCATCGTCAAGAAGGGCATCGACACCGAACCGACCGCACGCGGAGGAGGCCAACTCGTCCTCTTTCCCACTCGCTTCCTGCGCCCCGCGGGAAGCTTCGACCATCCCCGAAAGGAGAACTCGACCCATGGAGATCAGCCAGTCCCTCAAGACGGTGCTCAAGCGCCTCAAGCTATCGGGAATGCTCCCGACGCTTCCCGACCGCGTCGCCTACGCGAAGAAGACGAAGCTCGCTGAGCTCGATCTGCTCGAACTCGTCCTCCAGGACGAGATCGATCGGCGCGACCACAAGAACCTCTCGCTCCGACTCGACCGCGCCGGATTCGAGGAGGAGCAGACCCTGGAGGGCTTCGACTAGGACGCCCCCATTACCTTCGACCGCGATCGCGTCCGCGATCTCTTCAGCCTCGGCTTCTTCGAGCGCCAGGAGGACGTCGTCTTCCTCGGTCCCGTCGGCGTCGGCAAGACGTTTCTCGCCTGCGCCCTTGGTCACGCCGCCTGCCGGGCCGGTCGCGACGTCCTGTTCCTGCGCGCCGACCACCTGCTGCGAGACCTTCACCAGGCTCGCGCCGACCATTCCACCGAGAAGGTCTTCCGTCGCCTGCTCGCTCCAGACGTCCTCGTCATCGACGACTTCGCGCTGCGCCGTCTCGATGCCGAGCAGTCCAGTGACTTCTACGAGGTCGTCCTCGAACGGCACCGCCGTGCTTCGACGATATTGACTTCCAATCGAACCATCGACGAGTGGATCCCGCTCTTCGACGATCCCATCCTCGCCCAGAGCGCCGTCGACCGATTCGCCCACAACGCCTACCAGGTCGTCCTCGAAGGCGAGAGCTATCGCAAGCGACAGCGGCCCGGCGAACCGCAGTCCGAGAGCCGGCCCGCTCGAACTACACCGAAGCGGCGTCGGCGGAGACTTCACTGATGACTGAGAACCCGATCGTGTTATGAACTGATCCGGTCTCGGGACCCTGGGTCATGCTCGTGAGAACTGCCCGGGTCATCCTCGTGAGAAGTGACATCCGACGGCGTTCAGAAGATGAAGTTGTTGGCGGGCGTCGAGGGCAAGTCGAAGTTGGACGTGCGCGGTCGCAACAACGCCCCGAAGGGGCAGTTCGATCTTCCTATCGGCCTCACCGACGCGCTCGCCGGCTCGACGAGCGCGACGGTGCAGATGGTAGGCAGCGACGCTCCGCGCTGCTTCTCGGCCACGTTCACGGACGTGATCAACAACGACGCGCTCATGTTCCGGGCGAAATGATCGTCTAAACTGTGACGGAGCCCCGGCCGGCGGACTCCGTCGCTTCACTCTCCGGGATCGATGATCTCGGTGCCCTCGCTCTCGAGGAATCGGAACGCCTGCGCCTGGACGTCGTCTCGTGCCAGGATGCCGTGCCCCCCCGGCGGATCGAACCGCCAGAGCCCGGACACGCCTCCGGGATCGCTCATGGGCGTGTCGGCGACGAGCCCGCCGGCGACCGCAAGAGCTTCGGTGCTCGCATTGTCGACGAGCTCGTCACCGATGCCTTCTTGCAAGAGGACGCGGTGTGGCGCGACGCCGTCGAAGGGCTCCCGGAACCATCGTCGTGCGAAGTTCAGGCCGTCGACCGGATCCATCGCGTGCTGGCCGGTCTCGAGCGTGCGTTGCAGATAGATCTCGAAGTCGGGGTCGTCGATCGTGAGGCCGACCTCGGCGGAAAGCTCGCCGCTCACGAGGCCACGCAGCCCGACCGACTGCCCGAGAAACGCGACGCGTCCCCCGGCGACGTTGAGCACCGCGGCCGGAAGAATCTCTTCGACGGCTACGAGGGTAGCGCCGAGCATTCCACCGAGCGAGATGCCGAGATAGCTCATTCGTGACCGATCGAGGTCGGGGCTCCCATCGCCATCGACGTCGACCCCGGCTTCGATGGCCCGGAGCACGGCCATCTGATCGGCGATGCTCTGGCGGAAGATGTCGCGGGCGCGGAAAGGGCGTGCGCGCAAGAGATCGAGGGGGCTCCCGCGGCGGCCGTGGGACACCGCGTTGATCCCGATCGATGCGACGCCGAACTCGGCCAGCGCCGGGCCAAGCTCGAGGACGAGGCCATTGTCGCCACCGAAGCCGTGCTGGAGAAGGACGACGGGGTAGGGGGGACTTCCCTGGGCGGGTAGCGTGAGCAGGAAGTCGAGCTCGTTCTCGGGCGCGGGTTCGGCTCCCGAAACCCAGGCTGCGTTCCAGATACCGTCGGCACCTCGGAAGTCGGGCGAGGTGACGAGTCCGACGGCGACGCGATCCACCGACGTGGCGTCGCGCAGGAAATCCGAGAACTCGGGATCGTCTGCGTCGAACACGCCGAGCGCGAGGTCGTCGGTGGGGTCGTCGTCGGCGAACGAGACTTGCTCGTCGAGGGTCTCCGATCGGGCTCGGAGCGCGGCTTGTACCGAGACGAGATCGTCTTCGATGAGCTGGGTCGGGAAGGAGAAGCCGATGGCGACGTCTTCTCGCGCGATGCCAAGAGCCTCGCCGGCGCGCAGGAGTCCCTCGAGGTCCAACCCGCCGTCGGCTCGCTCGAAGAGGATCAGCGTCTCCGGTGTGACGGTGGCGAGATCGGTCGGTGCCGATAGCGCGATGCGGATCGGGGCGGTGGTGCTGAATCCGCGAAGCTTCTCGAGTTGATTGGCGCCACGCCGAAGGGCGATGCGTGCGGCTTCGAGCTTGGCGGAATCGCCGACACCGCGCATGACGTAGCGATCGGGTACTTGGATCGTGCCGTCCGGGCGCACGAGTCTCTCCTCGGGATAGGGGTTCCCGACGGCCGCGGGGTCGTCTTGGTAGAGCGCGATGGGCCCAGTGGGCGTCGCTGTTGCGAGGCCCGCGCGCTCTGAGAACGCTCCCGAGCGGCCCAGCGCCCCGCCTGTCCCGTCTTGGATCGCGGTCGTGGCGATGACGCCGTAGACGCTCCCACCGTTCAGTGCGGTCGCGGGGGTGATGCGAATCGCGTCGCCGAACGAGTCTCGTTCGACGGTCCAGGCGACCGGTGAGCCGGGGGGCGAAGGGGAACCAAGGTCTGCATCCGAACACGCGCCCGCGATTGCCAGAATTGCCGCCGCGAGAATCCGCGTCCGTATGGTCGTGTCGAAGCCGTGCTGCATGGTCGTTGTCCCCTTCGGGCCCGACCATAGGTAGGGCATCCGAAGGGGGCAACTGAGAACGCGGTCAGGGCGCTTTGGCCTTGAAGATGCTCGTCGTGTTCTTCGTGGCCGAAGTGAACTCCGACCCGAAGCACGTTGCGGTCGCATCGTTGTGGAGCTGTACGGTCACACGCGG
>JAJCXW010000018.1 GCA_029263235.1 Acidimicrobiales bacterium
CAGGGCCACAGCACCCGCATCGAGCCGACCATGATCCCGATCAGGGCGGCCATGACCGGACCGAAGGAGCGATCGAGTATCCACGCCAGAAAGCTCGAGAACACAGCGAGTCCGATCACCGCGCCAATGGCGACGAGAGCGGCGTCTCCCAACGCCCGGTCGTCGACGGCCCCGATCACCGCCGAATACATGCCGAGCATCAGAAGGATGAACGAGCCGGATATGCCGGGCAGGATCATGGCGCACACGGCCAGTGCGCCGGCACCGAGAAAGGCCAAGGGTGAGGGGTCGGCTATCGGACCTGATTGCGAGCCGAGTGCGATGAACACCACGGCACCCACGGCCGCGATGATGGCGAAGTCGGCGAGTTTGCGGTCGGGCAGCAACCGGAATGCGACCACCACCGAAGCCAGAACGAGCCCGAAAAACAGGCCGGCCATGTTCTCGGGATTGTCGTGAAGCTGGGTCTGAATCACCGAGGCGAGGCTCACCACCGCCAACAGGATTCCGGCGAGCAACGGCACGATGAAACCGAAATCGAGATCCACAAGGCGCCGGCGAAAACCGGCGAAGTCGCCTCGGAGGAGAGTTCCGAGGGCCCGGGCTCCGTCGCGGATCGTGTCTAGGAGCTTCTCGTAGAATCCCAGGACCAGTGCCACGGTGCCGCCCGAGACGCCAGGAACGACGTCGGCCGAACCCATGGCAAAGCCGCGTATGACCTGAGAAATCATCTTGGGGATCACGAGGGCCGAGGGTACCGTCGACACCCATGGTGAACGCGGCATCCGATGCAGACCGAGGGACCCCGGTCGATGTCGGCTCGGTGACTCTCTGGGCCGATGTGTGTGGGCCCGACGATGCAACGGCGGTTGTGCTGCTGGCCGGTGCCGACAGTCCCGGGTTTCGCTGGACCCCGGCAGTCGTCGAACCGCTTCTGGCTGAGGGTTACCGGGTGGTCCGCTTCGATCATCGCGATTGCGGACGGTCCACTCTTCTCGGATCGGATTCCGCCTACAAGCTCGATGATCTCGCCTCCGACACCCTGGCTCTCATGACCCGACTCGGCATCGATCACGCCCATCTCATCGGCCGTTCGATGGGAGGAATGGTGGCTCAGGTGATGGCGATGACCGACCCGGGCAGAGTCGACTCGCTCACCCTCGTGGGCACCACCGCCGGAGCCGGAGACGAACGCCTGCCGGAACCCGACGACGGTTTCGTCGACCAGATGATGGTCCGATTGTTCGAGGGTCCGCCCGCGGAAGATGATCTTCGCCAGCGGTGGATCGTCGATCTTCAGCGGATCTTGTGTGGCCCGCTCTACCCGTTCGACGATGCCGCACAGAGTGATCTGGCGCGAGCCGAGATCCTTACCGGATGGGCCTCTGAGACCGGTCACGGCGTGGCGGTTCATTCATCTGAATCGAGGGTCGATGTGCTCGACTCGATTTCGGCACCGACGTTGGTGGTGCACGGCTCGGCCGACCCGGTGTATCCGCCCCAACACGGCCGAGTGCTGGCTGAAGGTATTCCTGGCGCGGTGCTGATCGAGGTCGAAGGGCTCGGCCACGAATTCCCCGACCGCCTCTTCGATGATCTCTGGGCGGTGCTGAGGCTTCATTTGTCCGAGAGCGAACGGGCCGGCGGCCATCTCTGACCACTGACGCGGAACGAGACGCTCCGGGGCTGGAGCGCCTCGCCCACGAAGGGAGGACATCTGCCGAGTCGTCTTCGGATCCGGGTTGTCTCTCAGGGCGCTTCTCCAGGTGTTCGTCGGAACACTGGGGTGCGAGAAGTTCGTGGGAGCGATCCCGATCCTGTGATGAAGCGGCGTCAGTTTTGCGTACCAGTTGCGACGTTCCCCGCTGGCCGGGTCGGTCCGTCGTCGGTGCGCCTCCAACCTCCCTTCATCACCGGGCTGGCTGGAAGTCGAGACCTCTGTCTCGAGCGGGTGTTCCTGACCAACCCGTTGTCTGTGATGATTCGAGAATCGCGCCGGATCAGCCCGAGGTCAAGAAGAACTTCGTAGCGTGACTGTCTCCCGCTGGGAGTGAGTGGAGCGCCACTCCCGGTTGTCAGCTGATCTGACTGGCCAGGCTTCGGTTCTTGATCTTGGCCTTGATGTAGTCGCGGTTCATGAAAGCGATGAAATCGAGTGGGATTTCCTTCGGGCAGGCCTCGTGGCACTCGCCGTGGTTGGTGCAGGCCCCGAAGTATTCCTCCATGGTCTCGACCATGGCTTCGGTGCGCTTCCACCTCTCGGGTTGTCCTTGGGGCAACACGTTGAGATGGGTGAGCTTGGCCGCAGTGAACAACTGGGCGGCGGAGTTGGGGCACGACGCCACGCAAGCGCCACAACCGATGCAGGCCGCCGCGTCCATCGAGGTCTCGGCCACCTCCTTCGGGATGAGGATCTGGTTGGCGTCGGGGGCGGTGCCGGTCGGGGCGCTTATGAATCCGCCGGCCTCCACGATGCGGTCGAGAGGCGAGCGATCAACCACGAGGTCCTTGATCACCGGGAACGAAGCGGCACGCCACGGCTCCACCGTGATCTCATCGCCGTCGTCGAACTTGCGCATGTGAAGCTGACACATGGCGGTGGCCTTCTCGGGCCCGTGGGCCCGGCCGTTGACCATCATCCCGCAGGTTCCGCAGATGCCTTCCCGGCAGTCGTGGGGGAAATTGATGGGCTCGACGTCATCGTCGAGAAGCCGCTCGTTGACCGTGTCGAGCATCTCGAGAAACGAAGCGTCCTCCGAGATTCCCTTGGCTTCGATTTCGAGGAACGAGCCCGCTGCGTCGGGTCCGTCCTGTCGCCAGATCCGCAACTTGAGGTCGAGGTTCTTGCTCATTTGTAGCTCCGCTGGGTCAGCTCGATGTTCTCGAATTCCAGGTGCTCCTTGTGGAGCTCTTGGGGTTGGTCGGGGCCTTTCCATTCCCACGCCGAGACGTAGGCGTAGTTCTCGTCGTCGCGCAGGGCCTCGCCTTCGTCGGTCTGGCTCTCCTCACGGAAGT
>JAJCXW010000019.1 GCA_029263235.1 Acidimicrobiales bacterium
ACTACGCCTATGCCAACCGGATCGCCGATGGTCTCGGAATCGAGCTCGAGGAGTGGATCCCCGACGACTGATACCAGGACTCTCAGTCGGCCTCAGTTTCGTTTCAACTTGAGGGTCTCGGAACTCAACGAGTCGGCGAGATCGGCAATGGCGACAAGACCGGCTTCGTTGGCTCGCCGGGCCGTGTCGGCGAAGTCGACGCCACGGTTGTCGCCGAGCATTCGCTGCGCCCGGCCCAGCTCGATTTCCGATCGGAGTGCCATCGGAAGAGCACCGGCGATCCGATGAAATCCGACAGCTTTCTCGAGCAACTCGACCGCGGCGGTGGCGTCACCTGAGACAAGTGCCAGGCGGCCGAGATAGTGGTCGACCGCCCCGCCACTCAAAATGAACCACAGAGGCAGGCTTCGGCCGGAGAACGGATTCAACTGCTCGATGAGAACGGCGGCAGCCTCTTCGAGTTCGCAGTTGGCGCAAGTCTCGGAGAGGAGGGCCATGGAGTGACCCCAGGTGAGATCGTGGGGGATCTTGTCGAGACCGGCGCGGACGATCGAAACAGCGATATCGGCAGCCGAATCCCGGTCGCCGACCTCACTGAGGACGAAGGCGTGGACGCAGCGCCAACCCGGCACATCCGCGAACGACTCGATCATCTCATTGACGAGAGGAAGTATCGACCCGAGAAGTCCTTGTTCTCTCAATGGCGACAGCATCTGTGTGCGAAACACATGCTCAGCCATGCCCGGCTCGTAGCGAAGACTCATCTTGTAGGCCTCGCCGGCCAGGGCTATTCCCCTGTCGAGGTCCCCACCCATCAGGACGCGAGCGGCGCGGAGGGTCGCCAGCTGAACAAGTTGCGCCGGAATCGGGGCTTGGGTCGCCAAGACTGACAATCGGTCCATCTCTACATCGAGTTCCGTGGTCCTCCCTGCTTCCATGAGAGCGGCGCATCGCCATTCACGCGCCATCGTTTCCAGCTCGGCGTCCTGCGATCGCACTGCGGCGGCAACCATCTCCTCGACCACGACAACACGCTGCTCGTAGTGCTCGGGGTGATTCATGGTCCATGCGAGGCCCATCAGGGTTCGTACCGACAGGGCGGGATCGTTCAGGGGGCGGGCGGCCTCGACGGTGGTGTGGGCAAGGTTGAGCCCGCCCTCGTAGTCGCCTTGCTGATGAAGCTCCTGAGCCAGGCGTGACTCGACGAGTGCCCTGAGATCTGGGCGGTCGGCGGCGGAGAGGGCCGCCGCGGCGGTGTGTAGGACGCTGGACGTGTCTGTATCGATGGTTCCATAGGCCGAGCGGGTCCCGGCGTGCACGAGGGCCGCCTTGGCGATCACGTCCACGTTGTCGGCTGCGACGGCTTCTCTCAGAGCGGCCAGAGCGGCCGACCGCCTCCGCTGATGGTCGCCGCATCGGTGCGCAGACTCGGCAATTCGAATCTGGAGTCGTCCTCCGTCGGACGAATCCATGGCTGTCCAGTCTCTCGATTCGAGCGCCCGGCTGAAGCTGATCAGGGCGTCGGTGTATGCCGTGTTCGCGTAGGCGAGCTCTGCCGACGCCAGATTCACTTCGATAGACCGCTGAGGATTGCCGCTGCGACCAGCCGCGTGCCAGTGATAGGCCGCGATCGCTGTCCACCGTTTTCCTTCTCGGGCCTCCAGCGCATCCGATGCCAGCGCCAGTCGGTGATGGATTCCCAGACGTCGGGCATCGATGATGCCGTCCATGAGAGCCTTCTTGAAGATCGCGTGGGTGAACGAGTATTCAGGTGCCGGAGAGCTGGGTACCTCGGTCACGAGATGCCGAGCGATCACCTCCTCGAGAGAACGAAGGACTTCGCTCTCGGGTGCGGAGACCCCCTCTTCGAGCATGGCGAGAGAAACGTTGCCCGTGCTCAGGGCGATGTCGTGGAGTATGTGCATCGCTGCCGGTTCGAGTCCTCGCGTGAGCCGTGACACGAGCCGGTTGATTCCGGCCGGCACGGTTGCCGGGTCTGCGGGGTTGGCGGTCCGGGCCAATTCAGTGACAAGAAACGGGTTGCCGTTGGTCAACTCCATGACGCGACCCACAACACTTTGTTCAACGAGACCGTGGGTTCGTTCCAGCAGAGCGGTCACGGCGTCAACTCCGAGACCCTCGAGTTCATGTGTGGACACTCCGCCGGTGTGTTGTGCCGCGTCGAGTACCGAATCGAGCGCGGTCGCGTTTCTTACTTCGGCGTCGCGATACGCGACCACCAACCCGATCCGGGCTGAGCCACGGTGACGAAGGACGTGGGCCAACGCCTGAAGCGTGGAAGGGTCCGCCCAGTGAACATCGTCGACGACGATCAGTAGGCGCTGCTCGTCAGCGTGATCGCAGAGCAATCTCGACAGCGCGTCGAACAGAAGGAGCTGAGCGGAGTCGTCATCTCGGGATTCGGTGACCCCCAGGATCGACCTGAGCTGGTTGTCGTTCGAATTGTGGTGCCGGCGGCGAACCTCGGGGTCGTCGAGAAGATCAACAATTGGCCGGAGGGCTCCTGCCGCTTCGGCTTCATGGCACTGGCTGCGAAGTACGAGTGTTTCTGCCCCGATGGCAGCGGTCGACAGGTCGAGCAGGCTGGTCTTGCCCATGCCTGCATCTCCGGTGACGGCAACGAGTGGTGGTCCCTCGTTCAGCGCTCCCTCGATGGCATCGTCGAACAATTCGGTGGCTCGTTCTCGACCGATCAATGATGGAGCAGATGACAGGATCGGCGACGTGATCACGGCCGACCGTTCAGATCGGTGATCGAAGATTGGTCCGGGGTCTTCACCTCGGAGAATGGCCAACTCCACGGACCGCAGTCGGGCGCTTGGTTCTATTCCGAGTTGATCGATGAAGCCCTGGCGTGCGGTTTGAAAGGCGCGCAACGCCGCGGCTGTGTTTCTCTCGTCTCGGTGCGCTCGCATGAGAAGTTCCCAACGAAGTTCACGGAGAGTCTCTGCCTCAACCAAGCCGATCAGATGGCGAAGGCCGCGGGCTGACTGCCCAGATATCAGGAGAGCGGCTCCGAGGTGTTCTTCGGATTGCATTCGGAGCTCACGGAGCCTGAGTCGTTCGGTCTCGGCTGCCGACAGGTGGCTGAGCATCGGCCATGGATCACCGCGCCAGAGGTCTGCAGCGTCTTCCAACGCCTTGATCGCGATTCCGACGGCACCGGAACGAGTGCTGGAGATTCCGAGCGTGGCCTGTGTCTGAAAGCGCCAAACGTCGATCGCCGCCGGCTCGAGGTTCAGTTGGTAGCCGTCCGGTGTCCGCACCACAATCTCAGCAGGCAGTAGGTGGCGGACCCGTGAAATGTATGTACGCATTGCTCCGGCAGGATCGGCCGGAAGGTCTCCGGGCCAAAGGGCATCGAACATCTCGGCATCGGGTATCGCCGAGCCGGCATGGAGGGTCAGCAGGCTGAGGAGTTGCTGGTTTCGCCGCCCGCGAACCGGTGTGGGAGGTTCACCGTCTCTCTGGACCTCAAGCCGGCCCAGAACGTTGACCTTCACCTGCCGACCTCCCGCCCTCACACAGGGTGACGTGGAGTCATATTCTGTTCCATTGTTGCACGGTTGTCGCGAATCCTGAAACACGGGATTGCCACTATGCGTGAGCGGGCCGAGTTGCGGCACGTGGCGACATGCAGGGATCGATCGGTCGGTCCGGATCGAGGGTGATCATGACTCCAGGCGACGTGGGTGTTTCGGGTGGTCGTTCGAAGGGCGTGGCGGGGCGAAAGACGGTCGCCGTGCTCGCCCTTTCGCTGGTCTCGTGGGGATTGACGGCCTCACCGTTCGTTTCGACTGCAGGAGCGTTTCCGCCGCCTTCGGTTCAGGTGTCGGTGTCTAGTCAGTGGATGCAGGGTGATGGATTCGTGGGTTCAGCTGCGGTGTCGGTTGATGTTGTTGATGATGGGACGCCGATGCCAACGATTGCTTGGGTCACTGATCCGGGAGGCCAGTTCTTTGTCGACGGGTCGGTTCTTGATCCAATAGTGCTTGATGCTGGTGATGTGGTGACGGTTTCTGATGGGGTCACCACCAAAGTGTTGGTGCTTGAGGGGCCGTTGTCGATCGATGTTGATGGCCCGTCGGCTTCAGCATCGGGAGTGTCACCGTTTGGTGCTTCGGTGTGGGTTGAGGCCGGAGGCGAGGACTGCGGGGCCGGGGGCGGCGCCGATGATGGTGATGACGGCACCGTCG
>JAJCXW010000020.1 GCA_029263235.1 Acidimicrobiales bacterium
CTCTCACCAACTGAGCTACGTCGCCGCCCCGGGTCGGCGGGCCGGCCCGTGGAGCTCCCTGTCAGAATTGAACTGACGACCTTCTCCTTACCATGGAGACGCTCTACCGACTGAGCTAAGGGAGCCTGCCCAACGCTTGCCGAACGGGCGAACATGAGCGTCGGCAATGATGCCACGACCGATGGCTCTATCCAACCCCCGGAAGGTGTTTCGCCAACCTGAGGGTCAACCCGAATTCAGGTCCTCGGATCTCTGATGGGGCATCGGTCCCATCCGAACTAGGTCATAGGACTCAAGTCGGGCCGAAACCGCGCCGATCGGAGTTCATGCGATTCGAGCGACTTGTGATCGAGGCCGAAGACAACACGTTTTCACTCGAGTTCCACCCGAGGCTGACCGTCATTAGCGGTGTGGGCCATCTCGAGCGAGAGGGGCTGACCACAGAACTGATCGGCGCGCTCAGTTCGAGTCGAACTGGCGTTCACGCCGAGGTGATGGCCGACACCGGCAACAGGTTCGCCATCTTCCGCCCGTTCGGGGGACGACACCGCGTGGTCGACATCGATTCGGCGACCGACGTGAGCGCCCGGTTCGCCGACGAGTTCGGGACGATCGATCTTCTGGCCGTGGCCGGACTCGACTCTCGAACCGCCAAGCGCCGACTGAAGCTCACGGCCTCGGACCTCACCACCAGCACCAACCACGAACAGATCGTGAGGCAACTCGCCGCAGTCAACCCCGCTGAACTGTGGGGGGCGGTCGAGGAGGTCATCGAGGCCGAGGCCGCCGTGGAAGAGGCCGCCGAATCTGCTGGTTCCGCACCCGAGGACGCCGCCGTTGTCAGTCGAATCGAGGAACGCCACGACGAGTTCGAGGCAGTCCAGGCCGTGGCCGAGAAGTTCCGCAGGGCATCGTTCTTCGGCGGGGCCTTCGCCGCCTTGGCCGCGGTGCCCTCAGCGATTCTGGTGAGCCGAGCCATCGCCATGGTGTTCGTGATCGGAGCCGCGATCATCACCGCCGTCTCATTCATCCAGAACCAGCGGATGGAGAAGGCCAGGCAGGCCGAGGAGGACGCACTGGCCGAGGCCGGAGCACAGACCTACCTCGGGTTCCACCTACAGAGAGTCAACGGAATGCTCGACAGTGAAGGCTCCCGGCAACGCTAGGTGGAGACATCCGCTGCCCTGACCCGAGCCACCGAGATCTGGTCGAAGATCGCTGGCTCGGTGCCGGCTGATTGGGCCCTCGAGTACAAGGCTGAGATCCAAGAAGCGACGGAGCGCCGGCGGGTGATCGAGGCCACCTCCACCGCCATCACCAAACCGTCCCAGTCCGATGAAGGGACGTCGCTGGCTGATGCTCTCGTCGCTCGTCTGACTTCGGTACGCAACATCGGACCCGCCCGGGAAAGCCTCCCGCTCTTGCTCGACGACGCCCTCAATGGGCTCGATGCCGAGCTCAAGGCGCCGCTTCTCGAACTGCTGGTGAGGGCTTCCGAGTCTCAGCAGATCGTGTTCATGACCGAAGACTCCGATGTCACCGAGTGGGCTCGACTCGAGGCCATGACCGGAGCGGTTTCGATACTCGAACCGTCCCCCGACGAGCAGGCCAACACCATGGAGGAGCGCAGCCTCAGAGCTGGCTGATTCCAATGTGCACGCGGCCCGCCATGGTGGGACAATCCGTGGGTGCCAACTGACAGACGTACCATCGAAGCACGGGTCGACGGCCCAATCGGGCAGCTCGTCCTCAACCAACCACGCTCGCTGAACCCCCTCTCGGCGACCTGTCTCCAAGAGCTCATCGACGCCGCCACTTGGTTCAACGCCAGGCCGGAAGTGAAGGCGGTCGTCGTCTCGGGAGCGGGCCGGGCGTTCTGCGCCGGCGCCGACCTCTCGACGTTCGGAGACACAGGCATCGGCACCAATGCCGCGGCCGGAACCGGGGCCGCAGAGGTCACAGGCCACCGATCGGCTCGCGAATCGGCTGATCTGGGCCGGCTGATGGTCGAGGCCATCGAACGAATGGAAGCCGTCACCATCGCGGCAGTGCACGGTCACTGCGTGGGAGGTGGGGTCCTTCTGGCCGCCGCCTGCGATCTGCGTCTCGCCACCGAATCGACTCGATGGATCATCCCCGAAGTCGACATCGGCATACCGTTGGCCTGGGGAGGAATACCGCGGCTTGTTCGTGAGATCGGACCGGCCGCCACACGCGACCTGGTCATCACCTGCCGTCCGTTCACCTCCGCTGAGGCCTTCAATCTCGGGCTGCTCAACGAGGTGGTCGACGACGACCAACTCACGGAGCGGGCCGACGAACTGGCCGAGTTGGTTGCCTCGAAGTCAGCCCTCACCCTGAAGGCCACGCTTCGTGCCGTCGACGCGGCTGCTGAGGCCCTCGTTCCCACGGGAGGATGTTGGTCGGATGCCGATGCCCTTCTGAGCGCCACCCGCGATCCCGAGTCTCGGGAAGTCGCCGCCAGGTATCTGCGTGACCGAATCCGAGGCTGACCGCACCTCGACATCAGGGTCCACTCCCCCGGTCACAGATCCACGGGGGGTGCGCCTCGCCCTCATATCAACCTTTGCGGCCTTCGTCGTTCTCGGGCTGCCTGAAGGAATCATCGGGACGGCCTGGCCGAGCGTGCGCGACGAGTTCAGTCGCGCCGAGAGCGGACTCGCCGTGCTTCTCGCCGGGTTCACGGTCGGCTACACGGTGTCGAGCACAGCATCGGGCCACCTGACCGGGCGGTTCGGCACCGCCAAGGTGTTGCGAATCGCCATCGCCGTGAGTGCCCTGGGGGTCACCGGACTGATCGCCGCTCCCGGGTTCGAAGCAATGGTCGCCGCCTATGTCGTAATGGGCTTGGGCAACGGCACGATCGACTCGGTGGCCAACGCCTGGACCGCCCTGACCCACGGCGCTCGTGCCATGGGCTTGCTCCACGCCGCCTTCGGGGTCGGGGCCACCGCCGGACCGCTACTGAGTGCCGGCTTGATATCGACCGGTGTCTCGTGGCGTTGGCCGTTTGCCGTTCTCATCGGCGGCCAGGCCATTGCTCTGTCGGCCATGTGGTCGGCTGGAGGCGGATTCGATGATGCGCCTCGTCATCCCGCGGTGGAGGCCCGCGCCTCCTCAGCGGTATCCCCACCGAGACGTCTGCTGCCGTTGATGCTGGCTTGGTTCACCGTCTACGTCGGAGTGGAGGTGGGGCTCGGCCAGTGGGCGTTCACCCTTCTCACCGAAGAACGCGACATGGCCGATGGACTCGCCGGAATCTTGGTGGCGTCGTTCTGGGGAGGTCTCACCGCGGGACGGCTCGGACTCGGCGCGGTCGGGCACCTACTGCGGGCAGAACGACTCATGCATGCCGCGATGCTCCTCGCGATCGCCGCGTCTGGGCTTCTCTGGCTCGACCCGTTCGGCCTTGGACCGGCGGCGTTGCCTGTGGCCGGCCTGGCGTTCGCCCCGATGTTCCCGCTGATGATGAACCGCACGCCGGTCTATCTCGGCCCGGATCGGGCGAGTCGGGCCGTCGGCTATCAGTTGGCGGCGTCGAGCCTCGGGTTCGTGACCACGCCACTGTTGATCGGATTGCTGGCCGACCAACACGGGGTGGGTGTGACCCCACCCGTCGTCTTCGGAGCAGTGATCGCCCTAATGGCTCTGTGGACCGCGGTCTTCCGGACGGCCGACCTCGCCCTCAATCCTGCGGAGTCGTGAGAGCCCCGGCCAACGACGAGATGGCCGCGCCCCGATGGGCGTGGACGAAGTCATCTCGATCGAGTCCGTTGGTCATGAACCCCAGAGAGATCCCCGTGTTGGGATCGGCCCAGCCCCTCTGACCTTTGGCCCCGCCGTGTCCGAACGTGCACGGCCCAGTCGTGTGACCGTAGCCCCGCATCAACGCCTGGCCATCGTCACCACCGAGCACGAAAGCATGGGTGCGATTGGCTGTCACCCCCATCCAGTCCGGATGGTTCTGGCGCACGACCTCGAGGGCATCATGTTTCACGTCGGGGTGGAGGATTTCTCCATCGTCGTGCAGGATCGCCTGATACCAGAGGGCCAGGTCGGAGGCGGAAGCGACGCCACCGCCACCAGGGTTGCCAGCGGCACGAATCGCGGGGTCGTTGAACACCAACAGTGCCTCGTCGGTCACTTCGGTGATCGGCAACTCGAAACCGAGTTCGCGGGCTCGTTGCTCGAGGTCGGGGGTCTCTCCCACATTGACCACATCGACGATTCCATCCTGGTCGTCGATCGGGATGGCGAGCCATCGCTCCAGACCGGCCGGGTTCATCACCCGTTCGGTAATCACATCAGCGTGGTGCCGACCGGTGGCCGACGTGATGATGTCGGCCAGGACCCATTGAGCCGACGACGGGTGGTACTCGAACCGGGTTCCCGGCTCCCAGTTCAGACGCCACCGGGCATACCGGTCCAGACGGCCTGGTCGGTCGTCCCAGACCGTGGGCGCCATCGGTGCCGACGGGAAGCCACCGGCGTGCAAAAGGACCTGTGAGACGGTCACCTCTTCCTTGCCGTTGGTGGCGAACTCCGGGATCGAGTCGGCGACCGGTGACCGCAGGTCGATCAGACCGTCGTGCGCGAGCTGGAGCACGGTGAGGCTCACAGTGGGCTTGACCGCCGAGTAGGTGTGGAGGCGATCAGTGGTGGCGACGTCCCCAAACGCCTCGGACAACACCAGTTCTCCCCTGAAACCAACGGCGACCTGGCAGCCGGGAAGGGCGCCTTCATCGGCCTCCCTGCGGCAGCGGGCGATCAGCGATTCGACTCTGGATTCGATCAGGCGGGTCATGTTCAGCCGACCGTAGTGTCGTCGACCGCGGCGCGTCTCCCCGGGTACTCGGAGAATCTCGGCAACAACGGAACGACGGTTCGCCGTGAAATAGCCCCTTCCCACACTCCGACGCCATAGGCCATGTCGTCGGCGGTGCGCAAGGCAATCGACTGCAATGCTCCGGCGGGTCGGACCCCGCGTATCCAGTCCGATATCGCCGGCGTCAGCATCACCGCCGCCAGAGCGGCTCGACGGCGGGGGAAGACCATAGCCAGCGCCACCACCAGGGGCCACCACACCCGCACGGTCGCCCGGGCCAGACCAAGACCCGCCATGGCGTGGCCACGGCCGGCCAGCCGAGCCGCCTCGGCTGTGGGGTGGGGCAACGATTCGAGCCGCTTCGCCAACGCGGCGCTCGACCCGGCGGCCACCGCCACACCCACCACCGGATGCCCGGCCGCCACCAGACCCCACGCGCCGGCGCTCCATCGCGAGCACCTGGCGGGAGCGACCTTGTCACCGTGACGAACCGCCAGTGCTGCCGCCGAGGCTCCGTACCGACGGCGCTGCTGGAACCAGGCTCGCCAATCGGGGCGGTGGTCGTGGATCACCTCGACCGATGGTTCGTAACGCACGGCTTCGGACCGGTCGGTCAATCGCCAGATCAGGTCGACGTCTTCTCCCCATCGAAGATCCGGATCGAATCCGCCCACCTCCCGGAGTGCGGTTGATCGAACAATCAGTGCCGCGGTCGGCAGGTAGCTCACCATTCGTCCGGGCCCGACCAGGCCGGCGGCATCACCCAGATCGAGTGGACTGTTCTGGCGTTCGTAGGCGGCGAGCAGGTCCGATCCGCGGCGGCTCCGGACTCGCGGGGCCACGGCCGCCACCACCGGATCGGCAAAGTGACCCCCAAGCCGAGCGATCCACCCCGGTCGCACTTCGACATCTGAATCGACGAAGGCCACGAACTCGGTGTCGACAAGATCGAACCCGGTCATTCGTGCCGCACCCGGGCCGCCGCTGACATCACGACTCACGAAGACGGCTCCGTGTGTGCTGGATATGCGACGAGATGAATCATCATCGGACGACGCATCGTCGACGACGATCACCTTGCGTTCTCCCCTACCACCTGCACCACCCGCACCACTCGCATCACCCGCACCACCCGCGCCTGTCGCACGGAGTGCGGCGAGACACCGATCGAGGCCCTCCGGATTGTCACGGACCGGTACCACCACCGTGACATCGAGGTCAGTCACCGTGGCGGGGTCGACATATGGATGAGCCATGCCCGCGTCGAGAAGTCTGCGGGCCAGACGTCGGTGCGATGTCGGCTCGTCGAGCGGCTCGCCGTCGTCCCACTCGTCGACCGCATCGGCCCCGGAATCGGAAAGCCTGAGGATCTTCAGCGGAGCGCCGCCCACGAGGATGCGCCCGCGGTCGATCCTTCGGACCGACGGATCGAGCCGCAGGAGAAAGCCGGCGGGGGGCAAGGCCAACGGCTGGGTTGGCTGGTCTGACTGGGAGGGCGGCGCCACGAAAGGGACCGTAGCGCCGCCACGGCCTACTGTTCGGGCTGACTTCCACGAGACCAACCCGGGGGATACGTGCACGATCTGGTGATTCGCAATGGAACGGTGATCGACGGATCGGGCCAAACAGGCCAACCAGGTCAACGAGTGGCCGACGTCGCCATCGATCAGGAACGGATCGTGGAGGTTGGCTCCGATGTCGGCCCAGCCCGCCGGACGATCGACGCTGAGGGTCTCACGGTCACTCCGGGCTTCGTGGACATACACACCCATTTCGATGCCCAAGCCACCTGGGATCCCGAGCTCACACCGTCGGGATGGCACGGAGTGACGACGGCCGTGATGGGCAATTGCGGTGTCGGGTTTGCCCCAGCCTCACCCGACCGCCACGACTGGCTGATCGAACTCATGGAGGGGGTCGAGGACATCCCGGGAGCAGCGCTGCACGAAGGCATCTCCTGGGAATGGGAGACGTTTCCCGAATACCTCGATGCCCTCGATCGTCGCGAGTGGGTGCTCGATCTCGCCACTCAGATCCCCCATGGCGCTCTACGGGCCTACGTGATGGGTGATCGATCCATCGGAGATGCCACGCCGGACGACGTGCGAGCGATCGCCGCCCTCACTCGCCAAGCCCTCGAAGCCGGCGCTCTCGGATTCTCCACCTCCCGCACCCCGCTGCACCGTTCCACCGACGGCGAGATGGTGCCTGGCACCTTCGCCGCCCCAGCCGAACTGTTGGCGGTGGCCGAGGCCATGAAGGCCGCCGGTCACGGAGTGTTCCAATGCGCGATTCATCATCCGGAGGTGCCGGGATCGTTCTCGTGGCTTCGCGAAGTGGCGGCCATCACGGGGCGTCCGGTCGTGTTCAACCTCAACCAGCCCGACACCCATCCCGAACTCTGGCGTGAGGACCTTCGGTTGCTCGAGGAGGCCAACGCCGACGGCCTTCAGTTGCTGGCCCAGGTGTCGGGTCGGCCGGTCGGGATTCTCGAGTCGTGGCCATCGACCGCGCACCCGTTCATGCTCTGCCCTACTTGGGGGCTCGTCGCCCAGCTTCCTGCCGACCAGCGCATCGCCGAGCTTCGCAAGCCGGAGGTGAGGGCCAACCTGATCGCCGAGACCCCTGCCGTCTGGTCCGACTTCATCACGTTCATCACCCGTACCTGGGACAAGTTGTACCCGTTCGCCGGTGAGGCCGACTACGAACCCGACCCATCAGCGAGTGTCGCGGCCATTGCCGCACGATCCGGCCTGACTGCGGCCGAGGTCGCCTACGACCAACTCATGAGCAACGACGGCCGGGGGCTGCTCTACTTCCCGCTGTTCAACTACTCCAACCACAACATCGATCACCTACGTGAGATGCACCAACACCCGTTCACCCGCATGGGGCTGGCCGACGCTGGTGCCCATTGCGCCACGATCGCCGACGGTGGCATGCCCACCTTCATGCTTCAGTTCTGGGCGCGCGACCGCACCCGTGGAGAGCATCTTCCGCTGGAGTGGCTGGTACATCGGCAGACTCGTCAGACCGCGGAGCTCTACGGCCTCCACGACCGCGGCCTGATCGCTCCAGGCCTGCGAGCCGACATCAATGTGATCGATATCGATGGTCTCTCGGTGGAACTCCCCCACCTCGAGGGCGACCTTCCGACCGGAGCCAACCGCTACGTGCAGAGGGCCACCGGATATCGGGCAACGGTGTGCCGAGGGGCGGTGACCGTGATCGACGATGAGTTCACCGGCGAACGGCCCGGACGGCTACTTCGAGGCCCCCAGGCCGATCCTCGCTGAATTCACCCTTCGAGGACTCGACCAATCGCCGCCGACACGTCGCCGGGCCCGGAGATCATCGCCAACCGCGAGCCGATGGCGGCCGCGAATTCGCGGGCGTCCTCGTCGTCGTCGGCCGGTGCCACAATGCACAGCTCCGAGAGTCGTCGGGCCGGGGCGAGAGCATCATCGCCGGCGGTCGCCCGACAGTCCGAGAGCAGAATCGTGATCCGACGCTTGGCGTTCGAACGAGCAAGCTGATCGTGGGCCGCCCCCAGCGCCGCGGCCAGATCGGTGGTGCCGTGACCCTTCAGCCTGAGCAGATCGTCGACCACCTCGGGTGCGCCACGGTGGCGGTCCTGTGACTTGACGGCGAGAACCTGCTCGCCGAAGGCCAAGACCGACCAATCGTCGGGGGCCCGCCACGCACAGGCGGCGGCCGCCACAGCCGCGGTGGCGAGACGGTGACCACTCATCGAGCCGCTGCGGTCGATCACCAGCGCCAAGGCGGTCTTCGGGCGACGCCAGCCCCTGACTCTCAACGCGTCGAGAGCAGGGGGATGCGACGAGGACTTGGCCCTGATCACCTCTTCGAGGCTGGCGTCGAGATCGAGGTCGCCGCTGGCTCGATCGGCCGGGAGGCTCACCATGCGGCCGAGGCCCGCTGCTGACACCGGCCCAGACCGGGCCACATCGAGAACCAGACGACCAGCGATCTTCGCGGCAACAGCAGCCAGGTTTCGATCGGTGGCGCCGCTCATGTCGGCCAGCATCTCGAGGATTGCGTCGAGGTCTTCGTCGGTCATCTCGGCGAGCGTGTCGTCGTCGATCTCGCCGACCTCCGGGCTGAGTTCGGCGAACCTCGGATCTCGGGACATTTCTCCCCGGGGCTTCGTGCGCCTTCGCTCCGATTCGAGTTTCTCGCGGGCGTCGTCGCCCTCGAGTGTCAGCGGTGGCCCGTCGTCGCCCCGTTCGGGGCGGGGTGTTTTGGGTCGTCGCCCTCGCTGATGACCGCTTCCCAGATCTCACGGATCACGTCCTCGGCCCTTCGGTCTCCACCTTCATGGAGTCGAATGCGTCCCGACAGCGCCACCAGGGCCGAGTCGAGACCGACCGATGGTTCCGACACATCGGTGTCGCGAATGCGCGCCAGTCGACGGGCGACCTCCACCAGATCGATGGCGCCACGAACCGACGATCCAACTCGGATCTCGGGATGACTCCTGGTGGCTCGAGTGACCGCCACTGCACGTGATCGCAGGTCTTCGTCGGCACCACCGGCTCGACGAACGACGATGCCGTCCTCGTCGGAGGCCGACTGATAGTCCATGGTGATACGGCAGATTCGATCGTAGATCGCGCCGGCAACGCGCGACGTGCCCACGTTGTCGAACGGGTTCATCGCGGCAACGATG
>JAJCXW010000021.1 GCA_029263235.1 Acidimicrobiales bacterium
GAATGGCGAAGGGGGCGGGGATGGAGATCCCTCCGTTCATTACCCACAACCACAATCGATGGAAGGCGCAGCTGGAGGCGACGAGCGGTGAGTAGCGACAACTTCGATTTCGAATGCGAAGACGGAACGATCTTCCCGAACCTGTCGGCCTCGACCTATTCGGGCATGCCGCTCACGAAGAAGTACCTGGAGTTCCGAGGCCACCGGCAGGGCCCCGCATCGGAATACACCGAATACGGGACGCAGCACGAGGAGTTCTGCCCTGACGGCGATCTGGTTGACGAACTGGTCGACGAACTCGTGGCGCTCCGGGCTCGCGTCGAGAACTTCGGTCGTGTCGCATCGTTCTTCGCTGGTGCTGGGTTCGAAGGAGGCCCGTCGATTGCCGACGTGATCGACCGTTCCTTGAAGTCCTGGGAGAACAAGAAGGCCGTTCCGATCGAATGGGTCACGATCCTCTGGTGCATCAGCCACTGGGAAACCGACCACCAGCAACTACACGAAGCAAACCGAGCCCTAGTCGAAGCCATCGCCAACTGGTGGGGCGACGGCTCAAACGGCGACCCTGAGGGACATGCCGACTGGTGCGAGCACCACGAGGACGACGAAGGCACCGAGGTCGAAGCCTGCATCTGCGGGCGAACCACCCTCGACAAGCTGGAGGTCGCCGATGGCTGACGATCGTCTGATGACAGCATCGCTGCGCGAGTTTGACTCCGTGCGCCCTTGGGAAACCCACCACAGCCGCCGGCTTCCGTATCCGTTTCGTGGAGGGTTCGGACCTCACGCTGGCCCCAAAGCCGCCGCTAGCCAGATGCCCTGGCCGCCAGAAGCGCACATCGTCGCAGAAGGCATCCGACGAAACCAAGAAGCGATCCTCCACCGATGAGTAGAGACATTGACCGTCTGGTCGACCTGGTCCGTCGTGACATCGCCCAGGCCGGCCCGATCATCGACACCGGCCGGCTCGATGACCTGGCTGGCTGGGCGACCGAATGGCGACGCCGTGGACTGCCGGCCTCGAGCATGGGAGGCGGCTCAGTGTCCGCTGGCACTCACACCGACCCGACCGGCGAAGACGCCATAGCGCATGACCCCGGCAACGAGTTCCACGACCGTCTCACCGCCGCGTTGAAACAGATCACCGACGGTTGCGAGACCCTGCTCCGCCTCAACAGCGAAGCACCAGCGTCGTCGTCGCAGAAGTGCGCCCGGAAGGGCTGCAACACCACCCTGACCGTCGACGCCCGCAACGGAGTGTGTGGTAGCTGCCGCAAACGAGACCGCCGCCAGGCTGCCTGAAACGTGTCCCCAGGTGTCCCCACCCGGAATCCCTTGCAAACAAAGGGCTGGGTTGTTGACAATCAAATCACACTGACGTAGTTTGTTATCTGGGAGTGGACTGACCGCAAGGCAGCCGCTCCTTCGTCATGTATGAGACGGGGGCCACGAGATCGTGGCCGGCCTTGTCCACGTGGAGTATCGCTGTTGGCTGGGCTTCTGATTCTGGCCGGGGCGGTCGAAGAGGGCAGGGGTGTTCATGCTGAGGCCGTGCATCGCTGCTGGTTGCGTTGAGCTCACCGAGAAGACCAGGTGCGCTTCTCACCAGGGGGACCTTGACCGGGACCGCAACGCGAGGCGGGCTCATTACAAGGGCGACTATCCTCAGCGTGCTGCTGCGGTCAGAGCGACTGCTTCGACGTGTTGGCTCTGCGGCAAGGGTCCTCTGCCTGGGGACCCATGGCAAGCCGATCATGTCGACCCCGGAAATCCGTTCTCGGATCTACGTCCAGCACACCGGTCGTGCAACGCTCGGCGCGGTAACAGTCCCGCTGCGTGACATCGGCTGATAGTGACGGCGGGCGACGGGGGGCGGGGCCCGCGACGGGAAAACAGGCGCTCTGTCTGTACCCCCGGATATGCGTGCCGCAACATGTACGGTGCCGAAATTTGTGAGGTCGGGGATGAGCGATCGCAAGCCCGATCATGAACGGGTGCGTCGAGCGTCGCCTGAACTGCCGTGGGTTGATCTTCCGGCAGAGGGGCGGGCCACGTGGCCGGAATGCCCGGGTCATCTCTGGGAGCCAGGCGAGGCCTGGTGGAACCGGAACTGGTCGACCCCGGCCGCGACCCAATGGGGAAGCGAAGAACATGATCTTGCTGTGCGCCGCGGCGAGCTCCAGGACCTCTGGGACCGCGAACGTGACACGAAGGTGCTGGCCGAGATGAGGCACCTCGAGGCGGCGTTGGGTCTGACCGCCAAGGCCCGCAAAGAACTGAGATGGCGGATCGTTGAGGCGGGCGAAGTCATCGAAATGAACGGCCAGAAGCTGAGCAACAAGAAGAGATTCAAGATCGTGGGGTCGGCCTAAAGGGGGGCAAGATGCCTTGGCGTGGCCCCGAGTACGACGGCGAGTTCCCCTCTCTGGGATGGGCGCTCGTTGACTGGTTCGAAGAACACTTCAAGGTTCCGGCCGGTGAGCACTACGGCAAACCATTCAAGCTGATCCGTGAGCAGGTCGAGTTCTTCGTCCGGCTCTACCAGCTCGACCTCGATGGTCGGCGTGTAGTTCGACGTGCCTCGCGGCGCGGCGCCAAAGGCAAAGGCAAATCTCCGGAAGGGGCCTTGTTCGCCGGCGCCGAGTTCTGCGGCCCGGTCATGTTCGACGGGTGGGACGCCGCCGGGGAACCAGTCGGCCGACCGCGTGACTTTCCGTGGGTGCAGGTCGCGGCTGTGTCCGAAGACCAGACCGGCAACCTGTACCTGGTGCTTCGAGAGATGCTGGCCGAGTCAGCGCTGATCGAAGAGGCCGGAATCGATCTGGGTAAGACCCGGGTCGAGTTTCGTGGCAACCATCTTCCGGGACGGATCGAGCCGGTGACAGCTTCCGCTGGTGCCCGCGAGGGCCAGCCAGTCACCGCAGCGGTCCTCGAAGAAACCCATCTGTGGCTACCTGAGAAGGGCGGGCATCGGATGGCGGCGGTGCTGCGACGCAACGCCGCGAAGACCGGCGGTGTGACTCTCGAAGTGACGAACGCTCCTGCGTTGGGAGAACGATCGGTGGCTGAGATAACCGCTGAGGCTGCCGAGAAAGCCCAACGTGGTTTGCTGTACGACTCGACTCAGGCAGCCTGGCCGGTCGACGCCGATCCGAAAGACCCCGAACTACGCGACAAGGTCATGGTCGCTCTCGGCGAGGTGTACGGCGACTCGGCGCTGAGCCGAGGCGGCTGGGTTGACCTCGACCGGATATACGACGAGATCACCGACGTCAGCACAAGCAGCGCCGATGTTCTCAGGTTCTATTTCAACATCGCAGCGAAGGCCGAAAGCAAAGCGTTCGATCCGGTCCAGTTCCGTGAGCTCGCCTCCGAAGACCACGACATCGACGGCCCGGTGATCCTCATGTTCGACGGCGCCAGAACACGTGACTGTGCGGTCCTGTCAGCCTGGACGCTCGACGAAAGCCCGCATCACTTCGCTGTGAAGGTATGGGAACGGCCCGCTCGAGCCGACGACACGTACGAACATCCACGAGGCGAAATCCGCAGCGAGGTCCGCGACTTCATCGACGGTCATGACTGCGTGATGTTCGTCTACGACTCGTCGTTCCATGAACTGTCATCGATGTACGACGAGTGGATCGACGCCTACGACGAAGCCGACCTGAAGAAATCAACCGGGCTGATGGTCGGATACCCGACGGCATCAGGTCAACGAATGCAGGCCGCGATCGACCGGGTCCTCGAGGACCTACGCGAAGGACTGTTCACGCACGACGGCGACCCACAGATCACATCTCACGTCGACCATGCGGTGCTCGGAAAAAACCGAGGCGGATGGCGGACCCTGATGAAAGAGAAGGACTCGTTGAAGATCGATGGGGCTGTCACCATGACATTCGGCTACGACATGATCCCGGCCGCCCGACTGGTAGCCGAGAACCGAGCCTCTGGCCCTGCTGTCTTCGTGGGGTTCTCATGAGGCACCTACTGCTGGTCACGGCGTTGGCGCTGGCCGCCACCGGTGTCGGGATGATCCACACGGTCGGCCATGGCCTGGTAGCCGGCGCTGCTGGTCTCGCCTTGTTGTGGTGGCTGTTGGCCCAGATCGATGAGGTGACTGATGGCTCGACGTCTTGATCTCTTGGGTCGGCGACCAGTCCGATCCAGCATCCCAGATTCTGTCGCTCGTTCCGGTGCGATGTCGTGGGACCAGTACATGTCGTTCGTGTTCCAAGGCAACAAGTTCCTGACATCGTCGCTTGGTTCCAACCCTGAGGCCTCGTTTCGTTCCTACGTCGACTCGGTGGGCCGCCGCTCCGGTCTTGTCGCCTCAGCCGTGGCAGCCCGAGCAGCGATCGTCTCGCAGACCCGGTTCGCATGGCGAAACATCGACCGGAGATCAGACAACTACATGCAGTTGTTCGGCACCGACCAGCTCCGCATGCTCGAGCATCCAGACCCGAAACGGGTAGTGACCCGACCTCATCTGCTCTCCCTAGCCGAGACACACGTGTCGTACGCCGGCGCCGCCAACTTCGCCATCCGCAACAACCGGCTCGATCTGCTCCGCCCAGATCTGATCGACACAGTGATCGTCGCCGACGATGGCGCAACAGTCTCCGACGTTCTGGCCGGCCACGGCGAAGTCGCCGGATGGCTGTACTACAGCAGAGGCCGCCTCGAGCGACCCGAGACGTTCACCGTCGGCGAGGTCGCAGTATGGGCTCCTGAACCAGACCCTGTTGCTTGGTGGCGTGGACAGTCCTGGCTGACCTCGGTGATGCGAGAGATCGTGACCGACGGTCAAGTGACCGAATACGTCGACCGGTTCCTTGCCAACGGTGCCGCCCCAAGCCTGATCGTCCGACCCGACAAGTCTCTCACCGTCGATCAGATGAAGGAATTCAAGGAGCTGTTCGACGAAGGTCATGCCGGCATCGATCACGCAGGCTCCACCCTGTTCCTGGGTGGCGGTTCGGACGTGACAGTCGTCGGTTCGAAACTCGGCGAGCTTGCGGTCCGCGAGATCCAAGGCGGCTTCGAAACCCGCATCGCTTCTCGGGCACGAGTACCAGCGGTGGTGCTTGGTATCCGTGAAGGAATGCAAGGCTCGGCGTTGAACGCCGGCAACTACGGCCAGACCCGCCGACTGTGGGCCGACGGTTGGGCGACCCCGACACTCGAGAGTCTTTGCGCGTCGCTCGAATCGCTGTTTCCGGCACCCGCCAAAGCCGAGCTCGCACACGACGCAGCCCGGATGCTGTTTCTACAAGAGGACCAGAAAGACGCCGCCGAGATCACCGCTACGCAGGCAACCGCGATCCGAGCGTTGATCGACGGCGGGTTCGAAGCAGACATGGCTGTTCGTGCCATCCGTACCGGGAACCTCACTGCCCTCGAGGGCAGCCACTCGGGCCTCGTGTCAGTGCAGCTACTCGAACCAGGCACCGGAAAGAAGGAGACGTCATGAAGGCACCTGTCGATGATCTGATCCGGCTCGCGCCGATCAGACCGATTACCGAGACCCGAGCCGATGAGTCGGCCGACAGCGACGTCCTCGCCACGCTCGACATCACGTTCGCCCGCTTCGGTGTGTGGAACGAGATCGACTCCTGGTACGAGGGACTGTTCCTGGAACGGCTCGACAACGGGTCGTTCACCAAGACGATGGCCGAACGCCGCGAACAGATCCGATGCCTGTTCGACAACGGCTACGACCCGCAGATCGGAAACAAGGTCCTTGGCGACATCACCGATCTCGGTGAACGCACCGACGGGCCGTTCATGGTCACCGACCTGTTCGACACGTCCTACGGCCGTGACCTGCTGCCCGGTTTGAAGAAGAGCGCCTACGGGGCGTCCTACCGGTTCCGGGTCGTGAAGGAAGAATGGGATGACGACCCCGGCGTGTCGGACCACAACCCGAAAGGCATCCCGGAGCGCACCATCAAAGAGGTGAAGCTCTACGAAGCCGGACCGGTCACGTTCCCGGCCGATGAAGGCACCTCGATCGGTGTCCGGTCACTGACCGACCGTTTCTTGTTGGCCCGCGGTATTTCACCGGCCGACGCCCGACAATCTCTCGCACTTGAGCCGCGGCCCGACGCCGCACTTGAGCCGCAGCCTCCAGCGGATGAGCCGCCAACCCGGCACTCGGATGCAGAACACCTAACCGTTCACCAGGCGCTCGCGCGTCTGGCCGAGATCCACTGAGGAGAATCATGGACCGGATCAAGATCCTTGAAGAGTTCCGTAGCAAATGTGTCGAGCGGATGCGCGCTCTCGCCGACGGCCTCGCCGGCGACGACACCCGATCGAACTTCGTCGAAGACGAACAGTCCGAATGGGACCAGCTCGACAGCTGGGTCACCGACGCCGCCGCCGACATCTCACGACATCAGCGTCTGCTGGCTGTCGGCGAGGCCGGTTCGACCGACCCGTCCGGGACCCTTCCACCCAACACCAACGTCACCGAAGATCCCTTCGATCTTCGGTCGCTTCCCTTCAACGCCCCCGGCTCCGAGATTCGGGCCCGTGCGCTGACCGCCATCGAGAAGATCCCTGAGCTTCCCGACGCGTACCGCGAGAACGCCACCCGGATGGTCGAACGAGTCGACAACCGACGCGGCGATCTGGCCCGCCATCTCCTGCTCACCGGATCAACCGCGTTCCGTACCGGCTGGCAGAAGGCCATGGCCGGCGAGATGTGGTCCTGCGACGAGGCCGAACGGCATGCGCTGCTCGAGGCCCGTGCGTCGAGCCTCACCGACGGCGCCGGCGGATTCGCTGTCCCGTTCACGCTCGACACCACGATCATCGGCACCGCCGATGGCACCGTGTCGCCGTTCCGTGAGATCTCGACCGTCAAGCAGATCGTCACCGACAACTGGAACGGCGTGTCATCTGCCGGAGTGACCGGCTCTTGGGACGGCGAAGCAGCCGAGGTGTCCGACGATGCCCCGACGCTCCTTCAGCCCTCGATCACGCCATCGAAGCTCGCGATCTTCATCCCGGCGTCGATCGAGATCACCCAGGACTGGGCTGGCATCGAAGCCGATCTTCGTCAGATGATCGAAGAGGAGAAGGCCCGCAAGGAAGACGCTGCGTTCACGACCGGCACTGGTTCCGGTCAGCCGACCGGCATCATCACCGCTCTCGATGGTGGATCTTCGGAGACCACTCCGGCCACCGCCGAGACGTTCGTGCTTGCCGACGTCGACTCCACCTACGGGGCGCTCCCCGCCAGGTACCGTCGTCGGGCCGCGTGGGCTGGCGAGATCAACACGTTCCTGAAGATCCAGGAACTCGCCGCCGCTGCAGGTGACCGGTCGGCCTGGAACAACCAGGCTGCCGATCCTCTCGTGAACGGCGAGCTGCGAGGTCGTCCGGCCTACGAGGCATCGGCGATGCGCTCGACCGCGGACATCAACCCGGCCGCGACCGCCGACAACCACATCCTCGTGGTGGGCGACTTCGCCAACTACTACATCGTCGACCGGATCGGTCTGACGGTGGAGTTCATCCCGCATCTGTTCGGCACGGGCAACAACCGTCCGACCGGCCAGCGAGGCTGGTACGCCTACCTGCGTACCGGAGCGGACTCGGTCAACGACGGGGCGTTCCGCGTTCTCAACGTCGCAACGACCCTCTGATCCCCAGGTGACCAGGCCAGCGTCTGACGGCGCTGGCCTGGTCGCCGATCCGTTCTCAATCAAGGAGCAAGTCAATGATTCTTCGTGCGCGTGCAGCCTTCTTCGCTGCTGGCCGTGTCGTCCGACCTGGCGACATTGTCAGCGACTCCGACCCGATCGTCACCGGCCGCGAGGCGTTGTTCGAGACCGTGACCGAGCCGGGTGTCGAAGAAGCGACAGCCCGACCAGGAGAGAAGCGGTCGACAACCCGTCCCAAGAAGGCCACCAAGAAGGCCACCAAGAAGACCACCAAGAAGACCACCAAGAAGGCCGCGAAGAAGCCGGCTGCTTCGAGCTGACATGGCGATCGTCAATGGGTACGCAACACAGCCCGAGTTGGCGTCATACATCGCGTCGTCGAACAACTCATCGACGATCGATGTCGACAATCGAGCCGACGAGTTCGACGCCGCGATCGGTACAGCGTCACGTGCCATCGATCAGTTCTGTGGCCGTGTGTTCTGGGACGCCGAATCGGCCTCTCAGAGAGTGTTCGCGGCCAGCGACCGGTACCTGCTGCGGCCCGACGAATTCTTGACCACAGCCGGGCTGGTGATCGAAACCGACACCGGCGGCGATGGAACATTCGAAACGACCTGGACCGCCTCCGACTACCAGCTCGAACCTCTCAACGGGATACGCGACGGCCGAACCGGCTGGCCATACCGGACAGTGCGGGCAATCGCCGGTCTGACCTGGCCGATCGACTCGCAGGCCCAAGCCCGTGTACGGATCACCGCGCAATGGGGCTGGGCGGCTGTCCCGACCGAAATCCATCAGGCCTGCCTGATCTGGTCGCATCGGATTCTGCGCCGTTCCGAAAGCCCTGAAGGCGTGGCTGGTTTCGGAGACTTCGGTGCGATGCGTCTCACCAGCGTCGACCGTGACGTCGAAACGCTGCTCGGCCCGTTCCGGGTGTCTCAGATGCTGGTGGCGTGATGGCTTCGCTGACACAGATCAGAGCCGGTCTCGCTGACCGTCTGAGGACCATCCCGAGCGTCAACGTCTCCGAGCTCGCGCCGAACGTGATCGTCGCCCCGGCGATGATCGTGACGCCGTCACAGGCCGAGATCGTGACGATGGCTCGAGGAACAGTCGAGTACACGTTGACGATCACCGTGCTGGTCTCGATGACCGACATCACCGATCAGAACATCCTCGACGGGCTGCTCGAGACGACAGGCCCGTCGTCAGTGTTCGCAGCGATCGCCGACGACGTCACCCTCGGCCTCGAGGCCACGAACGCCGCAGCGATGTCGTGGACGAACTACGGCACCCAGACGGTCGGAGACGTCGACTATCTCAGCGTGACCTTCCCCGTTGTAGTCCGAACATCAGGAGTGTGAGATGCGTGTCCGTGTGTTGCACGAGTCAATGACGATCGGCGCGGTCGGCGAGATCGTCGACGCCCCCGACTGGTTCGCTGTGCGACCCGCAGTGAAGGCCGGCCAGGTCGAGATCGTCAAGAAGGCCGCGAAGAAGCGGGTCAAGAAGGCCGCGAAGAAGCCCGCCAAGAGAGGTGACGTCTGATGGCGACCATCGCGTTGACAGATGCTCAGATCCATGTCGACGGCATCGATCTGACCGGCTACATGAACCAGGTGGCTCTCAAGGCCGCCGGCGACGAGCTCGACGTCACGAACTTCGCGTCGGGCGGCTGGCGAGAACGCATCGGTGGTGTGCTGGCCGCTGAAGGAACCATGAACGGTTTCATGCAGACGACCGCAGAACCAGACGCGACTCTGTTCGCTGACCTGGCCGCTTCGTCGGTCATGTCGATCGCTTCGACCGCCACGACCGGAGCAGCCGCATGGATGTTCAACCAGATCCAGAACTCGTATGAGTGGGGCGGCAAGTACGGCGACGCCGCCGAATGGAACAGCGCTGTCGGGTCATCGGGGATCGTTGTCGCCGGCGGGCTGCTGTGGCCCAAGGCAGATGTGACCGGCGCAGCCAACGGCACCGGCAAGGAATTCTCTGGCGGGGCAGCGGCCGACGAGTCGCTGTACCTCGCTGTCCATGTGCTTTCGGCTGGAACGACCTGCGACGTGATCGTCGAGTCTGACAGCACGTCGGGGTTCTCAACCCCGACCACCCGAATCACCGAAACGGTGACCGCAGCCGGCGGCACCTGGTCGGCGCTGGTCGGCCCGATCACCGACACATGGTTCCGGGTCCGGTTCGCGAACGTCACTGGCACGTTCTCGATCGCCGCGACCGTCGGCATCGGCTGATCGACAACCAAACCATCCCTGACAACGAAGGAGAGCCGCTGTGGCTTCATACGCGAACACCAATGCATACATCACGGTCAACGGCGTGGATCTCACACCGTTCGTCCGGTCGTCGTCGCTCAAGGTGGCAGGCGAAGAACTCGACGACACTGCGATGGGCGACGACTGGCGGTCCCGTCTCGGTGGACTCAAGGACTGGTCGATCTCGATCGAGTTCAACCAGGACTTCGCCGCGTCGGGTGTCGACCAGACGCTGTGGGCGTTGCTCAACACCGTCACAGCGGTGATCTACAACCCGGCCGGGTCGACAACCTCGACCACCAACCCGCGGTACTCCGGCAACGTCCTCGTGTCGGATTACAGCCCGATGGACGGCTCTGTCGGCGATCTGGCGACCGTGTCAGTGTCGTGGAACGCTTCTGGAGCGCTCGCCCGCGCGACGTCGTGACACAGCCGCTGGACAGCCTTCCGGCCCGGCTGGGTCGGCTGGCTACAGCGATCAACGAAGGCAAGAAACGTTCGGTCATGGACGCTGCGCTTGTCGTGAAAGACGAGTTCATTGCCGGCCCGAAACGGTCAGGCCTGAAGCCGACATCGAAACTCAACGGCCGTAGATGGTCGGCCGGGTTCAACATCAAAGGCACGACGAACCCGACAGCGCTGGTGCGGTACAGAGGTCCGCTGCAATGGCTCGAGGGCGGCACCGACAAGCATCCGATCCCGGCCTCAGGTCGTGGACCAAGAGGACGGCGGGCCCGACTACGTCGAGTGGCGGACGGGCAGACGTTGCGCGACAACCGGTCGGGTCGTCCGTTGGCTGTGGTCTACGACGGCAAGGTCCGTACCACCGCCTGGCATCCCGGCACCAACGCGAGACCGTTCTTCAAGGATGTGAAACGCAAGTCGTCTGAGGCTGCGTTGGAAACGATCCGGGCTGGGGTGCGCCGCAACATCATCGAAACGGCGATCGACAGGTAACAACAAGGGGGAACGGCTATGGCCGAAACCGAAGACAAGACAGGCGAAGTATGTGCGCTGATCCGCTCCGGGCGGGTATCGCTGGCCGATGTTCAACGGGCCCTGCGAGACGCCATCTCTGCCGGCACCGCGTCGCTCGAATGGGAACTCGATCTCGACATGCTCAAGATCGAAGGCCTGACCGGCAAAGCGACCGCTGCGGCGATGACACTCAGCGACCTCGAGCATGCCTGCGACATCGCCGAAGTGCCGTGGTCGATCCTGGACCCGATCCAATCACCGAAACAGGCCCGTGCCGTTCTTGAAGCGTTGATGATCAGCCGGGCTGACGTCACCGCCGAACAAGCACGGGCTTCGTTCGCGCATGTCACCGGAGATCTCCTCGAACGTTCCTACGAGCTCGTCGAGGTGAAACCAGCGGACCCTTCCTGAGCCTCGAACATTTCGAGGTGTTCGGGGCTGTCCGATTCGGGTGGCCGCCTTCTGTTACCCGCACGCAAACGCTGCGTTCCTTGATCCGTCTCTGGCACGCGACACAACAGCAGTGAATGGAGGTGTCCGCACATGTCGTTGACCGAACGTCTCGCTCTGCTCGTATCCGCGGACACCGACCAGGCCGTCCGTGGTCTGCAGAAGATGGAACGCCAAGCCGACAGGGCGATCGGCAAGACAACGACCCGGGTCGACAAGCTCGGTGTCCGCATGACGAAGATGGGCGCAGCGATGCTCGCCGGTGGGGCTCTCGCCGCGGTTGGTCTCGCTAAAGCCGCCGGCGCCGCGTCCGACCTGGCCGAATCGACCGGCCAAACCGAGCAGATCTTCGGGTCGGCCGCCGACGAGATCGGCCAGTTCGCCAAGAACGCTGCCACAGCGATGGGGCAGTCTGAGCGTGCGGCCCGCGACGCAACCTCCGAGTTCGGTCTGCTGCTCGACAATTTCGGGTTGAACCGCACCGAAACAGTGAAATGGTCCAAGGACCTGACGTTGCTGGCATCCGACATGGCGTCGTTCAAGAACACGTCGCCCGAAGAAGCCGTCGTCGCTCTTGGCGCTGCGCTACGCGGTGAATCCGAACCGATCCGCCGATACGGCGTCATGCTCGACGACGCGACAGTCAAAGCCAAAGCCGTCGAGCTGGGGCTAGCAGAAACAACCTCCGAGGTCAGCAACGCTGCGAAGATCCAGGCCCGCCTCAATCTGATCATGGAGTCGACGGTCACGATCCAAGGCGACTTCGAACGCACCGCTGACGGGATGGCCAACAAGACCCGGACAGCCAAATCCGAGATGGAAGACTTCACTGCGGCGTTGGGGACCGCGATGCTGCCAGTGATGGAACAGGTCATAGGTGCCGGCTCCGACATGCTGGGATGGTTCAACGACCTCGAGCCTGCCCAACAGAAAGCCGTGTCGACCGCGGCGACCTGGGGAACCGGGCTGCTTCTCGTCGGCGGCGCCGTCTCGACCACGACCGGCAAAGTCATCAAGATGCGCAAAAGCATCCAGGCCACCACCACAGCGATGCGGGCAATGTCAGCAGCCCAGTTGGCATCAGGCGTCGGCACCGTCGCTGCGCTCGCCGCTGTAGTCACGGGCATCGTCTTGTTGGGTCGGTCGACCGGCGACACCAACACGGCGATCGCAGTGATGCGACGAGAACTCGACTCTCTACGCACCGACTCGGTCGACTCGCTCGCCGCCACGTTCGACAAGCAGACAGGCGCCGCGACCGAATCAACCAGCGCCTACCTTGCCCAGCAACTCGCCGTCTTCGGAACCGTCCAGGCCCTCGATGCTGCCGGCGTATCCATGGACGACATCATCACGAAGCTCGATGCATCAGTCGGTGCCACCGACTCAGCAAAGTCAGCGATCGCCCGTTTCGCTCAGGGCCTATACACGTCGGGGCAACTCACCGGCGAGCAGGGCAGCGCGCTGCTGGCATTGCGTACCGCCTATTTCGAGGCGAAAGACCAAGCCGTCGCGACGTCGAAGGTTCTCGGCGAGTTCGGCGACACAGCGGAGGATGTCACTGAGGACATCGACGATCTGAAGCAATCATGGAGCGATCTCGTCGATCTGTTCATTGCCGATACAGCGTCGGTTGCCGAAGCGAACCTGATGATCGAGGAGTTCGGCGAAAGCACCCGTGATCTACGCGACGACAACGGCGATCTGACGCAGTCGTTGGCTGAGTCCCGTGTCGAGTTCTTCAAGATGGGTGCTGAGATCGCCACACAAGCCGAAGAGATGAAGAAGGCAGGTGTCCCAGCGGCCGACATCGCCAAGTTCCTCGGTGACGGCAAAGCCGCCGTTCTCGGGTTCGGCGATGCCGCAGGGTTGAGCCTGCCGGACATTCTCGAGATGGGCCACGCGATGGACGCCCTCGACCGGACCATCGACGCCGAACTTCGGGTGTCGGTGACCGGCGACTCGATCCCGTCGGTGTTCGACGGCGCACGGGTGTCGGCTGGTGTGGCCGGGTTTCGTGCAAAGGGAGGCCCGGTATCAGCCGGCCGGCCGTATGTCGTCGGTGAACGCGGCCCGGAGATCATGGTGCCTGGTGCGTCCGGGACTGTCATACCGAACTCGGCGATCGCCGGCGGCGGCGGCGGCGGTGAGACCAGGGTGACGGTGATCGAGCTCGACGGGCAGGTCCTTGCCGAAGTGATGGTGAACACTGGCCGGTTTTCCGGCGGAACGATCCTCTGATGGCCGGGATCGATGACCATGTGAAGGTCGAGGTTGCTTTCGGTATCGCCCCGCTCAACACCGCCGCTCTGGCGATCGCCGGCAACTGGGACGACATCACGTCGGATTGCCGGCTCGTTGATGTCATGCCGTCGCAAAGAACATCAGAGTTCGAAGGGTTCGTTGCCGGCCGATGCAAGATCGTGGTCGACAACCAGACCCGTCTGTATGACCCGTTGAACACTGCTGGCGCCCACTACGGAGATTTCGAACGGTTCACACCGATCCGGGTCACAGCACTCAAGACGTCGGATGTTGTTGTCTGGCAGGGCTACATGCGAGACGTCGTGCCGACGTACCGACGTCACCCGGACGCCACCTCCACGATCGTCGGCGGCGACCTGCTGTGGCTCATGTCAGAACTACACGTCGACGAGATCGCCCCGGCGTTCGCCGGCGACACCGTCAGCGTCCGCATCATCCGTCTTCTTGTGGACGCCGGGTTGACGACCTACGGGGTCCTGGACTCGGACTCGACAACTCTGCAGGCAACCACCTACGGCGACACCCTGCTGGCGTTGTGCACCGCTGCCGCGCAATCCAACGGCGGACTCCTGTTTCATAATCCGGCCACGAACAAGGTCACGTTCCATGAACGCAACGCCATCGCTCTCAAGTCGTCGTACACGACACCGGTGCTGACGCTCGACGACACCACAGAACCGAAGTTCATGCGTGGCTCGGTTGTCCTGTCGGGTATCGCCAGCAACTACCGCAACGTCGTCTCGGTCACTGGCGCAAGCGGCATTCCGCAGATCGTCGACAAGACCGCCGCCAACGAAGCAACCAGGTCGTTCGCCAAGACGCTCGACATGGAGTCGGACGGTTCGGCGTTGGCGCTCGCCAAGTTCTGGGCCGATCTCTACTCGACGTCGACCCCGTACGTTCAATCAGTGAAGGCCCGGCCGTTCTACACCGGCGGTGCTCTTCGCGAAACCGTGCTCGATGTCGGTCTACGTGACCGGATCACTGTCTCGTTCGATCCGCCAGGCGGCGGGTCAGCAATCAGCGTTGATGTGTTCATCGACAAGATCCGTCACGTGATCACCCCATCTGACTGGGTCACGACGTTCGGTTGCACAAGCGCCGACGTCTACGACAACAACCTTGCCGGCACACCAGCCTCATGGTTCGTGATCGGCGACGCCACCAAAGGCAAGGTCGGCACCGGCCAACTCGGATACTGAGAAGAGGACTCTTCGATGGCTGTTCCTGCCCTACCCGCCAACCTCGCCGCGGGCGATGTCGGCCCGGAGTCTTGGTTTGATGACGTCCGGGCTCTGTTCGCGTTCTTCCGCGACGATCTGCCTGTTCTGCGGGTGACGTCGACCAACCAGACGATCTCAACAGCGACCGCCACCCAAGCCGATCTGGCGGACGCACCGGGTATCAACAACGGCGGATGGACCGACACGTCGACGACATATGACGGCTGGAACGTGCCGGAGACGGGCGTGTATCGGGTGACAGCCCTCGGGATATTCGCGGCGAACGCTACCGGTCACCGGCAGGTGGCGATCACCGACGAGGCAACGGAACGCAACGTCGCCGTGGTGGCATCGTCTGGATCTGCCGGCACCACACGGTTCGAAGTCACCGACGTGTTCGCGTTGGGTGCCGGCGACGAGCTCGGCATCAAGGTCTATCAGACGTCGGGCTTCTCGATGTTCGTGTCAACGGTGCTGATGGCCGAATTCTTGTACGCACTATGAGAAGGATCAATCACATGTGGAACCGAATCGTTCAGTACCCGGCACGGCTGCAAGCCGTCATTGTTTCGTTGACGGTGCTGCTCACCGTGTTCGGTGTGCCGTGGTCCGAGCTGCAGCTCGCCGCGATCTCGACGTTCACGGCGACGGTGATCGCTTTGTTCCTCGAGGGCGTGCCGGGCCGCAGCACCGACGTCTGAGCGATGAATCCGATTGAGTTCGCCGTCTGGACGATCCGTGGCGTCTGGGGCAGGCCATCTCTGTTCAAGGGGCCCGCCAAGGGTGCCGTCCTCCATCACTCGGTGACGAACCTGGTCGACCCGCCGGA
>JAJCXW010000022.1 GCA_029263235.1 Acidimicrobiales bacterium
CCCCCCCGAGACCGAGTCGTTGCTGCGCCGATCGATCGAAATCGTGAGTGAAGCCCGACCCGTTCCGTTGTCGGCATCCTCGATGGTCAACAAGGAAGAGCTCCTCGAGTTGCTCCAGGCGGCGGCCGACGGGCTTCCCGATGAACTACGAGCCGCCCGTTGGCTTCTCAAGGAGCGCGACGACTTCCTGGCGAGAGTCCAGCGCGAGGGCGACGAAATCGTCGCCACTTCGAGGGCTCGTGCCGAACAGATGGTCCAACGCACCGAGGTGGTGAAGTCGGCCAATGAGCACGCCCGAAAGGTCGTGTCGGAGGCCGATTCGGCTGCCCAACGTCTTCGTCTCGAAACCGAGGACTGGTGCGATCAGAAGCTCGGCGGACTCGAAGTCGTGCTCCAGCGCACCCTTCGCACCGTCGATTCGGGCCGTTCTCGTCTGCAGGGCGCCCGCGGCGAAGTCGACGAGGTGGTCGACGAATCGGCCGAGCAGGCCGCCGTCGACGATTTCTTCGACCAGGACGATGGGTGAGTGAATCCTCCTCATTGATCGTCGATGTCGTGGCGATTCGCCGTCAGGCGGGTTCTCGCTTCGATCACACGACCCGCGCCAGCGTTGGTGAGACCAGCGTCGGTGATGTCGATGTCGACGACGGAATGGTCGATGTCGATCTGTTGGTCGAGGCCGTTATTAGGGGTCTGACCGTGTCGGGAACGGTGCGAGCGCACTGGTCGGGTCCTTGTCGCCGCTGCCTGGTCCCGATCGAAGGGGATGTCGAGTCCGAGCTCCATGAGATTTTCGAGGCCGAACCGACCGAGGGCGAGACCTGGCCGATTGTCGACGAGAGGATCGATCTGACGCCGTCGGTTCGTGAGGCCGTCATGTTGTCGTTGCCGCTCGCTCCATTGTGCCGAGACTCGTGTCGCGGGCCCGAACCCGACCGGTTTCCCACCGGTCTGCCTGATGATGATGAATCGTCGGGCGACCCGAGATGGGCGGCCCTCGACGAGATTCGCTTCGATCAGTAGCGATCGAGGGGTGCTGTCGGTGCGTCGGGTCGGTAGTATTTCGTGTTCGTACGATCTGATACCAGGAACGCGAAATGGCAGTCCCGAAGAAGAAGATGTCGAAGTCGAAGAGCCGGAGCCGTAAGGCTTCTGCTTGGACCGTTGGGGCCTCCGCTCGTAGCGCCTGCCCTCGATGTGGTGCCACCAAGCGCCCTCATCGTGCTTGTGGCAACTGCGGTAGGTATGCCGGCCGACAGGCCAAAGAGGACCACTGAGTCGAAGCTTCCTGTAGCGGTCGACGCGATGGGCGGCGATCGTGCACCAGGCGAAATAGTTGCTGGGGCGCGGCGCGCCGCTGAGGAATACGGTATTCCCGTCGTGTTGGTGGGCCGACCCGAGGATCTCCCCGACACGGGCGACCTCGAGGTGATCGCGGCCAGCGAGGTCATAGCAATGGACGCTGAGCCCGGTGCCAGTGTTCGTCGCATGAAGGATTCGTCGCTGGTGCGAGCCGCTGAGGCCGTTCGTGACGGGCGGGCATCGGCCATGGTGTCGGCTGGTAACACCGGCGCCGCGATGGCATCGGCGTTGCTGCGAATGGGCCGTATCAAAGGCATCAGCCGACCGGCCATCGCCACCCCGATACCCGTTCCGGGCAGCACCCCCACCACCCTTCTCGACGCCGGCGCCAATTCGGAGTGCCGACCGGAATGGCTGGTGGAATTCGCCCGCATGGGCTCGATCTACGCCCGTGATCGTTTCGGAATCGAATCTCCGCGAGTGGGCCTGCTTTCGATCGGAGAGGAAGCCGGCAAGGGTAGCCCCTTCGTGAAGGAATGCTTCGAGCTTCTCTCCGGCCCCGATTGGGCGGCCGCCACCGGCTCCGAATGGATCGGAAACGTGGAAGGCCGCGACGTGATGACCACCGACGTCGATGTGATCGTCACCGACGGGTTCACCGGCAACGTCACCCTGAAGACTCTCGAAGGCGCCATGAAGACGCTCATCGGTCAACTGCTGGTCGCCATCGACACCGACGACGACACCAGGGCGGCGGGGGTCACTCTCGGCCCTGCACTCGACTCGATGGTCGGAGACTTCCATCCCGACTCCACCGGCGGCGCCATGTTGCTCGGTGTCAAGGGCGTTTGCGTGATCTCCCACGGCTCGAGTTCAGCCACCGCGATGCTCAATGCCATCAAGGTCGCGTCGGAGATGGTGCAGGTCTCAATGGTCGATCATCTCGCTGCAGCGGCGGTTGGCTGACGCCAGCGGCCGCCTCCGGCCGATTCACAAGCGCACAAGTTGACGACGGCGGTAGTGTCGGCGTTCAAGGCAACGAATAGGAATACCTGATGCCAGCCGAAACTCATGTCGAAAACAGCCCGATGGGACGCGACGAGATCCTGTCGATGGTCAAGGAACGACTCGCCGACATTCTCGAGGTGGAGCCCAGCTCCATCAACGAGGGCGACGCCTTCCAGGACGACCTCGATGCCGATTCGTTGGCGTTGATCGAACTGGTCGAGGCCATCGAAGAAGATGTCGGAGAGCGCACGGTCGGCTTCCGAATCGACGACGAAGATCTCGAGGATCTTCGCACGGTTCGTGATGCCGTCGATTACGTAGTCGCAAAGCTGGGCTGAGACCCTGACCGCAGTGGCTTCGGCCGGTTCTCTGGAAAGTCGTCTCGGTCACCGATTCGACGATCCCAATCGACTTGTTCTCGCGCTCACCCACAGGTCATGGTGCGCCGAACATCCCGGTGAACCGTCCAACGAACGCCTGGAGTTCTTGGGCGATGCCGTTCTCGGAATCATCGTCACCGACCACATCTTCAACCGCTTCCCCGATCTTCCGGAGGGGATGCTCGCAAAGACCAGAGCCGCGGTCGTGAGTTCGGCAAGTTTGGCGGTGATCGGTGGTGAACTCGACCTGGGCCAATCGCTTCGCCTTGGCCGTGGGGAAGATGTGTCCGGAGGTCGTTCGAAGCCATCGATTCTGGCCGACGCTGTGGAGGCGGTGATCGGAGCCATCTACACCGATGGTGGAATCGAGCCGGCCCGCGAGTTCGTGCTCGGCCAACTCGGGCCGTCGATCGACACGGCGGCCTTGCGGCCGGGCGAGAGCGATTACAAGACCCGTTTGCAGGAGATGGTCGCGAGAGAGGGACTGGTTGCGCCCCGCTACGAGGTCTCATTCACGGGCCCGGAGCACGACAAGCGGTTTCATGCCAAGGTGACCATCGGCAGCGGTGTCACGGGCAGCGGCGATGGAAGTTCCAAGAAGGAAGCCGAACAACGCGCCGCGAGAGACGCATGGGATGCGGGAACAACACACAATGGAGACTGAGATGTTCGAACTGCCAGAGATCGAAACGGTGCGGCGCGACCTCGACAAGGACCTGGTGACCAAGCGCGTCAAGTCGGTTGAGGCCGCGAGCATGAAGGTCCTGGGTCGCTACAAGACCCGAAAGTCGTTCACCGATCAACTGGCGGGCTGGAAGATCACCGGGGTCTCTCGGGCTGGCCTGAATCTGGTCATCGCTTTCGATTCGGAATCGTCGATGGTCGTCAATCTCGGGTCGTCGGGTTCGTTGCGCCGCCACGCCAACAAGGACAAGTCCGATCCCGATACGGAGATCGTGGTCACGTTCACGCAGCACGGCCAACTTCGTCTGGTCGACGCCGAGGGCACCTCCGATGTGTTCATTGTCGACTCCGATGCCTTGGCGGAGGAACTCCCCGAAATCGAGGCGTTCGGTCTCGATCCTGTCGATGAACCGGTCTCGTGGACGGTGTTCGGGCGGGTGCTGTTGGAGCGCTCCTCCAAGCTCAAGACTCTTCTCATGGACCCGACCTTCGTGGTGGGAATCGGCAACATCTACGCCGACGAGATCCTCTACCACGCCGGTCTTCGCTACGACCGCAGCAGTGAATCACTGTCGAGCCAGGAGATTCGACGTCTCCACCGCGCCGTGGTCGGCACGCTCCACGATGCCATCAAGTATCGCGGCACTTCCACCGACGATCGCCCGTTCGTCGACCCGTTCGGAAAGCCGGGTGACTACGGCGAACACCTCGAGGTCTGGGGCCGGCACGGCGACCTGAGCGGTCGGAGTCGTCGACCGATCAAGCGGTCGAAGTTCAGCGGATCCTGGACATATTTCTGCGACACGCAGGTCTGAGTCCGGCCGAAACGGCCGATTTCGACCCGTTCGAGGGCCAATCCACACAATTTCCCCAAGCTTTCCCCAGGCTTTGTACTACACGGATGTAATTCCGGTTGCTAGCGTCAGGGGCGATCGGTTCGTGGATCAGATTGATCCGCGGCTGGTCCGGGAGATCCGGTGCACCTGAAGAACCTCACTCTCAAGGGATTCAAGTCGTTCGCCGACCAGGCGTCGATCGATCTCGAGCCTGGTGTCACCGTCGTCGTCGGACCCAACGGCAGCGGTAAATCCAACGTCGTCGACGCGATCGCGTGGGTTCTGGGTGCTCAGGCCCCGTCGGCCGTTCGTTCCCAGAAGATGGACGACGTCATATTCGCTGGCACCACCTCCAAGCCGGCGTTGGGTCGGGCCGAGGTTTCGCTCACGATCGACAACTCGTCGGGGTCGCTCCCAGTCGAGTTCAACGAAGTGAAGCTCACCCGCACGCTGTTTCGCACCGGTGAGTCCGAATACGCCATCAACGGAGTTCCCTGTCGTCTGCTCGACATCACCGAGTTGCTCTCCGATGGTGGAGTGGGACGCCAACAACACGTGATCGTCTCGCAGGGCCAGATCGACGCCGTGCTCAACGCCCGCCCCGAAGATCGCCGAGCGATCATCGAAGAGGCCGCCGGAGTTCTCAAGTACCGCAAGCGCAAGGACCGCGCTGAGCGACGCCTGTCGTCCACCGACACCGATCTCACCCGGGTCAAGGATCTGATGCGTGAGGTCCGTCGTCAGCTCCGCCCGCTGGAAAAGCAGGCGGAGGCCGCCCGCCGTCACGGCGACCTGATCGAGGAACTCAATCTGCTCCGGGTCCACGTCGCCGGTGCCGAGATCAGCGACCTGCGTTCTCGTCTCAAGGAAGTTTCGGCCGCCAAGGCTTCCGCCCACGACGATGTGAAGTCCACACGCGAGCAACTCGATCGGGTGTCAGCAGAGATCATCGAGAACGAGCATCGGCTCTCCAATCAGGGAGGCCACGACCTCGGCGACACCCTTGTGAGGCTCGAATCTCTGCGGGAGCGATGTCGGGGCCTTTCGGCGCTGCTGGCCGAACGGGGCCGCGGTATCGAACGCGAACGCTCGGTGTTCACCGACCGGGCCGTGATCGCCAATCTGGAGAGCCAAGCCGCCCGCTGTCGCACGGAGTCCGAGGAGGTCGAGCAGCAGCTCGCTCTGCTCGAACCCGAAATGCAGGGGCTCGCTGATTCCGAGTCGCAGCTCCAACTCGATCGTCAACAGTTCACTCTCGAGTGGGGAGACGGAGTTCCTGTCTCCAGCGGGCGAGCTTCGGAAGCGAGAGGCGAGTTGGGAGCGCTCAAGGAGTCGTCGGAGCGCGGGCAGGCCGAACTCCAGTCCCTCGAGGCCCGGATGTCGGTGCTGGCCGATCGCCGTCGGGTGCTCGATGCCGACGCGGCCGAGCGTCGAGCCGAGGCGCAAGTCATGCGCGACGAAGAAGAGCCTCTGGTGTCGGCCCACGAGGCCGCCGAGATGCGGCACGCCGACGCCGACACCGCCCACACCTCGGCGGTCGAACAACTATCAGATCTTCGATCCGAACTCGATCGCTGGTCGGCTCGCAAGGACGCTCTCGAATTGGCGCTCGACGAGGCTCGGGCCCGGTCCGGAGCCGAGCACCTCGACGGAATCGACGGTGTCCTCGGGACGCTGCTCGACCTGGTCTCGGTGGATCAAGGATGGGAAGCCGCCTTCGAATCGGCGGCAGGCGATGCTCTCGGAGCGGTCGTCGTGAGCGACCGTGAAGCGGCGTTGTCGGCTCTGGCTCAGCTCAGCCGGGGCGATGGAGCGGGAGCCGTCCTGGCCCTCGGCTCCGTCGGACCGGCCAACGCGTCGGCATCCGGCGATCACATACGAGACCACGTCCGCGGGACCCATCCAGGTGTCGACGAATTGCTCGACACGCTGCTGGCCGATGTCGTTGTCGTCTCCGGAGACTGGCGTGCTGCCGCCGATCTGTCGATCACTCAACCCCACGCCACAGTGGTCACTCTCGACGGCGACCGTTTCTCTCCTTCCGGATGGCGGATCGGTGGCGGAGCCACCGGAGCCACCGGCGCGGCCCTCGCCGAAGCCGAGGCCAACGTCGACTCCACCACCACCAAGTGTGATCGAGCCGAGACGCAGCTGAGCCAGTCCGTCGCCGTGCTGGCTTCCGCCGAGACCCGCGTGTCTGATCTGACTGCCAAGCTCGATCAGATCTCCTTGGGTCTGGCTGCTACCGCCGACGCCTTGGTCGAGTCCGACTCCGACCGTCGCGAGATCATCGCCGAGACCGAGGCCCTCCGCCCCGGCTTCGAAGAACTGACGCTGCGAGTCGCCCGAGAGGTCCAGCGGACTTTGGAGCTCGAAACAGAGTTGCCGGGCCTCGAGTCGGCCGAGAGCGAGATTCTCGAGGACGCCCGCCGTCTCGCCGTTGCTCGAACCGAAATCGAGCAGAGGGCGTTGTCCACCGGATCACTGCGAACTGATCTCGAGGTGCGTGCCGCCGGACTTCGCGAACGAGCGTCATCTCTCACCAGACGGCTCGATGAAATCGAAGGTCGCCTTGAGCGCGATGCGGTCGAGAGGGAGGCCGCCACCGACCAGCGGGTCTCGCTCGATCGGCGTGCCGGCGTGGTCGAAGCACTCTTGGTATCGGTGCGGATCCGGGCCACCCGCGTCGACACCCGCCTTTCGGTGGTGCGAGAAGAGCGCCGGCTGCAGTCCGAGGCCGTGCAGAGCATCACCAATCGACTCGACTCGTTGCGTTCCACCCGCACCGAGGCCGATCGCCGGCTTGAGGGTCTCCGTTCATTGGAGGCCCATTCCGAGGTCGAGGAGGCCCAACTCCGCACCACACTGCAGGTGGTCGTCGACCGGCTCCGTTCCGAGCACGGCATCGCCCCCGACGTGGCGGTTTCGGCGGAGTGCCCGCCGCTCGACGCCGAGATGCTGCCCAATCGCCGAATCGAGATGCTGGAGTCGGAGCTCGACATCATGGGGCCGGTCAACCCCCTGGCTCTCGAGGAACACAGCGCATTGCAGGAGCGCCACACCTTCCTGGCAGGCCAGCTCGACGACATTCGTTCCACGAGGCGCGAGCTCTCGAGGGTGATCAAATCGATCGATGAGGAGATCGTCACGGTGTTCGCGTCGGCATTCGCTGATGTGGCGGTCAACTTCACTCAACTCTTCGAGACGCTCTTTCCCGGAGGCGTTGGTTCCCTTCAGCTGACGACTCCCGACGACCTTCTCAACACCGGAATCGAGATCTCGGCCAAGCCGTCGGGCAAGAACGTCAAGAAACTGTCGCTGTTGTCGGGCGGCGAGCGCAGCCTCACGGCACTGGCCTTCTTGTTTGCGGTGTTCCGCAGCCGGCCCTCGCCGTTCTACGTGATGGACGAAGTCGAGGCGGCCCTCGACGATGTCAACCTTCATCGATTCTTGTCGCTGGTCGAGGAATTCCGAGCCGACGCCCAGTTGCTTCTCGTGAGCCATCAGAAGCGCACCATGGAAGCCGCCGACTGCCTCTACGGGGTCACCATGAAGTCGGCGGGTTCGAGTCGGGTTGTCAGCGAGAGGGTTGCGGCCGCGTAGCCGACCAGCTACGAAATTCGAACAACCACGCCGAAGGGACCGACCATGCACTACGGAGTTGCCATCTTTCCGACCGGTGATGCGATCAGCCCGAGGGAGTTGGCGATCGCTTCCGAGCAGCGAGGTTTCGAATCCTTGTGGGTGGCCGAGCACACCCACATACCTGCCAAGCGATCGAGCCCGTGGCCCGGCGGCGACGAACTACCTCAGATGTACTACGAGGCGATGGACCCGTTCGTGGTTCTCACCGCTGCCGCTGCCGCCACGACTTCACTCAAACTCGCTACCGGGATCTGTCTCGTGATCGAGCGCGATCCGATCATCACCGCCAAACAGGTGGCGAGTCTCGATCTCGTGTCCGGCGGTCGGTTCCTGTTCGGCATCGGTGCCGGCTGGAACACCGAAGAGATGGCCAACCATGGCACTCTCGACTTCCCGGGTCGATTCAAGCTCATGAGGGAGCGAATCGAGGCCATGAAGGCGATCTGGGCCGACGATCCGGCTGAGTACCACGGCGACCTTGTCGACTTCGATCCGATCTGGTCCAAGCCGAAGCCGGTGCAGAGACCTCACCCTCCGATTCATGTGGGCGGTTCTGCCCCGCAGGGAGCACGCCGAGCGGCTCGATACGGCAACGGATGGATCCCGATCGGTGGCCGGGGCGGTGATCTTCTCGATCAGGTCGGATGCCTGGCCGAAGAGGCCGCGAAGTTCGGACGCGACCCCGCCGAGATCGAGGTGACGTCCTACGGCGCTCCCCGCGATGCCGATGAGCTCGCCCGATATCGAGACCACGGGATTTCCCGGGTCGTGTTCTCGCTGCCGCCGGCCGGATCCGAAGTGGTGTTGCCGCTTCTCGATGAGCTGGCCGAGTTCATCGAGAACGTCGGGTGACCACACCGAGATCGCGTCGACGGGCGGGTTCGTGCGGCCCCGGTCAATGGGGCATGATGTCGGAACCCGGTGATTGTGGAGCCGGGAGCGAAAGGTGAGACATGAAGATTGTTGTCGACTACGACCTCTGCGAGAGCAACGCAATCTGTACGCAGATCATGCCCGACGTGTTCGAGGTGCGCGACGACGACTTCCTCTACGTCCTCGATGAGAGTCCCGGCCAGGAGCATCGCTCCGAAATCGACGAGTGCGTGAATCGTTGCCCCAAGCAGGCGATCTCAGTCCAGGATTGATGATTCAACCCCGCCACGTGATGCGTTACATGTCGATGTGTGAGGTTTGGTCATGACCCAGACTGCTGTCCTTCTCCTGCTCGCGGCCACGGCCATCGCTATGGTCGATTGGTGGGCCGTGGCGACCCATCGGCTCGGCATCGAGTTCATAGCCAAGCCAATGGTGATGATCTTCCTCATCGGGGTGGCATTGGCGATCGACGCCCCTGACAACGTGAGTCGGGGCGTCGTCATCGCGGCGCTGGGGGCGTCGTTGGTCGGCGACGTGGTGCTGATGACTCCCGACGCCCGATTCGAACTCGGCCTCTTCGCGTTCTTGGTGGGACACATCCTGTATGTGGTCGCGTTCGCCGACCACATGCAACTGGCCCCGGCTCTAGTTGCGGTCGCCGGCGTGGCCGTGGCTGCTTCGATGGTGATGCCTCCCGTGCTACGGGCGGTGAGCAGCCACGGCAGGTTTCTGACGGCTGCGGTGGCCGCGTACATGCTCGCTTTGTCGGCTACCGCGGTGGCGGCGGCCTCCACGGGCATCGTGGTCGCGGCGGTTGGAGGGGCCGCGTTCTTCGTGTCGGACGCGCTGCTCGGGTGGGGCCGATTTGTCGGGCCGACACCAGGCGGACGTCCCGCGGTGATGATCACCTATCACGTCGGTCAGGCGGGACTGGTCACGTGGCTGGCTTTCGTCTGACGTTGATCGCGGCACTCGCTGCGGCTCTGGTGGCAGGTTCTTGCAGCCGGCCTGATTCCGGCTTCGACATGGGCTCGCTCGTCGATGCCATCCCGGTCGCTCTGGTGCCCGATGATCCGTCTTCGGTCACCGATGTGTCGTGTCCCGAACCTCTCACGTCCGAGGCCACCTCGATCCGGTGTGCCGTCAAGATCTCCGATCGAGAGGTCGAGGTTGTCGCTGACATTTCTGCTGACGGCACCGTGAACGTGTCGACAGATGCGGTTCTGCTCGATTTGGTCGAGGTTGCGGTGGTCGCCGGTGAGCGGTTGTCGGCCGATCTGGGCGTCGAGTCGACTGTCACGTGCGAAGGCACGGTGGCGGTGGTGGTGCCCAACGACACCGTTGGATGCACCGCCACGGAACTCTCGGGAGTCGAGCATCGTCTGGTGGTCACGATCATCGACGACGTCGGAAACTGGTCGCTCGACCTCGAACGATGAACCGCGCCGGGTGATCCACAACCGCTGGTAACCTTGGTCTGCTCGCCTCGTGTGGGCTGATCGGGGTGTTCATCACAAGATGGCTCCGAGAAAGTCGCTAGATGCGGCGCCGCTGTTGCTCACGCATTGCGGAGCGAACAGCCGGGTCCCAAACCCTCAATAAGGAATCAAATGGCAGTCAATCTGCGCCCCAAGTCCGAAACCATGGCCGAGATGGCCAAGGCATTCAACCTTGCCGAGGACGACACTGGATCTCCCGAGATCCAGGTGGCTCTTCTCTCGGAGCGCATCACTCACCTCACCGAGCATCTGAAGTTCCACAAGAAGGATCATCACAGCCGGCGAGGCCTGCTGATGCTGGTGGGTCGTCGACGTCGTCTACTCGACTACATCAAGGACAACGACATCGAACAGTACAGAGCAGTCATCGCACACCTCGGTCTGCGACGCTGAAACAATGTGAGG
>JAJCXW010000023.1 GCA_029263235.1 Acidimicrobiales bacterium
ACCGGCGGGGCACGACCTCAGCCAAGATGTACATCGCCACCAGGTAGGCGGACAACGCCGCCGCCAACCAGCCAATACCGGCTCGGTCGAGCACCATCACCGCCAGCGTTGCCATCGAAACGAATTGCAACACGAGACGTAGCAACAAAATCGAAGCCCGAACCTGATCGAGTTCGTGCATCAACCCGGCCAGCCGCTGGGCACCCGGGACGCCTTCTTCAGCCATGGCATCGGCCCGCACCAAACTCTGGGCACCCAACGCAGTGTCGGCGGCGGTGAGCGCCGCAACGAGGATCGGCAGGACGGCCACCAGAGCGATGCCGGCAAGCAGAGCGGCGCTCATGGTCTCGAGCCGGCTTCGGTTGCGGGCATCACCGGTGGTGGGCCGTGAGGAGAGCTTGCTCAGTCGCGCTCATCTGTTGGGCCTCGACGGTGTCTTCATGGTCCCATCCCAGCACATGGAGCACCCCGTGGACGACGAGAAGCGCCAGTTCGTCCTCGAGGGACCCGTCGTGGTCGGACTCCCCTCGGTGATCGGGGGCCTGTCGTTGGGCGTACTTGGGACACACGACGATGTCGCCAATCAGAGCCTCGACCGTTTCGACATCCTCGCCACCGTCGAGAGGGAACGACAAGACATCGGTGGGTCGGTCGCGTCCGAGGTGATCGAGATTGAGGCGATGCATCTCGGATTCATCAACGAACAGCAGGTTGAGCTCACCTCGGGTGAGTCCTTGGCTCGAAAGCGACGACGCCGCCAGCGCGGCCCAGCGTTGCGGATCGATCGAGATCTCGTTCTGTTCGTCGACAGCGATCACCGTGGGTTGGGACGGACTCTGAGAGTCGGTCATTTCGGCGGTGGGGACGAGCCGTTCGATCGGTCGCCCGCCTTTTCGTAGGCATCGACGATGTCCTGCACAATGCGGTGGCGAACGACATCGCGGGCCGAAAGACGCACAAAGCCGATGCCGTCGATCGACCCGAGAATCGGTTCGAGCCCGGACAATCCGCTGCGATTGTTGTCGACATCGATCTGGGTGACATCACCGGTGATGACTGCCTTGGAACCGGACCCGATGCGGGTCAGGAACATCTTCATCTGTTCGGGAGTGGTGTTCTGCGCCTCGTCGAGAATGATGAACGAGGCATTGAGGGTGCGGCCCCGCATGAATGCCAGCGGCGCCACTTCGACAAGATTGCGGTCGTCGAGCCGTTCGAGCCCATCGACACCCACCATGTCGTGAAGAGCGTCGTAGAGAGGCCGAAGATACGGATCGACCTTGGCCATCAGGTCGCCGGGGAGGAAGCCGAGCCGCTCGCCGGCCTCGACCGCGGGGCGAGTGAGAACGATGCGTTCGACTTCGCCGGCCTGCAGGGCTCGCACGGCCATCGCCACCGCCAACCAGGACTTGCCGGTGCCGGCAGGGCCGATTCCGAAAGTGATCACATTGGATTCGATAGCATCGACGTACTTCTTCTGGCCGACCGACTTCGGTCGGATGGAGCGGCCTCGGGCAGCTCGAAACACTTCGTGGGCAAACACAGCCGACGGCTGCTCATCGGCGCAGACCATGTCGATCGTGCGCCGAATTGTGGAGTCGTCGATGGCCTGTCCGCTCTCGGCCACGGCCAGAAGCTCTTCGAACAGGGTGCGAACAGTGTCGCCATCAGCGCCTGAGATGTGGACCTCGTTGCTTCGCACCGTGATGCTGGTGTCGGGGAAGGCCTGCTCGATGAGCCGGAGGCTCCGATCGTGTTCGCCCAGCAGGGCGGTCATCAGATGATTGCCGGGGATGCGTATGGTGGTCGTGGTGTCGGTCATGTGGTTGTTTCGAGGGTACCGCTAGTCTCGGTCAGCGTGAACCAAATTGGCGGTTCGGACAACCATCCAACTCCTCTGACAGCCACCGATCCTCTGGCCGGACTCGCCCGATGGGTTGCCGAAGGTGCCGTCGACCATGCCGCCGCTGAGCGGTCGCGACAGCGCTGGCTCGAACAGCAGGCCTCCGAATCGGCCTCCCTTGCCGGGGTGTTGACCCAACACGCCGAGACCGCTCGGCGAGTGGTCGCATCCACCACTGGAGGACGCCGAACCAGTGGGACGATCACCGCGGTCGGGGTCGATTTCGCGGTGATTCGTGAAGCTCGACTCGGCGAAGTGATCCTCCCGTTGTGTCGGCTGGCGATCGTGAAGGTTGCCAACGGCGACGACAACCCGGCTGGCGATGCTGCCCGCAACTACGACCTTATGTTGGCCCACGCTCTCGATCAGCTCGCTGCGGACCGGCCATCGGTTCTGGTGGCGGCCGGCAACGAAGCGGTCCGCGGCGAACTGCACTCTGCCGGATCCGATGTGATCACGGTGCTGATCAACGGCCCGCAACGGAGCACGGTTCACGTGGCCATCGACGCCATCGACCACATCGTGGTGTTGGCCCACTGATCTTCGCTCGTCACCTCCGACGGCGACGCTGACGGTCGAGGAATCGATACACGTCGGTGAGGTCGATTCCCGGGAACGGACTGAACAGGCGATCCGACGGCGGCAGCGCCGACAAGATGTGGCTGCGCTCGGCCGCCGACGGCCAAGCTCGGCCGCGCCACCGCTCGACAAGATCGGGATCGGGCTCGATCTCCCTGGATCTCGCGAACTCACGGCGCAGGGTGTCGCTACCCCGGAAGAATCTGGCGTGGGGTGCCGAAGTGCCGAGGGTGATGGCGTGAGGAATGCGGTCGTCGTGCCCTTCGATGAAGGTGACACAAAACGTCTCGGTGCTGTTGGTCACCGTGTATTGGTTGTGCATCAGGAACGAACCTTCGGCATTCCAGGCTTGGCGGGCCCCCCACTGCCGAGGTACTCGTTCGCCTTCGTAGCCGCCATCGGACGCCGTCGGGAATTCGGTGCCGTCGTTCTCGTAGGCCTTGCTGATCACGCCCTCGCTGTCGGTGCGCAGGAAATGGCACGGTAGATCGAGATGTCGGGTGGCCAAGTTGGTGAATCGGTGGGCCGCCATCTCATAAGAGATGTAGAAGAGCTCCTTGAGATCCTCCACCGAAATGTCGCCTTGAGCCTTGGCGTCTCTCAGAAACTCGACCGCCGGCTTCTGCGGCGCGAGAATGGCAGCCGCGAAGTAGTTGGACTCGATGCGTTGGCGTAGGTACTCGCCGAAGTCGTTGGTGTCGCTGTGGTCGAGAGCGAAGTGTCCCAGGGTCTGCAGAACCACAGACCGGGCCTGACGGATCCGCAGATCGTCGCGGTCGGGAATGAAGATGATTCGATCCTGAGTATCGGTGATGCTTCGTGCCGATCTGGGAAGAGACGCCACCCGTTCGATCGTGAAGCCGCACCATGCGGCCAGACCGGTGAGCACCTTCTCGCTGATCGGGCCGGTGCCCGGATAGCCAGCAGCCGTCAGACCATCTGTGGCGACCTCTTCGATCTCGGGAAAGTAGTTGTCGCGCTGGCGCATCTCGAGCCGCAACGCCACGTTGGCGGCTCGGGCCACATCAGCGAAGCGCCTGACCTCCGGAACCTGTTCGGGCGTGTCGTCGACCTGTGAAACGGCGTCCCACAGCGCCACGAGATGCTCGAGCACCTCTTCGCTCATCTTGGCGGTGGGTCGCAGAAGCGAAAGCCCGAGGGCGCGATAGCGCGGATCGCACTGAGCCTGACCGAGGCGAATCTCGAGCTCGGATCGGCGGTCGGGAGGTGTGGGGTCGAGCAGTTCGGCGGTGGTGATACCGAGGGCGGCGGCCAACTCGACCAGAAGACTCGACTTGGGTTCGACCTTCCCGTTCTCCAGCTGCGAGAGGTAGGGGGCGGGCCTTCCCGCTTTGGCACCGACAGCATTGAGAGTGAGGCCCGCTCTGTTTCGGAAGTGCCGGATGCGGTGTCCCATGACTACGAGATCAGTCTCAGATGCCATGAACGAATACTGACAGACTTCTTCGTCGACAGGAATACCGGACAGATCCGGCTGATGTTCGAACGGTCGGATTGTCACAGCGCTTTGACTGCGAGTCTTCTCTCGTAGAGAACAAACTCCGTGTATCCGTTGGGCTGAGCCCGCCCCTTGAACACGAGATCGAGTGCCGCCTGGTAGGAGATGCTCGATTCGAGTTCGGGAAGCATCGGACGGTAGGCGGCCTGATCGGCGTTCTGCTGGTCTACCACTGCCGCCATCTTCTGCATCGTCGAGTCGAGCCTGGCCTCGTCGATCACACCGTGATGCAGCCAGTTGGCCAGGTGCTGGCTGGCGATTCGCAGCGTGGCGCAGTCCTCCATCAGGCCGACATCGGCGATGTTGGGCACGGTCGAGCAACCCACACCTTGGCCCACCCAGCGGGCGACGTATCCCAGGATTCCTTGGCAGGCGTTGTCGAGATCCACCGATATCTCCGAATCGGTGAGGACACGCCCCGATTCGATGACCGGCAGGGTCAGAAGCTGCGGCATGTAGTCACTCGAGGCGGCTCGGGCCTTGAACGATTCCTGAGCCGAAGCCACATCGGTCTGGTGGTAGTGCAGTGCGTGGAGGGTGGCAGCGGTGGGCGACGGCACCCAGGCAGTGGACGCCCCGGCCTTGGGATGGGCGCCCTTGGTGGCCACCATCTCGGCCATCTCCTCGGGCATCGCCCACATTCCCTTGCCGATCTGAGCCCGGCCGACGAGTCCGCATCGAATGCCGTTGTCGACGTTGGAGTCTTCGTAGGCCCCGAGCCATGCGGCCGACTTCATCTCGGCCTTGGGCACCACCGGGCCGGCCTCCATATCGGTGTGGATCTCGTCGCCGGTGCGATCGAGGAATCCGGTGTTTATGAACACCACTCTCTCGCTGGCCGCTTCGATGCACGCTGCGAGGTTGAGGGAGGTTCGGCGCTCCTCATCCATGATGCCGACCTTGAGCGTGTTGGTCTGGAGCCCGAGAGCCTCTTCCACCCGAGAGAACAGCTCCACGGCGAGAGCCACCTCGGCCGGACCGTGCATCTTCGGCTTGACGATGTAGATCGAGCCTTCACGGCTGTTGCGATGCGCGGTGTTGCCCTGCAGGTTGTGCATGGCGGCCAGTGAGGTGACCATCGCGTCGAGGATGGTCTCGGGGATCGACGCGCCGTCGAGCAGCACGCTGTCGACATCGAGGTGAAGTCCGACATTGCGAACGAGCATCAGGCTGCGTCCCGCCACAACCAGAGTCCCGCCGTCGGCACCGGTGTAGGTACGGTCGTCGGTGAGGACCCGGTCGAGCGTCGCGCCGCCCTTCTGGAAGGTGGCGGTGAGAGTGCCCTTCATGAGTCCGAGCCAGTTGCTGTAGACGTGGATCTTGTCGGCGGTGTCGACCGCAGAAACGGAGTCCTCGAGGTCCATGATCGTGGTGATCGCCGACTCGATGTGGATGTCGGCAACCCCCGCCGCGTCGGTGCCACCGATCGGCGAGGCCGGATCACGCCGGATCTCGATGTGGAGGCCATTGTGACGAAGCAGGATCTCCGAAGGCCCATCGGCCGAGCCCGTGTAGCCGACGAAGGCCGACTCATCAGCCAGCCCCGACACCGAGCCATCGGCCAGCGCAACCTGTAGCTGCCCACCCTCGACGCGATAGGCCGTGGCGTCGGAGTGTGAGCCTGACGCCAACGAGACGTGATCATCAAGGAATGCCCGACCGAAAGCGATCACCTTTTCGCCTCGTGCCGGGTTGTAGCCCGCGCCCTTCTCGGCGCCTCCCTCTTCGCTGATCACATCGGTGCCGTACAGTGCGTCGTAGAGGCTGCCCCAACGGGCGTTGGCGGCGTTGAGCGAGTAGCGGGCGTTGTCGAGAGGAACCACCAGCTGAGGGCCGCTGATCGACGCGATCTCGGGATCAACCCTGTCGGTCGAGATGGTGAACGGATCGGGAGGACTCTCGAGGTAGCCGATCTCAGTCAGGAACTCTCGGTAGGCAGTGGCATTGTGGGCCACGCCGCGCCGTCCCCGGTGCCAGTCGTCGATGGCATCCTGGATCTCGGCCCGCCGACTCAACAGATCGTGTCCAAGCGGGGCCAGATCGCGCACGATCGAACCCAACGACTCCCAGAAATGGGAAGGCTCCACGCCAGTGCCGGGAATGGCCTGCTTCTCGATGAAGTCATGGAACGATTCGGCGATGCTGAGATCGCCGACGGATACGCGCGGCTCGGTCATTGGTGTCTCACCTGGTGGGTCGTGCTGTCAGATCGCAGCGATCCTACTGGCGACCCGCGTGAGCACCGAACCCGCTCACCTCACCGACCGATACGTGGGGAGTTCACGCTTGCTTCGGGTGAACACGATCTGCCAGAGCTGCAGGATCCGAACACGAAAGCTGGCGGCCGAACCCATCAGGTAATAGTTCCAGGTGCGGCGGAAGTGTTCGTCGTAAGAAGGGATCTCGTCCCAGCGCGATGAGATGTTGCGGCTCCACTCCATCAGCGTGCGGTCGTAGTCGGGCCCGAAGTTGTGGACGTCTTCGATCGACCAGACCGACTCGGCGGCCCGACTGATTTGAGAGAGAGACGGCAGCACGCCACCCGGGAAGATGTACTTGTCGAACCAAGGATCGGTGCGATTCTTCGAGACGTTGGAGCCGATGGTGTGATGCAGCATCATCCCCTCGGGGTTGAGCAGCTCGACGCACTTGTCGAAGAACGTTCCGAAGTTTCGCGGCCCCACATGCTCCATCATCCCCACCGACACGATCCGATCGAACCGTCCGTCGAGGTGGCGATAGTCGAGCTGACGGATGTCGACCGGCAGGCCGGCGCACCGCTCCTTCGCCACCTTCACCTGCTCGGCCGCCGGGGAGATGCCCGTCACCCGCACGTCGTAACGCTCGGCTGCGAACTGAGAGAACCCTCCCCAGCCGCATCCGACGTCGAGAAGCGTCATCCCTGATTCCAGCCCCAGCTTCCGACAGATCAGATCAAGCTTGGCTTCCTGGGCCGAGTCGAGATCGACAGCATTGTTCCAGTAGGCGCAGCTGTAGATCATCCGCTTGTCGAGCATGCGCTCGTAGAGGTCGTTGCCGATGTCGTAGTGGGCCGACGCGTTGTAGCGGGCCCTCTTCACCGACTGGCGATTCTGGATCGCAGCCCTGGCAGCCAAGGCCATCAGCTTCGGGCCGGGCTTCACCATGTCGCGGAGGTCGGCGCTCTGGGCGACCGTCAGAAACCGGTCGAGTTCGTTGGCATCCCACCAGCCCTCTTGATAGGTCTCCGCCAGGCCGAACTCGCGGTCGCGGATGACACGGTCCCACATACGGCTGTCGTGGACGTGAATGTCGCACGGCTTGTCGCCACCGACCTCGATCCCCACCCGTTCAAGCAGGTCGCGCCCGGTTTTCTCTGCGTTCACGAAAGCGTCCTCCCTGTCGGTTGGGGGAGATCTTCGCGCTTTTGGAACGGCAATGCACCCCTGAGGCGATGGCACCCCCGGCAGGACTCGAACCTGCAGCCTGCGAGGTAGAAGCTCGCTGCTCTATCCATTTGAGCTACGGGGGCCTTCGGCAAGGCTAGGCCGTGCCTCCGAAAGGCTACGCCGGTTCGCTGCATGCCCGGTATGATCCTCGGTCTGCCGGCTCCGGTCGGCGTGGTGGCCGTAGCTCAGTTGGCTAGAGCGCCTGGTTGTGGTCCAGGAGGTCGGGGGTTCGAAACCCCTCGGTCACCCGAAGTGCTGCCCTCGCGGGTGGCGCGCTCATGGCCGATCGCTACGATTGTGCCAGCAAGCACCTCTAGCTCAATTGGTAGAGCATCGGACTCTTAATCCGCAGGTTCTGGGTTCGAGTCCCAGGGGGTGTACCACTCAGAAGCCTCAGGTCAGACCCGGTTTTCGGGCGACCTG
>JAJCXW010000024.1 GCA_029263235.1 Acidimicrobiales bacterium
CCTTCATCGAGAAGCTCATCAACTGGGAGTTCGTCGCCGGCAACTTCGCCGGCTGAGCGCCTCTCCCAACCAGGGAGGCCCCATCATGGCCAAGAAACTCCAGACCCAACCCCCGGAATGGATCACCGGCGCGCCGGTGAGGATCCAAGCCGCCCGCGAGTTGGCCGCAACACCCGACGAGGTGTTCGAAGCACTCTGCGACCACGAATCGTGGCCTGAATGGTTCAGCAGCCTGAAGAAGGTCGAGCGTCTGGGCGACCAGCGCGAAGGGGTCGGCTCGCGCCGCCGCGTCACCATCAACAAGCGGGTGGTCGTCGACGAGGAGTTCATCGTCTGGGAGCCCGGGAAGGCCTGGGGGTTCACGGTCTACGAAGCTTCAATCGGTGCGTTCCGAACTCTCAACGAGCTCGTGCAGCTCCAAGCCATCTCCGAGGACCGCACCAGGGTCACCTACACAATGGGGTTCGACCCCAATCCGGTCGTGGGGGCGCTACTCAAGGCCGGAGCGAAGGTCCCCGTCAAGAGAAGCCTCGGCAAGGCTCTCGAATCCCTCGGAGATCACATCATCTCTCGTCGGGGCTGACCGGAGCCGGGCCGATCAGCTGATCCAGCCCTTCACCTTTTCGATGAGAGCCAACGGGTCGGGCCCGATCGGCTGGAGTTGAAGCCGAGTGACACCCGCAGCGGCGTAGGCCTCCACACGTTCGCGAACCCAGCCCTCGTCACCCACCATCGCGGTGGCGTCGAGGAACTCCTGGGGGACCTCGGCCATGGCCTCTTCCTTCTTGCCGTCGAGGTAGAGATCCTGAATCTTCTGGGCGGCGTCCTCGTATCCGTACTTGCGGAAGATGTTGTTGTAGAAGTTCTTGCCCTTGGCGCCCATTCCGCCCACATACAACGCGGTCATGAATCGGCCGCCGTCACGAATCTGCTTGGCGGTCTCTTCATCACAGATCGACAGCGATCCGCCGGCCACGACCTCGAGTTGCGGTAGTTCGGGGTCGCGTAGGGCGTTACCGGCGGCCAGAGCCTCTCCCCACACCGAGTCGGCCTTGCCGGGATGAAAGAAGACCGGCAGCCAGCCGTTGGCCAACTCGGCGGTCATCTCCACGTTCTTGGGTCCCAACGAAGCGATGTAGATCGGGATCGACTCACGCACCGGATGATTGATGAGCTTCAGTGGCTTGCCGAGTCCGGTGCCCTGATCGGCCGGAAGGGGAAGGTCGTAGCTCGGTCCGTGGTGCTCCACCCGCTCCCGTCGCCACACCTTGCGACATATGTCGATGATCTCGCGCTGGCGGCCCAGAGGACGGTCGTAGACCACACCATGCCAACCCTCGATCACCTGGGGGCCCGAGGCCCCGAGGCCCAGAATGAACCGACCGCCGGACACGGCATCGAGGCCGGCCGCGGTCATCGCGGTGAGAGTGGGGGTACGCGAATACACGGGAAAGATGCCGGAGCCCAGCTCCATCGTTTCGGTCTTGGCCGCCAGATACCCGAGGATGCTCACCGCATCGAAGCTGTAGAGCTCGGCCACCCACCCAACATCGATCCCCGCCCGTTCGAGATCCTGGGCTTCCGCCGCGGCCGCGCGGGGGTCACCCGAGTAGTTGAGCGCCATCGAAAGCTTCATCAGTTTCACCTAATCATTGGGGGTGCGTAGATTCAGCATGCCCGGCCGTGGGAGATTCGGCCACTCGGCAACGGAGGACACATGAAGAGCTACGGACGCTACGAAGGCAAGGTCGGGCGCACGCTTGCCGAATCCGATCCTTGGTTCGAGGAGCCACCCCATCCCGGCACCGACAAGCCAAACGTGGTGATCGTTCTGCTCGACGATCTGGGCTTCGCTCAGCTCGGCTGTTATGGGTCGACCATCGCCACTCCCAACATCGATGCCCTGGCCGGAAAAGGGTTGCGTTACACCAACTTCCACGTCACCCCGTTGTGCTCACCAACCCGAGCTGCTCTGCTCACCGGCCGCAACCACCACGCCGTCGGGATGCGAGCCATCTCGAACTTCAACACCGGCTTCCCCCACATGACCGGCCACATCTCGAATCATGCGGCCACTGTCGCCGAGGTGCTCCATTCCGAGGGCTACGCCACCTTCGCGGTCGGCAAGTGGCACCTCGCCCCGATGGAGCAGTGCTCCGCCGCGGGCCCGATGGATCAGTGGCCACTGCAGCGGGGATTCGATCGCTACTACGGGTTTCTCGACGGCGAGACCGACCAATTCAGCCCCTCGCTCACCTACGACAACCACATGATCGATCCGCCGGCCACCCCCAGCGAGGGATATCACGTGAGCGAGGATCTGATCGACAAGGCGATCGAATTCGTTCACGACTCCAAGGGCGTGAGGCCCGATCGACCTTTCTTTCTGTATTGCGCCTTCGGTGCCACCCATGCCCCTCATCAGGCGCCTGAGGAGTATCTCGACCGGTACCGCGGCACTTTCGACGATGGTTGGGATGTGGCGCGCGAGCGCTGGTTCGCCACTCAGCTCGACATGGGATTGCTACCGCCCGACACCACACTCGCTCCGCGCAACCCCGGGGTCGACGCATGGAACGAACTCCCCGAAAACCAGAGGCTGCTGGCCGCCCGACTACAGGAGGCGTTCGCGGCCTTCCTCGACCACACCGACGCTCAAATCGGCCGACTCGTCGACTCGCTGCGCGAAATGGGGCAACTCGACAACACGATCATCACGGTGCTCGGCGACAACGGCGCCAGTCAGGAGGGCGGTCCGTTCGGAGTGCTCCACGAAATGAAGTTCTTCAACGGCATTCTCGAAACCCCGGACGAAGCCGTTGAGCATCTCGACGAGATCGGTGGCCCCCACAGCCACTCCAACTACCCCTGGGGTTGGGCCCAAGCCGGCAACACTCCGTTCAAGTGGTACAAGCAGAACACCCACGAGGGCGGTGTCCACGTGCCTCTGGTCGTGCACTGGCCCGACGGAATCTCCGACGCAGGTGCGCTTCGAACCCAGTTCCACCATGTCAACGACGTCGTAGCCACCATCTACGAAGCACTCGATGTGGAGGCCCCGACCATGTTCCGAGGTCTCGAACAGATGCCGGTGACCGGCACATCGTTCGCCTACTCGTTCGACGAGCCCGACGAACCCACCCGAAAGGAAGTCCAGTACTTCGAGATGGTCGGTCACCGGGGTATCTGGCACGACGGCTGGAAAGCGGTGACCCGCCATGCGGCCGGAACCGACTTCGAGGACGACGACTGGGAGTTGTACCACGTGGCCGAGGACCCCTCCGAGTGCAACAACCTGGCGTCCCAGCACCCCGAGAAGCTCGATGAGCTGATCGAGATCTGGTGGCACGAGGCCGACCAACACGGCGTTCTGCCTCTCGACGACCGGTTGATCGAGCTGTTTCGATCGAGATTCCGCGACAACTCACCTCACCCCCGGAACCGTCGGTACGTCTACAAGCCTCCGATGGCACCTCTCCCCATGCAAGCGGGCGCGCCGGTGGGCGGACGCAGCTTCGACATGACCGCCTCGGTGCACCGAGGCGCAGGCGACAACGCCCGCCCCGACCTCGATACCGCCTGTGGCTACGAAGGAGTGCTCTACGCAACCGGCACCGAAAACTCAGGGTTGACGTTCTTCGTGAAGGACGGCCATCTCGTGTTCGACTACAACGCCTTCGACGATCACACCATCGCGAGATCGAGTCAGCCGATACCGGCCGATGCCGCCGAGTTGGGCGTACAGGTACGCCGGGCCAACGACCGCAGTGCCACCATCGACCTGCTGATCGACGGCCAGCCCGCCGGATCCGCCACAGCCCCATGGTTGATGGGAACGATTTCGTCGGTCGGGGCCAGCGTCGGCTACGACGCGGGCTCCCCCGTCAGCCTGCACTACGAGAGCCCGTTCCGGTTCACCGGCGATCTCGAAAAGCTCGAGATCCAGCTTGTGTCGCGGCCCGATCTCGAGGCACGTGAGGCCGCCATGCGATCAGAGATGTCGCGCCAGTAGCAACAGATTCCACGCAGTCGGTCTGATCCATTCGAATAGTTCCGGCGGCCGTCTGGACCGGTTGAGGATCCGACAGGCAGACTGACCACATGACGTCGACATCTTCCTCTTCCGACACCGAATTGGCGAGCGTAGAAGCCGCTCTCGACGCGCTTCTCGGTGCCCACGACCCCGAGTCGCAGGACTACGCCGAGTTTCGCGGCCACCAGTTCGACCATGGTCTGGCCTGGGTGATGTACCCCGACGGACACGGCGGCCTCGGGGTTCGTCCTCAACTTCAGAACGTGGTCGATCGGAGACTGCGTGAAGCCGGCGCACCTCCGATGGACCCGTCGTGCTTCTTCATGGCACTGGCCGGACCCACCATCCTCGCCCACGGCAGCGACGAGCAGAAGGTCCGCTACCTCAAGCCGATGTTCACCGGCGAAGAGAAGTGGTGCCAGCTCTTCTCGGAGCCCGGTGCCGGATCGGATTTCGCCGGCCTGGCCTGCAAAGCCATCGAAGACGGCGACGAGTGGATCATCAATGGTCAGAAGGTGTGGAACACGCTCGCCCACATCGCCGATCTCGGCATGCTCGTGACCCGCACCGACCCCGACATGCCCAAGCACAAGGGCATGACCTACTTCGCAGTCGACATGCGCAGCCCCGGAGTCGAAGTTCGGCCTCTGCGTCAGATCACCGGTGAGGCCGAATTCAACGAGGTCTACTTCACCGACGCCCGTATCCCCGACAGCCAACGCATCGGCGACCGGGGTGAGGGCTGGAGAGCTTCGCTCACCACGTTCATGAACGAACGCACCGCCATCGGTGGCGGCGGTGGCGGCGGGCCCAAGCGAGGCGCCGGACCGATTGCCGCAGCGGTCGACATCTGGAACAAGCTCCCAGGAGCGGAGCAGACCGCCTCTCGGCGTGAGGAACTCATGAAGCTGTGGGTCACAGCCGAGACACTGCGACTCACCAACATGCGGGCGGCCCAGAGTGCCCGCATGGGCCAGCCCGGCCCCGAGGGTTCGGTCGGCAAGATGATCGGCTCCGAACTCAACAAGGACATCTTCTCGTTCTGTGTTGAACTGCAAGGGATGGCCGGCCAGATCGGTTTCGACTACACCTACCGGCGGCCCGGTGTGGTCGACCTGACCGGCGGCAGCACCTCCACGGGCTATGCCTTCCTCAGAGCCAGGGCCAACTCCATCGAAGGCGGAACCACCGAGATCATGCGCAACATTCTCGGTGAGCAGATGCTGGGACTACCCGGCGAGCCACGGGTCGACAAGGCGATCCCGTGGAAGGATGTCGCCCGTAGCTGAGATCAGTTGCTCCCGTCGAGCGCACTCCAAGTCTCGAAATGCAGCGACTTCTTGATTCCGGCGAGATTCGGACCAGCAGTCGTCGCCAGAGGCTCAACCATGGTCGCGGCCGTCGCCATCAACTCATCGAGTGAGGCGGTGGCATCGACGAATCCGGCCTGCACCGCGTCGGCTCCGCCGTAGCGACGACCTGTGACCACCGCTTCATGTGCGGTTCGAGTCGAGAGCATGTCGCGCACGATCGACATCAACCCACGAGTGAACGGCATCCCCAGAAGCACCTCGGGCCAGCAGACGAATCCACGGTCGTCACGCATGACAGCCTGATCGTGGACGGCAACCAGGAACGCACCAGCCCCGAAAGCATGACCATTGACCGCAGCGATCGTCGGCGCAGGAAACGTGAGCAGGCGGCCCAGCACACCCTCGACCCGCGACACATACTCCCCGGCACCGTCAGGATCAGCGGTCATGTGAGCCACATCAAGTCCGTTGGAGTAGTGCTTGCCTCCTCCGGTGGTGATGAGAGCCTTGGGCCCTTCGGCGGCCTCGATCTCGTCGAGCATGACGTTGATCTCATCGATCCAGGCGACGGTGGTCATGTTGTCACCGTCGCCGAAGTTGATCGTGAACACATCGTTCGATCGTGTGAGCGACAGGCCATTCGACACAGAATTCATTGGGCTGATCTCCGATTGACTACTGATCTGATAGGCGGCCGACGCTAGCTTCGGCCGCCTCCACAAGCGCTATTTCAACGAAACGACGACCAGCGAGGCACGATTGAGCCGATGTCCGTAACCAACCTCGAAGGAAACTTCGCCACCGACCTGCACGACCGGGCCGGCCATCGCGGAGACCACCTCTGCATCGACGTACCCGGCGGCACCGCTCTCACCTACTCGGAGATCGACCATTGGG
>JAJCXW010000025.1 GCA_029263235.1 Acidimicrobiales bacterium
CATTGGCCGCAACTTTCATCCTCGAAGAAACCGATCAGATTGGCGCAGATGTCTCTAATGTCGTCATCTTCGGAAAAGATGACGACCGCCGACGAGCCGGTGAAACAGCCGTATTCGTCGAGGCCGCCGAATTCGAGCGGCACGTCGGCCTTGTCGGCCGGCATAATGCCGCCTGAGGCGCCGCCCGGCAGATAGGCCTTGAGGTCGTGTCCAGGCGTCATGCCGCCGCAGTGGTCATCGATCAATTGGCGAACGGTGACGCTGGCCGGGGCCAGTTTGACTCCCGGTTCGGCGACCCGGCCGGAGACCGAGTAGAAATGCGGTCGGCCCTCACTCTCGTACCAATAGGCGCCGTTGGCGAGGATGTCCTTGATCCAGAACATCGTCTCGACGTTGTTAATCAGGGTCGGCCGTCCGAACAACCCGGCCCCGGTCGGAAACGGCGGCCGGTTGCGCGGCAGGCCGCGTTTGCCCTCAATGCTCTCGAGCATTGCCGACTCCTCGCCGCAAATGTAGGCGCCGGCGCCGCGCCGCAAATGCAGCGTGATGCCGCCGAGCAAATCGGCTTCCTCGAGACGGGCGATTTCGGTTTCGAGAATCGTCCGGATCTGCGGGTATTCGTCGCGCAAATAAATGTAGGCGGCGTCGGCCTCTACCGCCCAAGCGGCGATCAGCACGCCCTCCAGGACTTGATGCGGCAGGGTTTCCAGGCAATATCGGTCCTTGAACGTGCCGGGTTCGCCTTCGTCGGCGTTGATCGCGACGAGCCTCGGTTTCGGCGTATCCTTGAGAAATCCCCATTTGCGCGCCGTCGGAAATCCCGCGCCGCCGAGGCCGCGCAGGCCCGATTGATCGATCGTCGCGATTACCCGCTCGCGCTCGCGCACGCCGTCGAGGCAGGAGCGCCAAATCGCATAGCCCTCGTTTTCTCGATAGGCGTCGAGGTCCATGTAGGCGGGGATTTCGGGCCGCGTCAGGCCACCGTCGATGGCGGCGCCGACGGCGTCGGCGTCGGCGTTATGGATTTGACGCTGTCCGACGACGGCGACCGGCGCCCGGTCGCAGGCGCCGACGCACGGCGCGTGAACGACACGCACGTCGTCGCCGCCATAGGCACCGGCCAGCGCGGTTAACAAGCCCTGCGCGCCGTTCATTTCGCAAGCGATGCCGTCACAGACCCGAACCGTCAACGCCGCCGGCGCCGCTTCGTCTTCCTTCACCACGTCGAAATGATGATAGAAGGTGGCGACCTCGTAAACCTCGGCCATGGAAAGCTTCATTTCGTCGGCCAGGGCGGCCAAGTGGGCGGCGGAAAGATGGCCGTATTGGTCCTGAATGAGATGCAGATGTTCGATCAACAAATCGCGCCGCCGCGACAGGTCGCCGAGCAGGGCGCGAATTTCGTCGACGGCGCCGGTGTCGAGTTGGCGGCCCTTTGGCGTATACGGCGATTGCCCGCCGCGTTTGCCGATTTTAAACGATGCTGAAGCCGACATTAGATATCCGTTTCCTCTCTTCGCTTGACCAAGCCGGGTCCCGAACGGAGTCAACCCAACTGGCATTTGGTATACCACCACATGTGCCATCTGTATACTACACGTCGGACCGTGATCTAAGCCTAGCAAACATGTGATCTAGCATGCATTCGGTCCGGTAATTTGCATAGACGCTACGCCTTGCCGCGCCAAGGCCAAAGTGCAAATCTAATGATAGGCGAAGGATGTTTAGTGTGCGCATTGGCTGAGGAAGACGAGCGATGGCGGAGAAGTTGGAAATCGGACAATTGCTGTCATCGCGGCTGTGCCATGACCTAATCAGCGCCGCCAGCGCGGTCAATGCTGGCGTCGAACTGCTCGGCGAAGACGGCGGCGATGACGCTGGCGCGCTCGGTCTGATGCGGATGAGCGCCACGCGGCTAACCGGGCGGCTTTCGTTTTTTCGCGCCGCTTTCGGCGCCGGCGGCGGCCGTCAGGGGGAGTTATCGTTTGGCGAGGCGCGCAGCCTGGCGAAGGATTGGTTTGCCAGCGGTAAAGTTACGCTCGATTGGATGGAGGCGGCGGCGGACGCGCCGGCGGCGGCGGTCAAGGCGCTGATGGTGATGGTGATGATTGGCGAGGAATGTCTGCCGCGCGGCGGCGTCCTCGCGGTTCACGTCTCGACCTTGCCCGACGGCATCGGCGTCGCGGTGCAGGCGCGCGGCGTCGGCGCGGCGCTCCGCGAGGCCACGGCGATGGCGATGGCCGCCGATTGCCCGGTCAGCGAGCTCTCGGCGCACAACATCCACGCCTACTATGCCCAGGGCCTGGCGCACCATCTCGGCGGCGTTATCGAGGCCGCCGTCGGCGACGACGAAATTCAACTGGCGGCATTATTTCCGGCTTAACTGTGTTTTCTCGTTTGATATTGCGGTGTGTGAGCACAATATTATGTAGATGGTTATGGACACACGGATTCATGACGGCTATTTTCGTTGCGCAGGAAACCCTTATAATGGGGTGATATCTTAGTTGTATAAATTCTCTACGGCGTTGTTTTATTTCACGGAATTGTGAGTTCGGTTGGCTGATCGTGACGGTTTCGATCGCCGATGAAAATCAGAAAGCGAGGCGGCAATGGATGACTTATTGACTGAGTTTTTGACGGAGACCTCCGAAAGTTTGGCGGTCATCGACGTCGAATTGGTCAAATTCGAGCAAGATCCCCAGGATGAAGCGATCCTCGGGAACATTTTCAGACTCGTCCATACGATCAAGGGAACTTGCGGGTTTCTTGGCCTGCCGCGCCTCGAAGGCGTCGCCCACGCCGGCGAAAACGTGCTCGGCAAATTCCGCGATAAAGTTTTGCCGGTGACCCCGGAAGCGGTGACCTTGATTCTCAAGTGCATCGACCGCATCCGCGATTTGCTCGGTGAACTGGAATCGAGCGGCGAGGAGCCGGACGGTGAAGATACCGAATTGAAAGCCGAATTGAACGCCATGGCCGATGGCAAGACTGCCGCCGCCTCGGCGGCCGAAGCCCCGGCCCCGGCCCCGGCGCTGGAACCGGCCCCGGTCGCCTCCGGCAGCCCGCCGTCGAACGAATTCGGCGCGCCTGTCGCCCAAGATTTGCTCGACGAGGTGTTGGCGGCTGAAGGAGGAAGCGCCCCGGCTGCTACGGCCACCGCGCCGTCGGCCAATGAATTCGGCGCGCCTGTCGCTCAAGAGTTGCTCGACGAAGTGATGGCCGCCGGCGGCGACGCCACCGCCGGCAACCCGCCGTCGAATGAATTCGGCGCGCCTGTCGCCCAGGATTTGCTCGACGAAGTGATGGCCGCCGAGTCGGCTGGCGTGAAATCCGCGTCGGCGGCTGAAGTGGAGGCTGAAGTGGAGGCCGAAGCCGTTGCCCCGGCCCCTGAACCGACCCCGACCGTTCCGGCGACCCAGGAGGCCGCCGTGCCGGCCCCGGTGGAAAGCAAGCCCGTGCCCGCCGCGCCGGCGAAGACGCCCGACAAGACACCGGCCAAGGCTCAGGAATCATCGGTCGCGGCGTCGAGTATCCGCGTTACCGTCGATGTGCTCGAAGACCTGATGACCCTGGTCAGCGAACTGGTGCTGACTCGAAACCAACTGTTGCAGATGGTTCGCGGCATGGACGACAGCGAATTCACGGTGCCGTTGACGCGGCTCAGCCACATCACCTCGGACCTTCAGGAAGGGGTGATGAAGACGCGTATGCAGCCGATCGGCAACGCCTGGGCGAAGCTGCCGCGTATCGTGCGCGATCTGTCGGTCGAATCGGGCAAGAAGATCGAACTGCTGATGCTCGGCGCCGAAACCGAGTTGGACCGCCAAGTGCTCGAACTGATCAAGGATCCGCTGACCCACATGGTCCGCAACTCCGCCGATCACGGTCTCGAGGACGCCGAGATGCGGGCGATGGCCGGCAAACCGGAGAAGGGCACCATAACGCTGAACGCCTATCACGAAGGCGGGCAT
>JAJCXW010000026.1 GCA_029263235.1 Acidimicrobiales bacterium
GCGCCGATACGCATATTGTCGGCAATCGCATTCTGTCGATGGCCCTGGAAAAGGCCGGCTATAAGGTCGTCACCCTGGGCGCGCTGACCCCCGCCGATGAGTTCGTCAAGGCGGCGATCGAGACCGCCGCCGACGGCATTATGGTGTCGTCGCTGTATGGCCAGGGTGAATTGGATTGTCGGGGCTTTCGCGATTTGTGCGTCGAAGCCGGGCTCGACGAAATTTTGATTTATGTCGGCGGCAATCTGGTGATCGGCAAGCACGACTGGCCGGAGGTCGAACGGCGTTTCCTCGACATGGGGTTCGACCGCGCCTTTCCGCCGGGCGTCCGCACCGACCAAGTCATCGACGCCCTGGCCGAGGACTTTGCCGGATGAACGCCGCATTGCTGATCGATTTCGGCAGCACCTATACGAAGCTGCGCGCCGTCGATCTCGACGCGGCCACGCTGATCGGCAGTGGTCAGGGGCCGTCGACGGTGGGCACCGACGTTTGCGACGGGCTGCATGCCGCGCTCGCCGACCTGGAGAAGCAAATCGGCAAGTTGCCGGAATTTAGTCACCGCCTGGCCTCTTCAAGCGCCGCCGGCGGTTTGCGTATGGTTACCGTCGGCCTGGTCCGCGAATTGACCGCCGAGGCGGCGCGCCGCGCGGCGCTCGGCGCCGGGGCGCGGCTGGTCGGCGCGTTCGCCTATCGGCTGACCGCCGCCGACATTGCCGAGATCGAGGCGCTGGCGCCGGATATCCTGCTGCTCGCCGGCGGCACCGACGGCGGCAACGAGGTGGTGATCCGGCAAAACGCCGACATATTGGCAAACAGCGCGCTGGCCTGCCCATTGATTGTCGCCGGCAACCGGGCGGTGGCCGACGATGTCGCGGCGCGACTAGCGGATGCCGGAAAGCCGGTGGTCAAAGCCGCCAACGTAATGCCGGAATTCAACGTGCTTGATGTCGAGCCGGCGCGGGACGCCATTCGCCGCGTCTTCATCGAGCGCATCGTCCACGCCAAGGGCATCGACCGCGCCGCCGGGATGTTCGACCGGGTGCTGATGCCGACCCCGGCCGCGGTCCTCGAAGGGGCTCGCCTGATCGCCGAGGGCGCGGCGGACACACCCGGTCTCGGCCCGCTGGTCGTCGTCGATGTCGGCGGCGCGACGACCGACGTGCATTCAATCGCCGACGGCGCGCCGAGTGACGATGGCGTCGTCCAGCATGGCCTGCCCGAGCCCTATGCGAAACGCAGCGTCGAGGGCGATCTCGGCATGCGCCACAACATCGCCGGGATTGTCGAAGCGGTCGGAATCGACGAGTTGGCGGGTCGCGCGGGACTGTCGCGCGAGCGCGCCGAAGCGGTGCTGTCGGCGCTGGCCGGCGATGTCGAACGATTACCGTTGAACAGCGACGAACGCCGCATGGACGGCGCATTGGCGGCGGCGGCGACGCGGCTCGCCATGGCCCGTCACGCCGGCCGCCTGAAGATCGTGCAAACGGTGACCGGCTCGGCTGCCATGCAGGAAGGCAAGGACTTGAGCGCCGTGGCGACGGTGATCGGCACCGGCGGAGTCCTCGCCCACGGCGACGATCCGGCGGCGGTCCTCGCCGGGGCCTTGGCCGATGATGGCGAATCGCTGCGCCCACGCGCGCCGCGTTTGCTGTTGGATCGCGACTATCTGCTCTACGCCGTCGGCCTGTTGGCGGAAACCGCGCCGGAGGCGGCGCTGGCCTTGGCCGAACGCAGTTTCGAGGCGCTTGAAAGGGAGGCCGGCAATGGACGCATCTCAGCCTGAACACGCGGCCTGGCCGTTCTCCGCCGAACAGATTCCGGCCGAGGTGTTTGCCAATCTCAGGCGCGACAATCTGGCCCGCTGGCCGACCGGCTCAGAGATCGACCTCGACGAGGCCGCCGCCTATCACCGCTCGCTGCCGGATCACAAGAACCTCGCCTGGGTGATGCGCCGGGCCGACGCCGAGGGCCGCTGTCTGACCCAGCCGCGCGGCGGCTTCGGTACGCTGGAGCTGCAATTGGAACTGATGCGCTGTCTCGATAAGGACGGCCACGCCGACATCGTGCCGACGACCACCGACAGCTATACCCGCAACGAGCAATGGGCCAAGGCGGCGCTTGGCAAAGATGAATCGGAGAAGGCCGGGCGCTCGATGCTGAACGGCTTTCCGATGGTCAACTACGGCCCGTTCGAGACGCGCAAACTGATTGAGGCCATCGACAAGCCGGCGATCGTGCTCTCGGGAACGGCGATGCCGCGCCTGACCTCGGAGGTCGGGCTGGCCGCCGGGTTCACCGGATATCTCGGCTCGGGGCTGGCCTACACCACGTCGTACACCAAGAACCTGTCGATCGAGGCCGGCATTCGGAACTACCAGTATCTCGACCGCCTGACCGCGCTCTATCAGGATAATGGCGTTGAGTTGCATCGCCGCCAGCCGGGCTTCCTGACCGGCACCAACATCCCGCCGTTCATCGCTATCGTCACCGGCATCGTCGACGCCCTGTTGGCGGCCGGCCAGGGGGTCCGCAATTACGGTCTGGAATTGGGGCAAACCTTGCACCTGATTCAGGACGCGGCGGCGATTCGAATGTGCCGGGAATTGGCGCAGGAGTATTTAAAGCGGCTCGGCTATGACGACGTCTTCACGCCGGTGACCTCGCTGCACTGGATGGGCGCATGGCCGGCCGACGAGGCGCAGTCGCAGGCGCTG
>JAJCXW010000027.1 GCA_029263235.1 Acidimicrobiales bacterium
GGGCCATTGCTGCGGCCACGGGAGCCCCGGTGCTCGGTTTCGGGCCGCACCCCGCCCAGGCCGCTTCCGAAGCCACCTCCGAGGACAGCGACGAAGCCGAGGAACACTCCGCCGACATCGATTTTCGTCCCGACCTGGTTCTCTCCCATGGTGATGTCGTGACCGGTCGGGGTTGGACCGTCGAGTCACTCCACACACCGGGTCATATCTCCAACCATCTCTGTTTCGCTCTGCATGAAGAGAAGGCGCTGCTATCGGGCGACCACGTGATGGGCTGGTCAACCACGGTGATTCCCCCGCCCGACGGAAACGTGGGCGACTACCTGCGGTCTCTCCGACTTCTTCTCGATCGCGACGATTCGACCTTCTATCCGACCCACGGCCCGCCGATCCTCTCGCCGATTCCCTACGTGGCGTCGCTCCTGAAGCATCGGCTCGACCGCGAGACACAGATCCTTGCCCGGCTCGCCGAGTCTCCTCAGACCGCGGCAGAGATAGTGGAGGTTCTCTACGCCGGCATCAGGCCCGAGCTACACAAGCCCGCTGCCATGTCGGTGCTGGCACATCTCCACAAACTCCGTGACGAGGGGCGAGCCTCCATCGTCGACGAAGCCGACCTGCTCTCTCCCGACTCGTCGTGGACACTGGTCTGAAGAGCGCCGCTGTCGGCTCGGTCAGACGTCGATCGAGACAGCCACCGGGTGGTGGCAGGCCACGAAGTGGTCGCCGCCGACTGCTTCCATTTGAGGCTCATCCTCGTAGCAGATCTCGTCGGCGTGGGGGCAACGGGTATTGAACCGGCAGCCCTTCGGCGGATTGATCGGCGACGGCAGTTCGCCTTCGATGTCGCCCTCGCTCACCTCGACCGTGGGTGCCGGCTCGGGAATGGATGCCAGCAAGGCGCGTGTGTAGGGGTGACGGGGGTGTTCGTAGAGTTCGTCAGCGGCACCGATCTCGCATGCCTTGCCGAGATACATGACGATGATCCGGTCGCTGACATTCTTCACTACGGCAAGGTCGTGGCTGATGAACAGCAGAGTGAGGCCATAGCGGACCTTCATGTCCTCGAGCAGGTTGAGAACCTGAGCCTGAACCGACACGTCGAGTGCCGACACCGGCTCGTCGCAGATCAGGACCTTCGGGTCCATGGCCAGAGCCCGGGCGATACCGATTCGCTGACACTGACCACCCGAGAACTGGTGGGGTCGACGGTCACCGAACTTGGGGTCGACGCCGACGGCATGCATCAACTCGTCGATGCGACCCTCCGACCACGCACCCATCTGGCTGCCCCAGACCTTGAGTCCTTCGCTGATGACGTCGCGGACCTTGCGGCGGGGGTTGAGCGAAGAGATCGGGTCCTGGAAGATCATCTGCAGGTCGGGCCGTGACTTGCGTAGTTCCTCACCCTTGAGGACAGCGAGGTTCTTGCCCTCGAACATCACGCTGCCCTCGCGAATGTCGTTGAGCCTGATGATGGCACGGGCAACGGTGGATTTACCGCAACCCGACTCACCAACGATGCCCAACGTCTCTCCTTCGGCGACATCGAAACTGATGCCCGAAACGGCGTGCACCACGTCCCTTCGGCCCACTGGGAACTCAACGACCAAGCCCTCGACACGCAACAGCACGTCGGGTCGGTCGCGAAGAGGGGCGAGTCCGCTTCCTGCCATCAGCTTGCTCCTTCTGCGGCTGCGTGGAGATGGAGGCCGCCTGCGGTCTCGCCTCTATCGAGATTGGCCTGAAGTGCCGCCTCGCCACGTTCGGTGTTGGCCGGGTAGTGACAGGCGAAACTGTGCATTCCCACCACGCCGCTGACCTCGGGGATCTCCTCGAGGCAGCTCCGCTGGGCGAACCGGCAACGCGGAGCGTAGGCACACTGCACCGGCGGGTTGATCAACTCGGGTGGGCGACCTGGTATTGGGTCGAGTCGGGTGTGGCTGGGCTGATCGATGCGGGGGATCGACCGCAGCAACGCGTCGGTGTAGGGGTGTCTGGAGTCGGAGAAGAGCGAGTGGGAATCGGCGCGTTCGACAATTCGGCCGGCGTACATGACGGCCACTTCGTCGCAGCGGCCGCGTGCCACTCCTAGATCGTGGGTGATCAAGATCATCGACATTCGACGTTCCTTACGGAGGTCGTCGAGAAGGTCGAGCAGCAGCTTCTGCACGGTCACATCGACGGCGGTGGTCGGCTCGTCGGCGATCAGAAGGCGGGGCTGGCAGGCCAACGCCATGGCGATCACGACTCGCTGACGCAGCCCGCCGGATAGCTCGTGGGGGTACTGCGCGACCCGCTTGGCCGGCTCGGGAATCCCGACCCTTTCCAGCAGGTCGATCGACTCGGAGATGGCCTTCTTCTTGTCGTGGCCCATGTGGTAGCGAAGAGTCTCTGCGATCTGTTCACCGCATCGTTTCACCGGGTTGAGTGACGTCATGGGGTCCTGGAACACCATGGTCATCTGTACGCCCCAAAAGTGATCCTCTCCTTTGGCCGCAAGTTCTCTCACGTCGCGTCCGTCGAACATCACCTCACCGTCGATCTCGGCCGTTCGGGGCAGGAGATTCATGAGGGTCTTGGCGGTGACCGATTTGCCGGATCCAGATTCGCCGACGATCCCAATTGTCTGCCCTTCCTCGAGGTCGAACTCCACGCCATTGACGGCTTGCACCACCCCGCGGGTGGTAGGGAATCTCACGCTCAGGTCGCGGACGGTCAGCAGCGGTTCAGCCATTGGAGCTCCTAGAACGCCGTCTCGCGGACATCGAAGTACGACCTCACCCGATCGCCCGCATAGTTGAGCGCGAGCACGGTGAAGAACAACACCATGATCGGAGACATCGAAACATGGGTACCGGTGCGGAGAGTTCGGGGATCAGCACCTTCGAGGATCATCTTCCCCCAGGTGGCCCCTTCCTTGACCGACAACCCGAGAAACGCCAGGCCGCCCTCGGCCACGATCGCCACGGCCATACCCAGCAGGGCCAGGGCACTCATGGGGATCAGCACGTTGGGAAGCAACTCCCGAACCATGATTCGCCCGTTCTTGGCCCCGATCACTCGGGATGCCTGCACGAACTCACGCTCGGCGAACACGATCGTGTTGGCACGGGCGAGCCGGCCGATCGGAGCTATCGCCAGGATTCCCAAGACGAGAGCAACGATTCGCAGCGATCGGTCGAGGCTGTTGACGATGAGCAGGGCCAGCACGAGGCTCGGGAACGACAGCAGCGACAGGAAGACGAAGGAGATCACGGCGTCGACTTTCCCCCTGAAGAAGCCGGCGATGATTCCGAGCGGTCCGCCCACGAACAGTCCTGACGCGATGGCGATGAAACCGACCGACAACGACACCCGGGCCCCCCAGATGGTGCGGGAGAACACGTCTCGGCCGGCACCATCGGTGCCGAAGAGGTGGTCCATGCTCGGAGATTCGAGCCGGCCACCTGCGGCCACGTCGTTCTGCCCATCTATGGGGAGTACGGGTGCCAAGAGGGCGAGGCCGACAACGAGGACAAGCCAAGTGATGGCGATCCAGAAGCCGACACCGAGCTTCTTCTTGACGGCGTCGTCGATCTCCAACTCGGCTTCGTCGAGCACCACTTCGGTGTTCTCGGTTGAGATATCGTCAGCCACGTCGAACCCTCGGATCCAGGATTGAGTACATCAGGTCGACCAACAGGTTGACCACAACGAATCCGGTGACGATGATCACCACGATTCCGAGCACCACCGGGGTGTCGTCACGAACAATTGCCTTGACGATCTCTCCCCCCATTCCCGGGACCGAGAAGATCTGCTCGATCACCAGGGTGCCGCCGAGCAGAGCCCCGGTGTTGATACCGAACACCGTGAGCACCGAGAACATCGAGGGCCGCAGCGCATGTCGCACCATGATGGTGCGGTTCGGCATGCCCTTGGCGCGGGCCATGTGAACGAAGTCTTCCTGAAGCGTGGTGATGAGATCGGTGCGCAGGAGACGTTGATAAGTGGCCGCGAGCGGCAGAGCGAGAGTCAGTGCAGGCAACACCAACGACTTGACCTGGGAATAGACGCTCGATGGGTCGTATCTCGTCGGGAAGATCTGCCATCGCACCGCGAAGAAGTAGAAGAGGATGACCCCCATGGCGAAGTTGGGGACGGCAAGTAATCCGAACGACACCACCGTCGAAGCGTTGTCGAAGGCCCGATTGGCCCGGTAGGCCGAGAGCAGGGCCCATGGGATCGAGATCGCGATCGAGAGAAAGAGTCCCATCCCCACCAGTCGCAGGGTGACCGGCAACTTGTTCTTGATTACCGTGGAGACGGGAAGCTGATTCTGGAACGACGTACCGAAATCACCGGTGGAGATGTTTCCCAACCAGGCCACGTAGCGCTGAGGCAACGGGTCGTCCAAGTTGAACTCGGCCCGGGTCTCGGCGATTATCGAACAGTCACCTTGGCTGGTGCCGCCCCGGGTGGAGGTGTCCTCGATCAGACCCGCGTCGACGTCGGTGCAATCGACGCTGGCCAGCGGGCCGAGAATGTTGGTGAGGGGATCTCCCAGGACGTTGACGGAAGCAAATGTGATGGCAGTGACGGCCAATAGCACCATCAACAACTGCCCTACTCGCTGCAATATGTAGCGCATTTACTCCCTCGACGTCCCGGGTGATCTCTTCCTCAAACCAGTCCGATCAGCCCTCGACAATCCACGACGCGTGGTTGAACATCGAGCCGTTGTTGGTGCACAACAGCTCGGCGCCGTCGGGCGACGACACGCCACACGCGTTCCTCACCTTGGCATCAAACGCCGACATCCAGAGGGTGTGGGTGAAGAATATGTAGAGGTAGTCGTCGTGGACCTTCTGCTGGATTTCCTGCCAGAGAGCGACCCGAGCGTCGAGGTCGGTGGTCTCGCGGGCCTGGTTGAGCAGGTCCTCACGTTCCTCATCGCAGAATCGCGGCCAGTTGAGCGACAGGAACCCCATCGAGTCACAGGCCAACCAAACACGATCGGCCGTCGGATCGGGAGCACCGAACTGACGCCAGGTCACGATCTGGGACACACCGAGAGCGACATTGGTGATGTGATCGTCCTGTAGCAACACCACGCGGTTGACGTTGAAGAAGTCTCCCCAACCGGCCGCGAGGATGTCGGCAATGATCTCCTGCACGACCGACGGACCTGAGTACTGCAGGTCGATATTGACCCGTCCGCCGTCGCAGTTCTCCGGGAAGTCGGCGCAATAGGCCTCCACTAGTGGTCCGGACCTCTCGGGTTCGTCGCCTTCCTGGACGACGTCGGGGTTGTTCCAGATGAGCTCAGGAGCAAACATCGAGTCGGCCTCGCGAAGGATGCCGGCGCCGACGAAGTCGATGTAGTTCTGACGTGGGGTGGCGAAGGTGATCGCCTGGCGAACTCGAATGTCGTCGAAGGGCGGCTTACTGGTGTTCATCATCGCGAACGACTCTTCGCCCTGATCGTCGTCGATCTTGATGAATGCATCGCCCTTGTCGCGGATCTCGGCGATGGCGTCGGCGTTGGTGGTGGCGAACCCGTCGAGGTCACCGGCGACCAACTGGCTGGCCGAGGTCAGCGAATCGGTGTTGGGGAAGAACTCGATCGCGTCGAGATAGACGGGAGTGCCGTTCTGGAGGGTCTGCCACCAGTTATCGTTGCGAACGAACTTGGTGCTCTGGTCCTGGGTTCGGCTCTCGATTACGAACGGGCCGGTGCCCACTGGCATCTGGTTGAGCGTCGGATCGTCGATGGCGGCTGCCAGCCACTTGGGCGATCCGGGCATTCCGAGCTGACCGACCAGGCCGGTTGCGAACTGCTTGTTGGGCAGCGACAGGTTGAACTTCACCGTGAGGTCGTCGACCTTCTCGATCGGATTGTCGAGATTCAGCGCGGGCCGGACGGCCAACGAGATCAGCGCGTCGGCGAGCAGAGCTTCGAAGTTGACGACGATGGCGTCGGCGTTGAGGGGCTCACCATCGCTGAAGAGAACGTCGGGGCGAAGATGAATGATGAATTCCATACCGTCCTCGGACGATTCGGAACTCTCGGCCAGGTACGGAACCGGCTGGCCGGTGGCGTCCCAGGCGAAGAGAGGCTCGAAGACCGTGTAGCCCATGTTGTAGGCAGCGGCGGCGAAACGGTTGACAGTCGGATTGAGTCCGTCGGTTTCGGCCTCGACCCCGATGCGAAGGGTTCCGCCGGTCTGAACGCCATCGAGGGTACGTATCAGGTCTGTCTGTTCAGACGACCCGCCGCCGCCGCTGACCACAGTAGTTGTGGGAGCCGTCGTGGCGGTGCCAGCCGGCTCGGCGGTGGTGGTCGGGGGGGCAGTGGTTTCGCCGGTGTTGACGTCGGCGTCGGAGCCGCCCCCACATGCTGCGGCGACGAGTGATATCGCCGCCAAGCCGGCTACGAGCTTCGCGACGCGGCTGCGACTGGATCTGATGGCCATTACGAATTCCCCCAGGGAAGGCAGTCTGTATGGACCTGTGACTGACGCCACAGGAAACAGCACTTTGCAGCGCCAGAGGCCGCAACGCAAGTCATGGGGTCGGAAAATTTGCCGATCGTTACAGATTTGACATCGATTTGATCACGTTCCGCGCGAATTCGAGGGCTCGAATCCCCTCGGGCTCAGGGATGTTGGCTGCTCACCGAGACGATCTCGCCGGTCATATAGGTGGAGAGATCGCTGGCCAGAAACACCATCACGTTGGCGACCTCCCATGGCGCGGCCGCCCGACCGAAGGCCTCGCTCTGCTCGAGCTCGTCGAGTAGATCCGCGGTCGTGACCTTCGACAGGTGGGGATGCATGGCCAGGCTGGGAGCGACCGCGTTGACCCGAACATCGTGTTGAGCCGCCTCCAGGGCCACGCAACGAGTGAGGGCCATGACCCCTGCTTTCGCCGCCGCATAGTGGGCCTGCTCCTTCTGGGCCCGCCACCCGACCACCGACGCGTTGTTGACGATCGCGCCGCCGGTGCCCTGAGCGATCATCTGCTGCAGAGCGGCGCGGGTGCAGCGCATGGTGCCGTCGAGGGTGACCCCCATGACCGCCGACCATTGCTCGTCGGTCAAATCGACAAGCTTCGCCGACCCGCCGAGTCCGGCGTTGTTCATCATCACGTCGACCCGGCCCATCGAGTCGACCGCCCCTGAGATCAGCGATCGGACATCGTCCTCGATCGTGACATCACACATGGCGGTGAACGGCCGAGTGCCGGTCTCGGCATGAAGTCGGTCGGCGGTGTCGTCGAGCCGACGTTGATGGATGTCGGATATGAGTACCCGGCCACCCTCGATCAGCGCCCGCCTGGCCACCGCTGAACCGATCCCGGTTCCGGCCGCGGCCGTCACTACCACCGCCTTGTTGTCGAGAAGTCCACGCCCGGGCGGCTCCTGCGGCACGAGTCGACTCATGATTCAGCCTCCTTGGCGGCCGCCATCTCCGACATGCGCCGTTCGAGATCGGCGATGAACGGGTTGGGCTCCTGGCCGATCGTCCCCGGCAACGTGTCGGCGATGTCAGCCGGACTCCACCGATCGCCACCCGCCCACATCGTGCGGACCTCGATCGGCTGATTCCACACCGAGATTCGTCGTCCGACCACGGTGTAGATCTGGGCGTTGACATCACGTCCGGCGTCGGACAGTAGATAGATCACCATCGGAGCGATGTCCTCGGGTTCGCCGGTCTCGATCTCGAACGGAACGTTCTCGCTCATGCGAGTCCGAGCCACAGGTGAGATGCAGTTGGCGTTGATGGCCGGACCCCCTCTCAGGCGCAGACTGGCCGCGGTCATCGCCGCCGAGCGAGTGAGGCTGACAACCCCGCCCTTGGCCGCCGAGTAATTGGCCTGAGCAGTCGAAGCTGTGAACGCCCCTGAAGTGAACCCGACCAGGGAACCACCGGTGGGTTGCTTTCGCATTCGCGCCATGGCCGCCCGGAAGACATTGAAGTGGCCCTTGAGATGAACGGCGACAACGGCATCCCATTCGTCCTCGGTCATGTTGAACAGCATGCGTTCGCGAAGAACGCCGGCCGGACACACCACCCCGTCGATTGTTCCCCAGTTGTCGCACGCCGCCGCCACGATCTGTTCCCCGACATCGAACTCGGAGACATCGCCGGCCACCGAGACGGCCTCACCGCCGCGAGATCGGATCTCGGCGACGGCCGCGTCGGCCACCTCGCTCGACGGGCTACTGCCGTCCATGGCGACGCCGTAGTCGGCGACCACCACCCGAGCCCCCTCGTCGGCGCACGCCAGAGCGATGGCCTTGCCGATGCCACCGCCTCCGCCGGTGACTGCGACATTCTTGCCTTCGAGGTATCCGGCCATCGAGTCATCTCCTGTTGCATTCCGAGCGGTGTCGACCGCAGCGACAATAGTGTCGGGACCGCGATCGTCACAGCCCACCGCGCTTTCTTCCTGAAACCGCTCAGCGTGGTTGCAAATCGCGCGGCGCGTCGTCGGCATCCACCGCCACCCTGTTCGTGGTGGCTACCTTTTCCAAGCGGGAGATCCCGTGTCATTTGCCCAGCGGGACCGACCCGCCAACGCAGGAGAAGATGTGCCCGACGAGGCCAGCCCCACGACTCAGACAACCGACGAACTCCGCTCATCGGTACTTCAGAATCTGGCCACTCTCACCGATCCCGATCTCGACGATCTGAGTCGTGAACTCCAGTCCCGAATTGCGCTCACCCGACTCTCCCACGCGGCGCTGCTCGTCGACCTCGACGGCACAGTTCTCGACTGCAACGACCAAGCCGACTCGCTCGGGGCCAGCCGAAACCGGCTGCTCGGCCGACCGCTTTGGGTGGCACCCATGTGGGGCGCCGCAGATCCCGCCACCATCCTCGGTCCGCTGATCGACGAAGCGTCCACCGGGATCGCCGGCTCTCGCACCATCGACACCGGCGACAACTCGAGTCGTCCCATCCGCGTCGAATTGACCCCGGTCACCGACTCCGACGGCGCCATATCGATGCTTCTCGCCGAGCTTCGCCCGCTCGCCGACGAACGCGAGACCGAAGCAATCATCGAAGCCACCACCCAGGCGCTGGCCGAAGCCGAACACATTTTCCAGGCGGTGGCTGAATACACCTCCGACCTGGTGTGCCTGCACCAGCCCGACGGGACCTTCACCTACGTCTCGCCCTCGGCGCGTCGACTTCTCGACCTCGACCCAGAGGTGCTCGCCGGTACCCACCCCGTCGACCTCTCCCACGCAAACACCCGCGACGCCCTTGTACAGGCCCTAAGTGATGCGGCCCGACGAGGCGGCGAACCCACACGATTCCGTCATCGTCTCCGCCACCGAAACGGCTCATACCGCTGGTTCGAGACGGCCCTCACCCCGATCCGCGACTCGTCTGGCGAAGTCACCCAGCTGCAATCGTCCGGGCGCGACATCACCGAACAGCGCGAAACCGAACAGAGCCTCATCAAGCAGGCATTCCACGACGAGCTCACCGGGCTCCCCAACAAGTCGCTCCTTCTCGATCGTCTCGATCAGGCTCTCGCGGTCAGTCACCGTTCGCTGCAACCCA
>JAJCXW010000028.1 GCA_029263235.1 Acidimicrobiales bacterium
CGAACGAAGAAATCGACCAGGAGATCGGGATGATGTCGGAACCCAAGAGCCAATACGGACGGCGCTCCTTCTTGCGAAACGGGGCGATAGCCAGCCTCGTGGCGGGATCCGGAGTAGCCGCGGGACGAGGTCTCATCTCGACGGCGGCCGCCGCCGGTGGGCCGGGATTCCTGGGGCAGTCGACGCCACTTGTCGACGTCGTCGACCCGCTGGTGATCCCGAGCATTCGGTTGATGACGACCGACGGCCACATCTCGGCCCCAGGCCGTCGATTCTCCGGCGTCAACCCCCACCCGATCTACACGTTCGGCTTCCGCGATGTCGACGACCACAGGCTCCATGCCGATGGTGGTGAGCTCAACAAGAACCCGGGTGACCTCATCACGAAGTACATAGGCAAGGTGATCGCCACCTCGTCGACCATCGTCACCCTCGAAGGTGAAGAGGTGGCGATCGTGCTCACCAACCTCGGTTTCGCAGGTCGTCCCGACCTCGACGACGGCCACAGCCTCCACTGGCACGGCTACCGCAACGCCACCGCCGTGTACGACGGTGTGCCAGAGACGAGCGTGGCGGTTCCTCCGGGCCGTGACCTTCCCTACTTCTACGACCTCAAGACCGCCGACGAGCCCGGCCAGACCGTTGGCTCGGCCGGTACCTACATGTACCACTGCCACTTCGAGGATGTTGAGCACGTGCAGATGGGCATGACCGGTGTGATCTTCGTTGAACCCCGCGACATGTACTTCCTGCCCGACGGGATCACCCCGAAGCCTCGCGTCAAGATCGCCTACAACGACAACAACGCCGGCGTCGATTCGAGCTTCGATCGCGAGTTTGCGATTCTCACCAACGAGATCGACCCGGCTCCTCACGACAACCTCGAGGCGCTGCAGGAATTCGTGTGGTCGGACTACAGCCCGAAGTACTGGACCATCAACGGCCGGTGCTACCCCGACACGATCATTCCGCAGATCACGCCGATCGAACAGAAGGCCCCTGTCGGGGAGTTCCTCGACATGCCCGCGGTCCCGGGGTCTGACGACGAGAAGGCCGAATCCGAAATGTACTACCAGCGTAACTCGTCGCTGATCCAGGTTCGGGAAGGCGACCGGGTTCTACTCCGTCTCGCCAACTTGGGCTATGAGATCCACTCGCTCGATCTTGTCGGAGTCGGCGAGATGCGGGTCATCGCTCATGATGCCTCGCTCTTGATCGGCAAGGCCGGCGACAACGATCTCACCTACACGAGCCGTCGAATCGAGCTTGGCCCTGGTGAGGCCCGCGATGCGATATTCACGGCGCCCGCCTACGACGATCTTTCCGCTGACTTCGACACCCTGGCGGACCGAATGAGTCCGTCCAAGACTCGGAGATTCAACCGGTATCTGTTGAAATCAAGAGCCGGCGATCGGCTCCACAACAACGGCGAGGTCGACGCCGGAGATGGTCCGACCTACGCCAAGGTGAGCGATACCCACGGTGGCATGGTCACCGAGATCTGGGTCTACCCGACCCTGGCGGATGCGCCTGGCCTCGGCCAGGACGGTCTCCCCGATCAGGTATCCGTCAATGAGACGTTCCCGACGCTGGTTGTGCCAGTGGGTCAGGTCTGAGGAGTGATGACGATGAAACTACCCATACGTTCCAAACTGGCTGGGATCCTCTCTGTGGCTGTCATGGCCGGAGGACTCGCCGCTGGTCTCTCGAGTGGAGCCCCGGCCTCGGCCAACGGGGGCAACTCGACCATCCGGTGCGAGACCGGTGGTGTCGGCACAGGAGGAGCAGTCGAGTTCAACCTCGAGGCTCGTGACGGCTACATCTCGTTCCCCGACGGCAACACGATCTACACGTGGAGCTACGCCCTCGCAGGGGCGCCCTACCACCAGTTCCCCGGGCCGACACTCTGTGTCGACGAGGGAGACCAGGTTCGGGTCAACCTCACCAATCCGCCCCACGGCGACAACCTCAGTGGTGGCATTCCCGCCGACTTCACCTCGATCCTGTTCCCCGGTCAGACCGGTGTGACAGCGACCGGTGGAACGGCTGGCCTGCTTACCCAGGAAGTCGATGCGGGTGTACCCGGCGACATGGTCACCTACGAGTTCACGGCTTCGGCACCGGGCACCTACCTGTATGAATCCGGCACCGACCAAGCCGTTCAGGTGCAGATGGGGCTCTTCGGTGGACTGATCGTCTATCCGAGCGCCGGTCGCGGATTCGTCTACGACGGTGTGAACTTCGACACCGAGAACGAATACCTCCTGATATTCCACGAGATGGATCCGGGGCTGCACGTCGGAGTTGAGCTCAACTCTCTTGCCGGACTCACCGGTGACGCCGTCCTCGGCGACTACGACCCAGTGTCACGTCACAATCGCTACTGGACCATCAACGGTCGGGCCTTCCCCGACGTGATCGCCCCCAACGACACGCCGATACTGCCCACCCAGCCTTACGGCGGCCTGGTGCAGATCAACGCCGATGATCCCGACGATGCCTTTACTCAGCTTCCGGCACTCGTGCGCTACGCCAACGCCGGTCTCGACAACCATCCCTTCCATCCGCACGGCAACTCTCTGCGGATCATCGCCCAGGACGCCCGCCCATTCCCCGATGAGATCGAGGCCTACACCGAGACGGTGGCAGCCGGCCAGACCTACGATCTGCTCGCCGAGTGGAACGATGTCGAGGCGTGGCAGGGCTCGGATGCCCCGATAGGGATCACTCTCCCGGCCTTGGACAACACCATATTCAAGGGCGGCGTGACCTTCTACAGTGGCGACGCTGATCTCGGCCAGCAGCAGCAGCTGCCGATCGATGTAACCACATTCTCAACCTGTGGTGAGTACTACTTCCCCTGGCACAGCCACGCTCTCCAGGAGATTCAGAACTTCGATGAGGGCTTCGGCGGCATGTTGACCCTGTGGCGAGTCGATCCTCCCAAGGAGTACGACGCCAATGCAGATCAATGGCTCAGCCCGACGGCGTGCAGGTGATGACGATGAGTTCGAACACAAGGACTGACGGAACCATGAGAACCAAGAACACAAGTTCCATACGTAGCCGCATCGCAGCTCTGGTAGCGACCTCGCTACTTGCGAGCGTCACTGTTGCCGCCGCCACGGCGGGAACAGCCGCCGCAGCGACCGACCGCTGGATATGCGCGAAGCCGGGCTCGGCATCGGTGGCTGATCCAGCCACCGGTGGCACTTCAACGATGCCGGTGGCGTTCACCGGGTTCGTCGAGGTGGCGTCCGATCTCGACTGTGCGACGGCGATCCCCCAGCTGGGTGATCCGACACCGATTCGTCTTACCCAGGGCGTGACCTACAACCTCAATGTCGTCAACCAGACCGGATTCCCGATCAACCTGACGGCAGTGGGCCTCACCGGCGCTCCCGATCTGACGGGTATCGCGGACACGGCCATCGATTCCTATGAGGTCACACCGGCAGAGCCCGGCACCTACCTCTATGAGTCGAGCCTCGATCCTCGCCACGCCCTGCTCGGATTGCAGGGAGTGATCGTGGTCGACCCGGCTGTGCCCGATGGCTCTGCTCACGGCAGCCCCGTCTCTGACTACTCGACCGAGCAGGTTGTTGTGATCAGCGAGATTGATCTCTCGTTCAGCAACGCTGTCGACCCATTTGTCGAGGACCTGCGCAACTTCAAGCCGGACCTCTACCTGCTCAATGGCCAGACCCACACCGCTGGGAGTGCGATCCCTCCGATCGTCGCTGACTCGGGTGAACGATTGTTGCTGCGCTACGTCAACGCCAGCTCCGACAACAGCACCATGACGGTGCTGGGTCTGCGACAGATCATCGTTGCCTTCGACGGCGAGATCTTCGACGGAACCGGTGCGGTCGGCGAGCTTCCCAGGAACGAAAGCAACATCTTCCTGACAGCTGGTCAGACCGCAGATGTGATCGTGACAGTCGACGGTGCGATCGGCGACCGGTTTGCGATCCACAACCGAAATCTGCGCACATCGGCCACCGGCAACAACGGTGAGCAGTTGATGATGATCGAAGTCGGCTCGGTGGTCGCTCCAGTGGCCCCCGATGTCTACCTCTCGCTCAACAACTCCGCTCGTAGTCTCGCTGGTGTCGTGGTTCGTGATGAGGACGTCGCCATTTGGGACGGCACCACCATCTCGATCTTCTTCGAAGGTGAGTCCCATGGCCTCATCGATGTGGGCCCCAACATCGCCGACATCGACGCTGTTCATGTCGATCCCACAACAGGAGATGTGTGGTTCTCGCTCCGCCAGGACTTCGACAAGCCGACCGGTGCATTCGCAGCAGCGTGGGCTGCCGTTCCCGATGCTCGACTGCAGGAGAACGACATCTTCAAGTTCGACAGCGCCGCCGGCACGTTCAGTGTCTGGCTCGACGGCTCGGAAATCGGGCTCAGCGACGGTCTGAACCGTCACGACATCAACGGCGTGTCGGTTGATCCCGTCAGCGGTGTCACGACGTTCAGCGTCAACGGCTGCATCCTCATCGCCGACGGTGTGCCCTACATGACCGGGTCCGGCGTCACGTTCGGTGCTCGCAACGAGGACGTTCTGCGCTGGATCCCCGTGTCCGGTGCTGCCGACCCGAGTGGTCCTGGCCAGTTCAAGGTGCTGTTCGACGGCACGGACTTCGGTCTCGGCCCGGAGAACCTCGATGCGGTCGTGATATCGGCAACCGATGTCATGTTCTCGCTGTCCACGGAGTTCCCCAACATCCCGACTCCCGAGTTCGACCGGGACGACCTGATCGCCTGTCGTGGTCATCAGTCGCCGCCGCTGGGGTCGATTACCGACACCTGCACGGCCCCGCTGGCCCTTCAGTTCGATGCCGACATCCTCCATCCGACCAACGCTGGTCAGGTTGACGCCTACTCGCTCGGATGATCACAACGATGGCCGCACCCCCGGCACCCGTTGAGCCGAACGCAGGCTCCAACGCTTCCTTCCTTCGATACGTGGTGATGGCCCTGGCCATCGCCGTGGCTGCGATCGGTGGCTGGAGTGCGACCTCTCGATTCGTTTCGAACGAGGCCACTCCGGTCGGCCTTGGCCCCATGGAGTCCGTTGACCAGTCGGTGTTCGCCGGCCAAACGGGCGTATGGATCGAGCACGTGGCGCTCCTGGGCGGCAACGGCCTGATCGAGATTCGCTACAGGATCCTCGATGTCGACAAGTCCGAGGTAGTCCACGACACGGAGTTGCCGCCTCGCATCATCGATTCCGACGGATTCGTGATTCGTTACCAGCGCCACGAACACAGCCACGATCGGGTCAACCGACTCGGCGGCACCTACGGCGAAGAGATCGTCAACATCGGTCGAAAAATCTCCTCTGGTGACGTCGTCACCGTCATGATCGGCGAATACGAACTGAAGGGAGTGACGGTCCAATGAATATGATCCTTCGATCCGCGGCCCTCACCTTGGGAATCACCATGTTTCTGGTCGGCCCGGCTGACGCCCACGCCGAGCCGACTCTGATTTCTCCGCAGCCCTGCTCCACCGTTGCGTCGGCCGACGAACTCATCATCGACTTCAGCGCCGAACTCAACGCCGGCTCCTCGAGCGCCACGGCCTCTGTCGACGGCGTTGTGGTGGCAACGGCCGGCATCGATCTCTCCGACATCAACCGACAAACCATCGTGTTGGCGCTCCCCGCCGGTCTCGAAGGTCGAGTCGACGTCGAATGGTCAAGTCGAAGTGCGGTCGACAACGACGATGACTCCGGCACGTTCGCATTCGTGATCGGGTCCGAGACCATCGCCGTCGACTGCGAGCCCGGACATACCGAAGATGACTCCTCACTACCAGTGGCGCTTCCATTGATGGTCGTGGCATCGGCTGCGGTGGTTCTCGTCGTGGCTCGAAGCCGTCGCAGCGTCCGCGCGGTGAACTGAGCGCGTGATGACCGCCAAGCGACTCCTCCTGTTGGTGACAACGGCGATTGCTCTCCTTGTGGTGTCGGCTGCGCCGGCATCGGCCCACGCCACCTTGGTTCGCACCGAACCAGCCGACGCGTCGGTCCTCGATGAGGCCCCCACGAGCGTTGAACTGACGTTCAACGAGACGGTTTCGGTTGAGTCGAGCACGGTTGAGTTCGTCGATGTCGAAGGCAATTCCTTCGATGCCACGATCGTCGGCCACGGAGTCAACGACTCCACACTGGTGGTTCAGCTCGCCGAGGTGCCCGATGGCCTCTACAGCCTGAGATGGAGCGCATTCAGTGCGTCCGACGGTCACCTCACACGAGGCATGTTGGTTTGGGGCTTCGGAGACGGAGCCGACCTTTCCGAGGCGAGCTTCCCGACAATCTCGAGGCCGGTACCCCCGATAGAGGTGCTGTTCCGCTGGATGTTGTTCGCCGGTCTTGCTCTGGTGATCGGCGGGATGGTCATCGAAGGCCTCGTGCTCAGCCCGCTGCGTTCACGCTTCGCCGCCGACAGCGAGGAGTCGTGGCATTGGACTGCGGCCACCAGAGCAGTCTTCTGGGTGCGACAAGGTGCGCATTTGTCGATGGCCGCCGCGACTCTGCTGATCGTGCGTCAGCTCTGGGTGGTCAGCTCCTCGACCGACCAGAGCATTGTTGATCTCATCGAGTCGGCTCTTCTCTCTACCGCCTGGGGTCAGTGGGCGCTCATTCGCCTTGCTGCTGCTGTCGGTCTCGCCATCATCGTGTGTTGCGGCCACCGAGTCTCGACTTCTGGCGGAATGATCTACACCTTGGCCGGGGTCGCTTTGGTGGCTCAAGCAGCCGGAGGCCACGCCGCGGGCACCGACGAGGCGTTGTTCTCGATTGCCAACGACGTGGTCCATCTCGGAGCGTCCGTTGCCTGGCTGGGTGGTGTCTTCGTTTTGTGGAGGGTTCTGAGGGTCGGCGGTTCCCGACGCCCCGAGCATCTTGCCAGTGAGGCTCTCTCGGCCTTCTCTCCCTTCGCCATGACGGCAGTGGCTGCTGCGGTTGTCACCGGGTTCCTCGCAGTTGGCGGTCAGGTCACATCGATCGATGCCTTCATCGGGTCGCTCTACGGCCGGGCCTTCCTGGTCAAGTTCTTCGCCATCGGAGTTGTCCTGCTGCTGGCCCTCTCCACTCGTCGGGCCATGTCGCGAAACGTCTCCGAACAGCACACTGGAAGCGAAGCGGTAACTGGTGTGCTGCTGCTGGGCATAGTGGCCCTCATCACCGCGAGCGTTCCGGCCAACGGGGTCACGTGGCTGCCCAACGTGAAGGCCGAGGTCCAGCAACTCGCCATTGTCCAGGACAACATGCAACTCGGACTGTCGGTTACTCCGAATGTCCCCGGTCAGAACCTCGTACTGGTCGATGCGGCGACCACCCGTCGAATGATTCCGGCGAATGTCGACCGGTTGCTGGTTCGAATCACTCCCAGTGACCTCGAATTGGAACCGTCGACGATCGAAGCTGAGCTCACAGAGCGAGCCGGTGAATACCAAGTGGCCACCACACTGTTCGCAGCTGCGGGCACCTACGAGGTCGAGATCGTCGTGCGACGAATCGGTCAGCCCGATGTCTCCACTGAATTCATGTGGACCGTTGCCAGCTCGCCGGGTGCCAGGGGAGTAGCGGTATCGGACGGCAAAATCGAAGGCTGGACTTCCCTCGCTGGACTGCTCGGCGCCGCCCTTCTGGTCGGAATTGTGATCTGGCGAGGCACCACGGCGAGAGCCCGCGATCGCCGGATACGAGATCTCGAGTCATTCCTCGTGGACGATTCCACGAATCGACGAAGAGTCGACCCATGAGAAGGCTCGTGGGAACGTTCCTGGCCGCGGCTACCGCCACGGCTTCTGTCGCGTTTGTGGCACCGGTCTCGGCTCAGACCGACGAGCCCGCATCCGCCGAGGTGGAGGTCGCCACGGTCGATGCTGTCGACCAGTTCGCCTCGGTGCTCACCCCGGACGCCCGACGGGCCCTTGCCGTGACCCCCGGCGATGGTCTCCTCAGCGTCATCGTGCGACTCGATGATCAGATCGACCTTTCTTCGGTCCTCGCCGAGAGTAACCCTGACGACAGTTCCGAGGACGTCATCCGCTCACTCCAGGAAGCGGCCGCCCACGACCAATTCTTGTTCCGGATACTGGCCCCGATCTGGGAGATCGGGCCCAATGTGGAGAGCTTCACCCCGTTCTGGATCATGAACGGCTTCGCTATCACAGCCACTCCGGCAGTGATTGCTTCGATCGCCCGTGTTTCCAACGTGGCTGAGATCGACATCGAGCGTAAGTACCAGGTTGCAGGTGTGGCGCCCGCCGGACCACCCACCTCAAACGTGGCAGCAGTCGGGGCGCCGGCCGTATGGGCCCAAGGTCACACCGGCGAAGGCGTTGTCGTTGCCGTTCTCGACACTGGTGTCGACATGCTCGGCATTCCGGGCGTGTTCGAGTCCGAGGTTGCCGATTCCTACAGAGGCGGCCTCAACAGCTGGTTCGACCCCTATTCGCCTTCCACCGAGCCCTACGACCCGTCCGGACACGGCACGGCGGTCGCGAGCATCATCACCGGCGCCGATCTGAGTGGTTCAACAGTCGGTGTGGCCCCCGACGCTCAATGGATAGCGGCCAAGATCTTCGACGACAGCGGCACTGCCACCACCTCCGCCATCCACTCGGCGCTGCAGTGGGTGCTCGACCCTGACGAAGACCCCTCGACCGACGACGGCGCCGATGTCGTCAACTCGTCATGGACCGGAAGCACCCCGGGCTGCGACACCGAGTTCGCGGCCGACATCGCAGCTCTTCGAGCCGCTGGTGTCATCCCCGTGTTCGCTGCCGGAAACTTCGGTTCTTTCGCAGGGAGCTCGCCCAGTCCTTCCAACCTTCCCGGCGCGCTTGCCGTCGGTGCCGTGCAGAGCGACCTTTCGATCGTCGGTGTGAGCAGTCGGGGACCGACAGAGTGCGGTGGAGCCACCCGTACCTTCCCCCACCTCGTCGCACCGGGCGACAGTGTGATGGCCCAGGGCCAGCAAGGACAGTTCGTCCCCAACACCGGCACATCGTTCGCGGCTCCTCACGTGACCGGCGCCATTGCGCTGCTCCTGGGTGCCTCCCCGGCCAGCACCGACGCAGAAATCGAGGCAGCCCTGGTGGGCGGTGCAAGTGATCTTGGTGCTACCGGTGCCGACGACGTGTTCGGCGCAGGCTTGGTCGACGTGAGTCGGGCCATCGATCTACTCAACGGGGTCAACACCGACCCGACAGCATCGATCAGCGGACTCGTGTTCGAGGACTCCGATGCCAACGGTGTCCAGGACGCCGGCGAACTGCCCACAGGATCTGCTCAGGTATCGATCTTCACCCCTGGCGACGACGGCACCCTCGGTACGGCCGACGACGTCATCGCCGCCGAGGCCGTAACCGACCCCGACGGCACGTGGCTCGTCAGTGGCCTGGCGGTCGGAGAGCATCGGGTGTCGGTGGCACCGACTTCGTTGCCGGCCGATTCCATCCTCACGACTCCGGGGACTGTCGACGTGACTCTCGCCGGCGGCGACCTGGCCATCGTGAGCTTCGGCTGGCGTCCGCCCGAGCCGGGAAGTCTTGTCGTGAGCGTGTTCGACGACATCGATGGCGGCGGCACCAGAGAGGCCGGGGAGACCGGTTTGGCCGGGGTGTCGGTCACTGTGCAGGCGGCTGGCGCCGATGACCGCTTTGGAACTCTCGACGACGCGACACCAGTTGTCGGGATCACCGGCGACGCCGGAACGTTTGAGGTGCAGGGACTTCCTCCCGGCCCCGCACGAGTAACGCTCGACCAAGAGACTCTTCCTGATCGAGGATTCGTCAGTGGGGTGTCGGCCATCGAACCGCTGATCACTTCGGCGGGAATAGCCAATGTCGATATCGGCGTCCATGTGCCGGCCCGACAGGCCGCCGTGGTTCATGTGTCGCTGAAGAGGGCTGGTCGCACCAACAACGGCAGCTTGGCCTATCGCGATGAGGACATCCTCACCTGGGATGGCACCCGTTTCGAGATGCTGTTCGATGGTTCAGATGTCGGTCTGGCCGGTAGCGATGTCGATGCCTTCCATGTGCTCGACGACAACAAGCTGCTGCTCTCCCTTGACCGCTCTATTGATATCGAGGGAATCGGCGTCGTTGAGGACAGCGACATCTTGTTCTTCGAGGCTCAGCAGCTCGGGTCGTCGACCCGTGGCGAGTTCAGTCTCCATCTCGACGGATCCGACCTCGGACTCGTCGGACCCGCCGCCGACATCGACGCTATTGCCATGAGCGGCACGAAGCTGCTGATCTCCACCAGGGGCAACCTCATCATCGACGGCGCTGGACAGATTCGCGACGAGGACCTGCTCTGGCTGGATCTCACCTCCGACGGGCCCGAGAGCAGCGGAACGATCTCAGTCTTCTTCGACGGCAGCGTCGAGGGTCTCGTAGCTCGATCTGAAGACATCGACGCAGCTTCGGTCGGCGAGGCCGACATGATCGTCAGCGCTCTCGGATCGGTTTCTGTCGGCCCGTTCACAGCTGGCGACGGCGACATCTTGTCGTGCGGCGGCTTCTCGTCGTGTACCTGGCTCGTTTCCACCCCGGCGTCATCTCTCGGTCTGCTCAGCGGCGACCTTGACGGCCTATCTCTTCCGAAAGAATTCGGTGAATCATGATCCACCAACGTTGTAGCCGTTTCGGGACCAGCGTGGCTCTGGCCGCGTTGGTCATCTTGATGGTGGGTGCCACCACCGCGGCCGCCGAAGAGGTCGAGGAGGCCGCCAATGTTTCTACCGCCGCGTCCATACCCGCTGAGACTGATGCTGCATACCGCGACCTGATCTTCCCCATCGACGGCGAACATCGCTTCGTCAACGACTGGCATTTCCCTCGCGACGGAGGTGCTCGTCTGCACAAGGGCACCGATGTCATCGCTGATCGACACACCCCGTTGGTGGCAGTCACCAGTGGCGTGGTCGAGACGATCCGTCACTCCAATTCTGGCAACGCCGGAAACATGGTGGTTCTTCGTGATGATGCCGGCTGGCGTTATTACTACATCCACATGAACAACGATTCGCCCGGCACCGACGACAACTCCAACCTCGCGGCCTACGCATTCGCACCCGGCCTCGCGGTCGGTTCAGTGGTCAGCGCCGGCGATCTGATCGGATATGTGGGCGATTCCGGCAACGCCGAGAATACCACCCCCCACGTTCACTTCGGGGTCAAAAACCCCAGCGGAAACTACGTCAACCCCTACTGGAGCCTGCTGGACGCCGACGAACTCGGCTCATCCCCGTTCGACTTCCTGTGCCGAGGCTCCGACAACCCCCGCTGGGGACTCAACGAACTGGCGCTCGGTGATGCTGCGCCCACTCCGACCACCAGCCTCCCTGAAGCGGTGAGCAGCGATCCGGTCAACGATTCCTCCGATGATGTCGACGGCACGACCCCGCTCGATGGTGAACTCGACGGAGACACCGATCCCGACGACGTAGCCGACGTCGAGACCTCAGCCCTGCGTCCGGTGCTCCCGGGACGGACCGGTCCGTTCGAGGGTGCTCCCACCACAACGACCACGACCCTCCCCCCGCCGGAGGACTACGCGATTCCGGCCTCTGATCTGTCGAGCGAAGACGTTCAGGCCGTTGTGGCCGGAGCGGTTGAGATCAATGCCCTTGGCGATGCCGGCTTCCGTGGATCGCTCGGTGACGTCGAGCTCGACGGAATCGTCGATATCGAACGCACCAAGTCGGGCCGTGGTTTCTACCTCCTCGATCGCTGGGGCGATGTGCAGGAGTTCGGCGATGCCATCTTCTGGGGTTCGCTCGAGGACTCCGAGGCAACCGGTGAGGCTGTTGCGATCGCCGGAACCGTCGATGGCGACGGCTACTGGATTCTCGAGGCCAACGGCGCCATTCATCCCTTTGGCAGTGCCCCCAATCTCGGATCTCTCGGCAGCGAGTGGCTCACTGCCCCGCTGGTCGACTTCTCGCCGACCCCGACCGGACTCGGCCAGGTGCTCGTCGCCGAAGACGGCACCGTGTTCGCCATTGGCGATGCCCCGTATGCCGGATCGGTCCTTGATCTCACCAACATCGGTCTGGTGACTCCGACCGCAATCCAAATGACCGTGACAGGCGATGGGTATTGGATTCTCACCGAGAACGGACAGGTGCTGACCTTCGGCGATGCCGCCTTCTCGGGTTCCGATCGTGGTGGTGCTGCTTGCCACTGGGTCGACAGCATCGGTGCCGTCACCTTTGCGGACGGCACCGGGACATGGATCATCGCTGATGATCTCCAGGCGTGGGCCTTCGGTGCCGCACGCGAAAGCGCTCCGCTGCGGGCCGCTGCTCCCATCGGTCTCACTCCGCCGCCCGACATCCCGATCGTTCTCCCCAACGACGACCAGGACGACTCCGGCTCCGATGATTCGGATTCCGACGACTCCGATCCGGACGACGATGATGTCGATGACGACATTGATGATGACGACGATTCCGACGACGACATCGACGACGATTCTGACGACGACGATGACATCGACGACGACTCCGATCCGGACGACGAGTCCGATGACGACATTGATGACGACGACGGCGACGCCAACGATGGCACCGTCGACGGTACTGATCCCGATGATGACGACAGTGATCCCGACGACGATTCGGATGATGATGTTGACGGCGACGACGGCGATCCCGACGACGATTCGGGTGATGATGTCGATGGCGACGACGCTGGCTCCGGTGACGGATCTGGCGACGACGTAGACGGTGACGACGGCACCGTCGACGGTACTGATCCCGACGACGATGTCGACGCTGACGACTCGGACGGCGGATCAGAGTCCGGCGCCGATGATGTTGATGGCGACGATCCCGCCGCTGATGGGGACACGGGTGACGATGTCGATCCCGACGATCCCAACTCGGGTGGCACCGGCGCTGATGATGTCGATGACGACGAGCCTCCGGCTGATGGTGGCACGGGTGGCGATGTCGATCCCGACGACGCCCCCCCCGCCGACCCCAACGCTGACGATGTCGACGGTGACACTCCTCCGGCTGATGGTGGTACGGATGGCGATGTCGATCCCGACGATGCTCCCCTTGCCGATCCTCCGGCTGATGATGCCAACGCCGATGATCCTCCGGCTGATCCGACTCCCGGTGGCGACGCCGGTGACGGCGATGTCGATCCCGACGACACGGTGGTGACCTGATGAGGCGCCATCTGACGTTGGCCGGCACGGTTTGTATCGCTCTTGCGTTGTTTGCGTCACCCGCAGCGGCGCAGAGCGAGCCTTCGGTGACGATCACGCCTGCCACCGCTCTCGAAGATGGTGACCTGGTCGATGTTGTCGGCTCAGGGTTCGCCCCCAGCACCACGGTGTTTCTGCTCCTGTGCAACGACGAGACTCGTCTCGGCGACGCTGTCGGCCGCTGCGCCCTGATAGGAAGCGGCAATATTGGCTATGAAGTCAATACCGTCGGAGCGTTCAACGCCGCCGACGTTGCGATTCCGGTTGGACAGGTGGGGGCCACGCCGCTCGCTACCTGTCCGCCATCGGCCGCTCAGGCTGCTCGCGGTGTCTCATGTTCGATCACGGTTGCCGAAGCCGACCTCACTCAGGTTGCCGGAGCCACGATCACCTATGAAGGCCAGCCGCCCGGTCCAGCCGACGAGCTTGCCTTCACCGGCCCACAACAGGCCTGGCTCGGCTGGTTGGCGGTATCTCTGACTCTGGTCGGAATGATGCTCTGGTCGAGCGGCCGCTTCTGGGAACGCCGCCGCCTACAGGTCGTCTCCACCGCCCCCGCCAACTAGCCCCACCCCCCACCCCCTCCAGAAATCAGGGGGCGTAGGCCGTCCCGAAATCAGGGGGCGTGGGCGACAATTCTTGTAGCCACCGACCACCGATTTCGGTGATTTGGGGTGACTTGGGGCTGGAATCAGCTCACGGTGAAGCGGTCGTAGGCCACGGAGATGATTCCGTTTTCGGCCATTAGGGCGGCAACAATCCAGTGTGTCCCCGACGACCAGGTCGGTGAGGGGCTGTAGGTGGCCCGGATCAGATCGAAATCGCTGGGGTGTTCGTCGAAGATGAGAGTCTGAGCGGTGCCGTCGACCACGATGATCGACTCGAGCGGACCGGAGATCAGCGTCGAGTCGATGACCACCGTGGTGGATGCCGCTACGGGCACATCTGCCAGCACGAGGTTCTGTGCGGCCGGCTCAACGACCTCAGCAAGCGTATTGGCGTAGAACGGATCGATCGTCCACGCGCCGCTGAACTGGCGCACCGGCAGGGCGACGGTGAGAGTTTTGGTCGTCTCGATGGTCACGGTTCCGGTGAGGGCGAGAACCCCGGTTTCGTCGCCGTAGCTCAGCCCGAGCGAGTAGAACGAACACTCGAATCCGGTGGCACTGGCCCACGGACCCCACGACACTTCCAGCTCGTCGAGATGGGGTTCGGTGAGGGCTTGGTAGCCACCGGATCCTTCCGAGAGAGGCGGCCCGGTTTGGCTGTTGGGGTGGAGGAGATCCCAGCCGCTCACTGCGTCGCGAGCAGCTGTGGCCGTGAACCAGGCCTGAGCAACGGCACACGCATCGGAGGTGTCGAGAACCGGCGCCACGGTGGTGGTCGCGGCAACAGTGGTAGTGGCGGCAACAGATGTCGTGCTGGCCACAGTGGTGGACACGGCAGCAGCGGTGGTAGTGGCGGCCGTGGTGGAAGTAACGGTGGTGGAGCTCGACGACGAGGGTGAGGAACCTGCCTGGGAACCGGTGTCGTCAGAGCATGCCGACGCCACCAAACCCATCAGGATCAGGCCCGACACCATCAGAGTGGAAGAGCGAAGCCGACTCCGCCGAGGAGAACAAACGTGCATGATCTGCTCCTTTGCCGAGCAGTCCGCCTCGGCTCGCTATGTCTGGAGCGAACGCTAGCAGTGGTGGATCGTTGGAACTCACACATAGAGTCCCTTGGCCCTACACCGGTTGCGGGGCGGTGTGGCACGGTTGAACACACAAACAGCGTCGCGAGAATTCGGATGCCGGGAGCGTTGCTCAGGCTTCGCGCGACTCAGACCAGACATGAAGCGGTAACTGCACAGACTCCTTTCCGACACGGAAGAGGATCGATTGTCATGACCGAACCCCCAACGGGATCGTGCCCTCAACAGCATGGACTACGTTGCCGCGCACGGGAGAGGGGAATCGATTGATGGGTGCCCCCGAACTCGCAGTAGTGCGACCTGCACGACTCGACGCGCGCGAACGACTCGACCGCTGTCTCGAGAGTGCAAAGCGGGCGATCGGAGGTTTCAGCGTCAGGACCAAGATTCTCGGCATCATCCTCGCCCTGACCACCGTGCTCGGATTGGTCGTCACATTGGAGGTGCGTTCGGTCATGTCCGACGTCCTCTCGAGCGAATTCGACGATCGCGGCGAAGCAATGGCCGATGAGGTGGCGGCCAGGGTCGGTACAGCGCTCCTGGTCGGAGACACAGATGCAGTCTCCGAGCTGTTGTCGGATGAACTAGCGAACCATTCGGACGCGATATATGCCGTCGTGTTGGATACCAACGGACTGGTATTGGCCGACACGTTCGGCGATGAGGGGCCAACGGTCGGCCCTGTCCACGAATTCGAAGCGCCGATCGGCGACGGGCCAGAAGGCGTTGTGCGGGTGGCTCTGAGCGACTCGCGAATGACGAACCTGATCAGTAGCATCACCACCCAGGTGGTCATGACGACAGTGTTGGTCGGTCTCATCGGCGTGGCCGCTGCGAGTGTTCTGACGTGGTTGCTCACGCGACCGATTGTCGATCTGGCTCATGTGACTCGTGATGTTGGCGGCGGCGACATCTCCGCTCCCCCCCGACGCTGGTCGGGCGATGAGATCGGTGCGCTCGGCGTGGCGTTCAGCCGGATGGAAATCGACCTGAAGGGGAGTCGGCAGACCATCGCAGAGAGCGAAGCCGTCCAAACGCGTTTGCTCGAGCAGTTGATCGACGCACAAGAGGCCGAGCGGAAACGAATCGCGCGAGACCTTCATGACACGGTCGGCCAGGCCCTCAGCTCGATGATGGTGGGAATGGCTGCACTGACTCAGTCGGGAGCGGATGAGACGGCCATCGCCAAGCGAAAGGAACTTCAGCAGTTGGCCGAGGAGACGCTGGATCAGGTCCGCCAGATGAGCCGCGAACTCCGACCTAGCGCGCTGGATGATCTCGGCTTGGCGGCAGCACTCAATCTCTACTCAAGGGACTTCGGAATCCTCCACCCGAACATGCCTGTCGACCTCCACGTCGAGCTGCCAAGTCGTCTCGCTCCCTCTACTGAGACGAACCTCTACCGAATCGTGCAGGAGGCGATGACCAACGCCGCGCGTCACAGCGCTTCGCGTCAGCTGAGCGTGGTGGTGACCATTCGCAACGGGATGGTGAGAGCGATCATCGAGGACGATGGCCATGGATTCGATCACGTCGCGGTACGAAGGAGTGGCCAGAGCGTCGGGATTCACGGCATGCAGGAGAGGGCTGAAATCCTGGGCGGTCGGATCACCATCGAGAGCGGTCGCGACGGCACGACGGTGTTCGTTGAGGTGCCGATATGACCTCGATTCGTGTGATTCTCGCCGACGACCACACGGTCTTGAGAGCCGGGCTGAAAGCCTTGCTGGAGGCAGAGGCAGACATGGAGGTTGTCGGCGAGGCCGAGGACGGCCTCGACTGCGTCGGTCGCGCTGTTGAACTACAACCCGACGTCATCCTGCTCGACATCAACATGCCGCGCTGCAACGGACTGGAGGCGCTCGTCCAGATCGAACAGATGTGTCCGAATACCAAGGTGCTCGTCCTGACGATGATGGACGATGTTTCGTACGTCCGTCAGGTGCTGGCTTCCGGTGGCGCAGGGTACGTACTCAAGCAGGCCGCCGGCGACGAACTCATATCCGCTGTCCGCACTGTTCAAGACGGCGGAGTGTTCCTTCACCCGCACCACGCGTTGGTGTTGGCTGGTGAGGAGCCGGATACGGACACCTCC
>JAJCXW010000029.1 GCA_029263235.1 Acidimicrobiales bacterium
CGTTGATGGTGATCTACTCATCGGGCACAACCGGTCTGCCCAAGGGCATCAACAACAACCACCTGAAGTTTCTCAGTGCCGGCCTCTTCATAGCCAGCCAGGTGGAGCTCGGTCGAGACGGCGTCGGATACGCCTGCATGCCGCTGTTCCACTCCAACTCCATGTTCATGGCGGTGATGCCGGCGTTCTATTCGGGAGCGGCCCTCGCCATACGTGAACGATTCTCAGCGAGTGGCTTCGTGGACGACGTGCTCGACATGGGTGTCACCTACTGGAACTACGTAGGAGAGCCGGCGCACTACATCCTCGAGAGTGTGACCGAACGGTATGGCGACGATCTCGACACGATGCGACGAGAACTCACCGACAACCCCCGCAACCAATTGCGGGTCACGATGGGCAACGGTGCATCGCCACCCGACATCGATCGGATGATCGACTGGTTCGGCCTCGACGACATGCACGAGTTCTACGGCTCCACCGAGGCAGCCATGTCGGTGGTGCGCAAACGTTCCGATCCGCGGGGGAGTGTCGGCGAGATCAAGGACCCGGCCGTACAGATCCTCGACACCGACGGCGAGGAGTGTCCGGCCGCCGAACTCGACGACGAAGGACGAATCCTCAACTACGACCAGACAGTCGGAGAGATATGCCGGGTGTCGCCCGAGGCCGGTCTGTTCCAAGGTTATTTCGACAACGAAGACGCGACCAACTCAAAGTTCCGCGACGGCATCTACCGCTCGGGTGATCTCGGCCACATCCTGATCGAGGACGACCTGCGGTATCTCTACTTCGACGGCCGCACCGACGACTGGATTCGCAAGGACGGAGAGAACTTCTCGGCCTTCCAAGTGGCCCTCGAGATTGCCAAGCATCCCGACGTGGCACTCGCTGCCGCCTACGGAGTGCCATGTCCCGTGTCCGATGAGTGGCTGATGACAGCTGTACTTCTCAACGAAGGAGCCGAGCTCGACCCCCAGGAGTTCTTCGACTTCTGCGAGGGCCAATGCGTCGACGGGGCCATGGATCGCAAGTGGTTCCCGGACTTCGTGCGGGTAGTCGACGACTTCACGTTCACGGAGACCAAGAAGATCCTCGTCCGCGACCTCAAGCGTGCGCACTACTCACCGGGAGCGTCCGACGATTCGGTGTTCTGGCGCCAACGCGGCGACACTGTCTACCGCATGCTCGACGAAGCCGACTATCAGCAGCTGAGAACGCAGTTCGTGGCCGCCGAACGGCTTGGCATACTCGAACCGCACGCGCCCACCAAGCCGGCATCACAACCCGAACGATCAACGGAGAACTCATGACCCACGGAGGCAGACTCGCGGCGCGGACACTGAAAGCAGCGGGTGTCGAGTGCGTATTCACGCTTTCGGGCGGTCACGTGATGGCCATCTACGACGGCTGCATCGACGAGGGCATCGAGATCATCGACGTTCGTCACGAGCAGGCCGCGGTTCACGCCGCTGATGCTTGGGCGCGTCTTCATCCCGGCAAGGTCGGCGTGGCGATACTCACCGCAGGGCCCGGTGTCACCGACGGCGTCACCGGTGTTGCCAACGCGTGGCGAGCCAACTCTCCGATTCTCGTGTTCGGGGGGCAGGGGCCGTTCAACAATCTTCGACGTGGCTCACTCCAGGAGATGGACCACGTGTCGGTGATGAAGCCGATCTCGAAATGGGCCGATGCCTGCTACGAGACCAACCGCATAGCCGAGTACATCGAACTCGCCATCCGCACAGCGGTGTCGGGCATCCCGGGTCCGGCCTTTCTCGAGATCCCCATGGATGTGCTGAGCGCCCCGGTCGATGTCGACGCAGTTCCTGCGCCCAAGTTCCGCGACTATCGGGTCGTCGCCGGGTCTCCGGCCTCGCAGGTGGCGGAGGCCGCAGCGGTGCTCGCAGCCGCCGACAACCCCATGGTGATGGCCGGAACTTCACTAAAGTGGAGCGAAGGCGGGCCGGCGCTCCAGAGGCTCGCCGAAGCCATCAACATTCCGTGTTTCACCAACGGTATGGCCCGCGGCCTGCTGTCGATGGACCACCCCCAGTTCTTCAATCGCACTCGCAAGGTGGCGCTCGGTCGTGCCGACGTTGTCCTGCTGGCGGGCACAACACTCGATTTCCGGATGAGATTCGGAGCGTCGATCCCGGCCGACACCAAGATTGTTCAACTCGATCTCGATGAGACCCTGATCGGCCAGAATCGGTCGGCCGATGTCGGGCTTGTCGGCAACCTCGGCGCCAACCTCGATGCGCTTCGTGAACAGATCGCCACATCCGGAGGCGGAGTCGACTTCTCCGACTACTCCTCGGAACTGCGCGCTCTGGAGGACCAGGCCGACGCAGAACTTGCCTCCCAGCTCAACAGCGATGAGGTCCCCATCGACCCTCTGCGGTTGTGCCGCGAGATCGCCGATGCTGTCACCGACGACATGATCGTGATCGGCGACGGGGGCGACATCGTCGCTCAAGCCTCGAAGGTGATCAGGGTGCCATCCAACGGAGGTTGGATGGATCCGGGCCCGTTGGGCACGCTTGGTGTGGGAATGCCGTTCGCTCTAGCCGCGCAGAAGGCGAACCCCGACAAGCGGGTGATGATCGTCTACGGCGACGGAGCTTTCGGCCTCAACGGCTTCGAGTTCGACACGGCCGTTCGTTTCGGTCTGCCGATCGTCGGAATCGTCGGTAACGACGCGGCGTGGGGTCAGATGCTCCGGCCTCAGGCTGTGATCTACGGCGAGGATCGACTGGTGGCGACCGAACTCAACCGGACCCGCTACGACAAGGTGGTGGAGGCCCTAGGAGGCCACGGTGAGCATGTCACCGAACCCGATGAGATCGCCCCGGCCATTGCCCGAGCGTTCGCTTCGGGCCTGCCGGCGTTGGTCAACGTGGAGATCCGCACCGACAAGGGCATGCCCAAGGGATCCACCTACGTCTGAACCGACCGAAGCCGTTCCGCCGGTCGGCTAGTCGTGGGCCATTCCGAGCCGGACCGGGCGGCCGCTGGCTTTCCGTTCGAGCAGACGACGGCCGAGCGACGACTTGTGGACCTCGTCGGCGCCGTCGTAGATGCGGGCTGCCCGCTCGTGTCGGTACCAGTAGGACAGGATCGTGTCGTCGGTGACTCCGAGGGCGCCGTGAACCTGGACTGCCCGGTCGACTGCTCGCAACATGACGTTCGCGACCTGGAACTTGATTGATGCGATCTCGTCGCGTGCGGCTTTGGGTCCGACCTGGTCGATCATCCAAGCCGCGTTGAGGGTCATTAGACGGGCGCCGGAGATTTCGGCCGCGGTCTCGGCGACCCAATGCTGGATCACCTGCCGGCTGGCGAGAGTCTGGCCGTCGGGACGTATTTGGCGTTCGTTGGCTCGGTCGCACATCATCTCGAACGCTCGTTGGGCAATGCCGATCCAACGCATGCAGTGGTGGATGCGACCCGGCCCGAGCCGCTCCTGAGCGATCACGAAACCGTCGCCCTCGCCGCCGAGGAGGTTGGCTTGCGGCACCCGGCATTGCTGATAGCTGACCTCGCCGTGGGTTCCGTAGCCCGACCCCGAATGGCCCATGACGCTCACGTTGCGAATCAGCTCGAAACCGGGTGTGTCGGTCGGGACCAAGATCATGCTGGCCCGGCTGTAGGGCGGGGCGTCGGGATCGGTCACCGCCATCACGATCGCAAAGGCGGAGCCATCGGCGGCCGAAGTGAACCACTTGTGGCCGTTGATCACGTAGTCGTCGCCGTCCTTGCGGGCGGTGGTCGCCATCATCACCGGGTTGGACCCGGGCATCTCCGGTTCGGTCATGGAGAAGCAGCTTCGGACCTCACCCTCGACCAGCGGTCGAAGAAAACGCTCGCGCTGTTCGTCGGTCGCGTACTTGTGAAGAATCTCCACATTGCCGGCATCGGGGGCCTGACATCCGAACACGAGCAGACCGAGAGGAGTGCGTCCCAGTGCCTCGGCGAGCATTCCGTGCTCGACCATGTTGAGCCCGAGTCCACCGAACTCGACGGGATGGTTGGGCGCCCAGAGGTCCATCTGGCGCACGCGCTGCTGCTTCTCGACGATGAGCGCGTTGAGTGTCGCCTGATCCCCATGCAACATCTCGCCCTCGAGCGGGATCACGTCGTTGGCTATGAACTCGTCGACCATCGCGAGGATGGTCTGCATCTTCTCCGACACCTCGAAATCCACGGATGACTCCCACGATTGACGATTTGTTGGATCGTGCTCCGGAATCGACCTTCACCCAAGAGGACTAGGTCACATGACCAGCCGGGTGAACGCAGCCTCCACACAGTCGCGGAAGTCGGCGGGGTCGTCTATTGCGGTGGGATCGACGAACATGCCGACGTCGAGCACGCCGTTGTAGGACAGGGTGGTGATGTTGG